>NZ_CP014163.1:1220933-1526166 GCF_001543245.1 Aerococcus urinaehominis
TCGCCGCTATGTTTTGATTGGTGTCGCGCTAGGTTTTGCCTTAGGTAATTTTATTGTTGGTTCAGCAGCCAACTTTGCTATGGCTATTATTGGACGCATGATCACGGGCTTATGTGTGGGCATGTTCTGGCCTTTAATTGGTACCTATGCCCGCCAGGTAGCGGATGGACCCCGAGCTGGCCAGATTATGACTATCGTATTATCTGGCTCAACTATTGGTGTTAGCTTGGGTCTGCCTTTGCTGACTAAATTGGGTCAGAGCTTAACCTGGTCTTGGAGTTTTTATGCTGTTACTTTATTGTGTCTATTGGTAGCTGGTCTAGGGCTGTTTGCATTGCCATCAGTCCCAGGTCGACCTGCCCAGGATACGGTATCGCCGATTAATATTATCAAGCGTAAAAATGTTCAAACGGTGCTCTTGCTAGTCTTACTATATGTTATGGGTCAATATGCTAGTTATGCCTTTATTCAGTTGGTATCAGACCGGATTGGTCTAGCCATTACGACTAGCCAGCTGATTTTTGGGATGGGTGCTATTTTATCCATGGTGATTGTTAGTCGCTTTATTGATCAGCATTTCCACCAATTACTCGGTGCGGTTATTGCCTGCGGTGTCGTCACTATGCTGATTTTTCTTTTTCTAGCTAAGTGGACCTGGTTAGGTGGGCTAGCAATGGGATTATGGGGCTTATCTTATGGCCCCCTGTCAGTCTTGTTACAGAATGCCGTGATCAAGCAAGCACCCAAGGCCGGGGATATTGCTGTATCAGTCCAATCCACTGTATTTGATTTTTCCATCATGCTAGCCTCAGCTATCGGTGGGCAAATTCTGGCTCTAATGGGATTGCCAGCTGTGTTAATTTTTGCCTGTGCGATGTTCGTATCAGCTTGGGTATTGGTCCAACAAAGAAAGGAATTATTTATTTAGTTAAATAAAATTCTTTAGCTTGATTATTAATTCATATCATAAGTTATAATAGGGGACGCAAAAAAACCGGAGCTAGTTAACTAGCTCCGGGTTTTTTCAATATTACGATTATTTAAGAGGTAGCTTAGCACGAAGTTCCTCGGCCATAGCTTCATATTCTTCCTCATTCAGGTATTTTTCATCTAGGTTCATGGCAAAAGGTGTGCCCCACTCAACTTGACCTTCGTATTTAGGCACTAAGTGGAAGTGGAGGTGGCTACCGCCATCACCGTAGGCACCATAATTGATTTTGTCTGGTTGGTATAGTTCATGCATGACTTCTGCTACTTGCGCAATTTCATCAAAATAAGCATGACGGGTTTCCGCATCAATATCCACCAGCTCTGAAACATGCTCCTTGTAGGCAACGATGATACGTCCATGATGGCTTTGTTCTCTAAATAGGATAACTAGACTGTGTTCCAGTTCCCCCACTAGGTAGCCAAAGTTATTTAATAATTCACCTTGTTGGCAATAGCCACAGTTTGGGTCTTTTGCAACCATTTATCTTACCTCCGTTATTATGAATTTAGTCTTGTTAACACTTACATTCTATCATAAAAACGGCCTTAATAAATACCAGTCAGATTATTTATTGCGGAAAATTGTAAAAATAGCTTCTAAAGCTGCTGCGATTGGTAGGTTATTCATGATTGGCCTCCTTTCTCTTTTAAAATTTATTAACACTGAGAATTATAGCTGATTGTAAATTTAATGTAAAGGTAATTGACTACAAATTTACATCAATTTTACATAAAATTTACAATTAGCCAAGGAAAAGGCAATAAATATAGCTAATTTCCTAATATAATAAGCTTTTAAGCAAATAAAAGCTGTGACTCGCTTGGTCACAGCTTTACGATTAAAGGTTTAACTATTATAAAGATTTTTGCTGGCGTAATTAGCATCGCTTGTAATGTCAATACCCAGACGTTTCAGCACTTGTTCATTCTCTAGGGAAGGCATGAAGGTGGCGTGGGCTTGGCAGTTAACCAACTGGTCTAACTGGTCATAGGCAATTTTGGCAGTTGGGTTAGTGACGGCAGAAATAGCTAGGGCGATTAAAATTTCATTAGCATTTAAAGCTTGGACCCGATTACTGAGAGCATCGCGCTTGAGTTCTTGGATGGTATTTAAAATCATGGGTGCTACCAGATCAATATTATCGTTAATACCGGCTAAGGTTTTTAGGCTATTGACAATAATAGCAGCTGAAGCGTCCATGACGTCACCATTACGTCCAGTGACAATCTGGCCGTCAGCTAGTTGCAGGGCCATCACACCTTGGATGTTGTCAACGCCTAGACGGTCTTGAACACTGGCTTCATAGTCACGGGCTGGTTGTACCACGACTCGGTCAGTTGGCTGTAGGTCACTTTCTTCCATAATGATTTGCATCCGTCGGCGGACCTGCTTGTCGGCATGGCCTTTAAAGTAGTCATTTTCAATATTGAAGTAGCGGCGGATAATTTCCTGGTTAGCAGCCTTAATAACTACCTCGTCATCGATAATGCCGGAAGCAATGTAGTTAACGCCCATATCAGTTGGTGATTGGTAAATAGAGGGGGCCTCAGTGATGTTTTCAATAATTCTTTTAATCACGGGGAACATATTGATATCACGGTTATAGTTAACCGCCACTTCACCGTAGGCTTCATAGTGGTAGTTATCGATCATATTAACATCATTGAGGTCAACAGTGGCAGCCTCATAAGCAATGTTAACTGGATGCTTAAGGGGCAGGTTCCAAACGGGGAAGGTCTCGAACTTGGCGTAAGAGGCGTTCATACCCCGTTTATGCTCATGGTAGAGTTGGTTGAGGCAGGTAGCCAATTTACCAGAACCTGCGCCTGGTGCTGACACAACCACAACAGGTTTGGTTGTTTCGATATAGTCGTTTTTGGCAAAGCCTTCAGGGCCAAAAATAGCTTCAATATCAGTTGGATAACCTGCAATAGCCTGATGGGTGTATACCTTAATGCCACGGTTTTCAAGGTTCTTAATAAAACCCTTGGCAGCTGGCTGGCCAGCATAGCGGGTAAGCAGGACACTATTAACCGGTATATGGTAATTTTCATATTCACGGATTAGACGTAATACTTCTTCATTATAGGGGATGCCGTAGTCGCCACGTATTTTGTTGGATTCAATATCACCCGCATAGATACAGATAATAATTTCAGTCTTGTCACGAATGGTTTGCAAGAGCTTCATCTTGGCATCCTCGTCGAAGCCCGGCAGGACCCGCTTAGCATGCTTGTCACCGATAAGTTTGCCCCCAAATTCTAAATAGAGTTTATCCTTGCCAGCAACTCGACTGAGGATTTTTTCAGATTGTTCTTGTAGATACTTGTCTGTATCAAAACCAATTTTTCTCATGTTTTCCCCACCTTAAAGTATATTCGCTACTACTGTAGCACACCCCTAAATGATATAAAAGAGTCGAGACTTTTGTAAAGTTAATTTTCTACCAAGACAGCTATGCTAAAATAGGGGGTAAATACACTTTAGGAGGTCTGCCATGTTAATTCCTATTGACCAGGATAGCCAGCAACCCCGTTACCAGCAGATCTATCATTACCTTAAAAATCAAATAATGACTGGCCACTTACTAGCTGGCCATAAGCTACCCAGCAAGCGGCAGCTGGCCCTTGATAATGGTATTAGTCAAAATACAGTAGTACGCGCCTATGACCAGCTCCTCGTAGAAGGTTATATCCAATCCAAAGAACGATCTGGTTACTATGTCTGTGATATTAGCTACCAGACGCTAACACCTCCAACTCAGCCCAACCAGGCGAGGTCAACAGAGCAATCATCTAATGATTACCAATTAGATCTCAGTAAGTCAATTCCTGACCAGGATATTTTCCCCTACACTAAGTACCGCCAAATTTATCGTCATATTTTAGCGGGAGAAGATAGCCTGATTTTAGACCAGTTTAGCCACCAGGGTTTAGTTGATTTGCGCCAGCAGATTCAAAATTATCTACAAGTTTCTCGGTCCGTGCCCTGCCAGGCTGACCAAGTGGTAATTGGTGCTAGTTTTAACCAGCTCTTCACAGACCTAATCAGGTTGTTTGACCAGCCCCTGGACCTGGCTTTGGAAGATCCGGGCTATCTAAAGGCTAGCCATTTAAACCATCTCAGTCAGGTCAAGACTTGGCCAATACCTCTGGCTAGTGATGGACTAGATTTGGACGCTCTGGCTGCTTCGCCAGCAGATTGGGTGTGTGTTACCCCTGGACACCAGTACCCCACGGGATCAATTATGCCCATGAAAAAAAGACTACAACTGTTAGATTGGCTGCAGATTGGTGGCAACCGCTATATTATTGAAGATGACTATGATAGTGAATTTAAATATGGTGGTCTAACTATCCCGTCACTCAAACATTTAGACCACCAGGACCGGGTAATTTATTTTGGGTCTTTTACCCGGACGCTAGCGCCTGGCTTACGGGTAGCTTATATGGTCCTCCCACGTCATTTAGTAGTCCGCTATCAAGACAAATTTTCCCATCTATCTTCAACAGTCTCTAGTTTGACCCAACTAGCACTAAGTGAGTTTATGAGGCAGGGTGAGTTTGCTAATCACTTAAACCGTACTAGACGCTATTACGGTCGTAAGCGCGACCAAATAATTAAAGCCTTGTCTAAGTATGATCCAGCTGGCCAGGTATATGGAGAAGAAGCGGGGCTACATATACTCTTTAAGCCTAGTCAAAGCTTTGATTTGGTCCAGTTCAAAAAAATGGCTGGATCAGCTGGCCTTAAAATCCGTAGCCTGGCTGATTTTTCAAGTATTTGTCAGGCTGGTTGGGAAAATATTCTGTTCATTTCTTTTTCTGCGGTCCCTACAGCCATGCTTGATAACTTAGCTCACGATCTAATTAAATGGGTAAAAGAAAGTGCGGTAGTAAAAAAAAGCTAGCCAATTCGGCTAGCTTTTTTGTGAAGCAAATATAGGATGGTTAACGTAATTTGTAGTTGACCATAAATTTACCATCTTCATAAGTGATATACCAAGATTTATGTTTACGCGCATCGAAGTGCTTGTCAGCATAGCGCTTAGCAGCTTCGTTACTATTCAAAGCTGGCCGCTGGTCAGTTTGATTAGCCTGACCTGGTTTTGCTTGCTTACCTTGGCCAGGAATGATCAGTTTGTCTCCGACTTGTAAGAAGTTAGAAGTAGCCTTATTAGCCTTTTTCAAATCAGCCACAGACACATTGAACTTGTTGGCAATCTTATAGTAGTAGTCACCAGCTTTAACGGTATAAGTAGTTTCTGTTTGCTTGATTTCTGGTTTACTTACAGCTTGGTCAGCTGGTTTTTGATTTGCTTGCTGGTTAGGAGTGACCTCCTTGCGGCCACCATCCTTGAAGTCATAGAAAACATGGTAGCCATCTTTAACATAGTCTACATACCATTGGTCATGTTTTTTATAGTCAAAGTTATCTTTGGCAAATTTAACTGCATCATTAAGCTTGCTGAAGGCTTTTAATCCATCCTGGTCGGTTTTTTCTGGTTTATTTTCATCAGGCTTGTCTGCAGTTTGATTTAGGCCAGGAATGACTAGCTTATCACCAGGATATAACATGTTAGAAGTCGCTTTATTAGCTTTTTTCAAAGCCTCAACAGTGACTCCGTGTGCCTTAGCAATCTTGTAATAGTAGTCACCAGCTTTTACAGTATAAGTTTTGGCTGGCTCAACTGTTTTTTCTGCTTTATCAGCGGGTTGATTGCTTGGCTTATCGGCTGGTTGGTCAGTTTTTTTATCTGTATCTACCTGGCCAGGAATGACTAATTTATCACCAATTTGTAAGAAGTTGGAAGTCGCTTTATTGGCCTTCTTCAAGGCCTCAACAGTGACCCCATAACGTTGCGCAATCTTATAGTAGTAGTCACCAGCTTGAACGGTGTAGATGGCCTGTCCGTTAACTTCTGCCTTGTTTTCACTCGGTTTTGCTGGTTCGTCAGACTTTTCAGCGGGTTTATCCGCTGGTTTTTCTGGTTCAGCTTGCGCTTGCAGGGGTTCGAAATGGACAAAGTAACGGCCATCCTTGTAGTCAACCCGCCATTCTTTATGGAGGTGCCAGTCAAAATTAGCCTTGGCATAATCGATGGCTGCTTGGTTACTTGTAAAGCCAGCTGCTGGATCTGTCACTTCGGCTACTGAATGATTCGTTTCTGTATCATTTTCGCTATCAGCTTCAGCTTGTGTATCGCTAGCTTGTGGAATGACTAACAAGTCACCGGCTTGGATAAAATTATCAGTTTTATGGTTAGCGGCCTTTAATTCTTCTAGGCTCACACCATGATTCAGGGCAATTCGATAAAGGTTGTCCCCGCTTTTGACTTGGTAGTTTTGGTCGGCATAAACCGCTTCTTGGCTGGCTACTAGCGCAGCGGCACTAGCCAAAGTCAGAGAAGTGAGGGTTAGCATACTTTTCTTGTTCATTATAAATCCCTCCTCAATTAGTGGAAGTAAATCTTCCTTCACCTGTATTATAGCACTGATGTAATGGTTTTCAAAGTTAATCAAGCTAGTATTAATAATTAATTAGCAAAAAAATGCCTAAGAATGGACCTATCAATTTAGAGAGTGCTTGGGTATAATGGGACCAGTTACAAACTTCCCGATAGGGTTTACCTTGATTGTGGTAAATGTGCCTTGTAACCAATATAAAAAATGGGGGAATATAATATATGACTTTAGAATTATTTACATCAGAATCAGTTACTGAGGGGCATCCTGATAAAGTGGCTGATCAAATATCAGATGCGATTTTGGATGCCATCCTAGCTCAGGATCCACTCGCTCGGGTAGCCTGTGAGACAGCTGTTAATACCGGTTTGGTCCTGGTTTTTGGTGAGGTGACAACTACTGCTTATGTTGATATCCAGGCGATTGTCCGTCAAACCATTCGTGAAATTGGCTATTGTGATGGTCGTTTTGGTTTTGATGCTGACCAGGTAGCAGTTTTAGTTTCTTTAGATGAGCAATCACCTGATATTGCTCAAGGAGTCGATGATGCCCTGGAAAGTCGAGGGACCAGTCAAGAGATTGGTGCTGGCGACCAGGGGATTATGTTTGGCTATGCCAGCGATGAAACGCCATCTTATATGCCTTTAGCTATTTCACTCAGCCACCAGCTAGCCCAACGCCTAGCTCAGGTACGTAAGGAAGGAATTCTAGACTATTTAGGTCCAGATGGCAAAACCCAGGTTACAATTGAAAGTGACCAGGGCCAACCCAAGCGAATTGATACCATCGTGATCTCTACCCAACATGATGAGGGGGTAACACTAGATCAGGTTCGCCAAGATGTGATTAATCACGTGATAAAGAGCGTGGTGCCAGCTGAGTGGTTGGACGACCAGACCCGTTACTTGATTAACCCGACTGGAAAATTTGTTATCGGAGGCCCAGTGGGAGACTCGGGTTTAACCGGCAGAAAAATCATTGTTGATACCTATGGGGGAACAGCCCACCATGGCGGCGGAGCGTTTTCTGGTAAGGATGCAACTAAGGTAGACCGGTCAGCCTCATATGCAGCACGTTATATTGCTAAAAATATTGTTGCAGCAGGCTTAGCCCATAGGTGCGAGATCCAATTAGCCTATGCCATTGGTGTAGCCCAACCAGTCTCTATTTATGTGGATACATTTGCAACGAGCGACTTTACCAGTGACCAATTAGTTTCAGCTATTCGCCAGGTCTTTGATCTAACGCCAGCTGGTATTATTAAAATGCTTGATTTACAGCAGCCTGTATATAAGCGAACTGCTGCTTATGGGCATTTTGGCCGATCTGAATTTACTTGGGAACAGACGGATAAAAGCGATCAATTAAAAATTGCTTTAGGATTGAAGTAAAACTAGGAGGACAATAAAATGCGTGCCGTAATTACTGTAATTGGCAAGGACCGGGTGGGAATTTTAGCTGATTTAGCCAGTGTTTGTGCCAAAAACCAAGCCAATGTTGTTGATGTTAGCCAGACGATTATGCAGGAATATTTTACTATGACCATGTTGGTAGAAATTGATCAAATCAATCTAGAATTCGAAGAATTTCAGCAGGCGGTAAAAGATTCTAATCCAGATATGACGATTCACGTCATGCACGAAGAAATCTTTAACCACATGCACCGAGTTTAATTAAGAATAGGTGGAACTATGATTAATCGTGAAAGTATTTTAGAAACCATTACTATGATTCATGAAGAGGATTTAGATATTCGGACCATCACTATGGGGATTTCTCTCTTGGATTGTATGGACAGTGATATTGACCGGTCCTGTCAACGGGTTTACGATAAAATTTATCGATCAGCTAAAGATTTGGTCAAGACTGGTGAAGCCTTGGAGGCTAAGTATGGGATTCCTATTGTTAACAAGCGCATATCAGTAACGCCTATCGCCCATCTATTAGCAGCCTCTGGTGGCGATCCACTCAAGTACGCGCGTACTCTTGATCAGGTAGCAGCAGATGTAGGGGTTAACTTTATCGGTGGTTATTCAGCCTTGGTGCAAAAAGGCTTTGGACCAGGAGACCGAGCTTTAATTGAGTCTTTGCCCCAGGCACTGGCTGAGACTGACCGGGTGTGCGGGTCAGTTAATATTGGCTCAACCAGAGCCGGTCTTAATATGGATGCGGTCGCATTAATGGGGCGGGTTGTAAGGGATTGTGCCACCTTGACCCAGGATAACCAATGTGTGGGCGCCACTAAGTTAGTTGTTTTTTGTAATGCCGTGGAGGATAATCCTTTCATGGCGGGCGCTTTCCATGGGACAGGGGAGGCCGATGTGGTGATTAATGTTGGTGTTTCCGGGCCTGGTGTAGTCCGCTCAGCCCTCAGTAAGTTGCCTAAGGAGGCTCCAATTCAGGAAGTTGCGGACCTGATTAAACGGACTGCCTTTAAGATTACTCGGGTAGGTCAATTGGTAGCTAGTGAAGCGGCTGACCGTCTAGGTGTGCCTTTTGGGATTGTCGATATTTCTTTGGCCCCAACTCCAGCTGTGGGGGACTCGGTAGCTTATATATTAGAAGAAATGGGTCTAGACCAAGTAGGCGGCCATGGGACTATTGCTACTTTGGCCCTTTTAAATGATGCCGTTAAAAAAGGTGGCGTTATGGCCTCGTCCAGTGTGGGAGGCTTGTCTGGTGCTTTTATTCCGGTTTCTGAGGATGCTGGTATGATTGCTGCTACTGAAGCTGGTAACCTGTCTTTGGCTACTTTGACTGCCATGACGGCAGTGTGCTCGGTAGGACTAGATATGATTGTGATTCCAGGAGACACATCTGCTGAAATTATTTCAGCAATAATTGCTGATGAAGCGGCGATTGGCATGATTAATTCCAAAACGACAGCCGTCCGTGTTATTCCAGCTATTGGCATGGCTGAAGGTGACCAGTTAGATTGGGGTGGCCTTTTTGGCCGCGCCCCAGTAACGCCCGTTAATCTGACTAAACCTGATACTTTTATCCATCGAGGGGGGCGGATGCCAGCTCCCCTGCAGAGTTTGAAGAACTAAATATGGAAAGGAAGTCTTAAATATGGCTATTTTAGAATTGACCTTATTACCAATTGCGACAGAAACGACCTCAGTCAGCGAATATGTGGCAGCCGCCTATGATGTGGTTAAGGATGTAACTGATGTCGAAGTGGAGTTAACGGCCATGGGAACTATTTTAACCGGGGATATCGACCGTCTTTTTGATCTAGTTCGGCAAATGCAGGAGGCTGTTTTTGCTAAAGGTATTGATCGGGTTTATACAGTGATTAAGATTGACGATCGGCGTGATAAAAAGGGACAGACAAAAGATAAGTTAGCGAGTGTGACAGCTAAGCTAACCGATAAATAATTAGATGGACTAGGCCTCGAGACTGATTTTTCCACTCTCTGAGGCCTTTTACTTTGAATTCGTTTTTATTTACGATAGGCTAGTAGTATAGCAATAAGGAGGAATTTATAATGAAAAAATTAAATTTAGCCCTAGTGACCTTGTCGTCAGCTTTCGTATTAGCTGCATGTGGCTCTAACCAAAATCAAGCCAACCAAGCATCAAGCTCAGAAGCAACTAGTCAAGCTGCCTCAAGTCAAGCAACTAGCCAAACCGAAAGTCAAGCTGCTTCAAGTCAAGCCAACGCTAACGTTGCGACAGGTATAGAAAATCAAGAATTTGCAATTAGTTTAGCAGATGCTACAGCTATTTTTAACGAACAGCAACCACAGGCTGGTGCCTATAAGGTAGAATTCGAAGAAGAAGATGGCCGCTACGTCTATAACTTCCATGGTTATGATGATACTTATGATTATGAAGTTGAAGTAGATGCACAAACTGGTGACGTTGTTGCCCAAGAAATGGAATCACAAGAGGGTGCTCGTCCTGAAATTCAATTTGGTACCTTCAAGTCTCCTGAGGAAATCATTGAATTAGCCCTAGCTCATACTGCTGGTGCAGTTGTTGAAGGCTGGACAATTGAATTTGAAGGTGACACCCTAGTTTATGAAGTTGACCTAACTGGTGATGTTGATTTAATTATCGATGCTAATTCAGGTGACGTTATTCGTGAAGATTAATTGCCTACTTAAAAAAGACTGGCCGCGGCCAGTCTTTTTTATTAAGGCTAATATTTACTAATTTTTTCAATCGTTGATTCCTGCATGCCAAAGTTCATATTTTTTAATCACTCAACTATTTTTCGTCAGCTGACCAGGTCCAGTCAATGTCTGGACCGGCAGGGACAATACCATTTGGATTGATGGTAGTATGACTCTTGTAATAGTGGGTTTTAATATGGTCAAAGTCAACAGTTTCTTTAACACCTGGCCAGTTGTAGAGGCGACGGGTGTATTCCCATAGCTTAGGGTATTGCCGTAGTTCTTTTAAGTTACATTTGAAGTGGCCGAAATAGACAGAGTCAAAGCGAACCAAGGTGGTGAAGAGGCGCCAGTCGGCTTCGGTAATCTGGTCACCGACTAGGTAGTCGTGGTCAGTCAAATGGTTTTCTAACTTATCTAATTCCTTGAAGAGTTTTTTAACTTCTTCTTGGTAGACATCTTGGTCAGTGGCAAAGCCAGCCTTATAAACACCATTATTAACAGCATCATAGACTTCATCATTGACTCGGTCGATTTCATCTATTAATTCATCAGGATTGTAGTTTCCTTCTTTGGCACCGATCCCATCAAAGGCCGAATTAAACATGCGGATAATATCAGCCGATTCATTATTAACAATTCTTTTTTGCTTTTTATCAAAGAGAACTGGTACAGTTACCCGACCAGTATATTCAGGGTCCTCATGCTGGTAAATCTCATACATATAGTCTGCTTGGTAAACTGGGTCGCTAATCACACCAGGCCCTTCCTCGAAGGTCCAGCCGTGTTCTAACATGACAGGGTTAACGACAGATACACTAATCATGTCTTCAAGGCCTTTTAGGCTACGGTAAATCATCGCCCGGCTAGCCCAAGGACAAGCCAGACTCACATAGAGGTGGTAGCGATCAGCTTCCGCCTTGAATCCGCCTTCACCTGTTGGACCAGGTTGGCCATCCGGGGTAATCCAATTTCTAAATTGTGAATCTTTACGGACGAAGCGTCCACCTGTTGACTCGGTATCATACCACTGGTCAACCCATTTACCATCTACTAGTAATCCCATAAAATCCTCCTTTTATACTGAACAAGTTACAATCCTAGTATACATTGTTTCTGTTTCGAAATAAAGTAATCCGGGCTGACGCCTAGTCAGCTATGATAAAATTTGATTGAGGTGAGTATATGAAAGAGATAATTATCCTATCACCAGCCAAGGAGATGGATATGACAGTGGGTCAAGAACGGCCTTTAGTTAATGCATATAGTAATCATGTTCGGTCAACTCTTTTAGAGATGAATTTAGAGCAAATCGGTCAGATTTTTAAAATCAAGGCAGATAAGGCCCAGCAAGTTGTGGCATGCTACCAACGCTTGCTAGATGATTACGCTAAACCTGCTAAAGCAACCTATCAGGGTCTGGCTTTTCGCCAGTTACACTTTGATCAGTTGGATTCCGAGTTCTGTGATCAACACCTGCGTATCCTGTCAGCGCTCTATGGCCCGCTTAAACCTAGCCAAGCAATTAATCCTTATCGGTTAGATTTTAATTGTCGACTCAATCTAGGGGATACTAGTCTACGCCAGGCCTGGTTGGATAACTACCATGACCAGCTGCAAGGCTATAGAATTTTTAACTTAGCCTCTCAAGAGTTTGCTAACCTAGTTAATCGTCAAGAAAATGAAGTGATTGATATAGTATTTCTTAGGGATGCTCGGACGCAGAAAGCGGCGCCTTCAGCAACAGCTAAAAAATTGCGCGGTCAACTAGCTAACTATCTCTTGCTTTACCAGGATTTTTCGTTGGCGAGCTTTAAGGATTTTACTAGTCTAGGCTATACTTACCAGCCAGAGCTGAGTAAAAAACAAAAATTGGTTTATGCAAACCTGGAATTGAGCGATTAACCTGGATTATTTGCAAACGATTGCATAATTTTTGGTGAATTCTCCTGTTTCTCTTGTTTTTGTAGCGCTTTCATTATATTATTATAAGGAAAATAATATAAGGAGTGGCAGAAATGAAGAAATTTTTCTCTTTTGATTTTTGGCAAAAATTTGGTAAGTCCTTAATGGCCGTTATTGCAGTTATGCCCGCTGCCGGTTTAATGATTAGTTTGGGGGCTACTATTCCCTTAATCAATCCAGATTGGGCTTTCCTAGTAACTTTGGGCGATGTAGTGGCTAATATCGGTTGGGCCATTATCGGTAATCTTCACTTGCTTTTTGCAGTGGCAATTGGTGGCTCCTGGGCCCGTGACCGTGCTGGTGGTGCCTTTGCAGCCGCTATTGGCTTTGTACTTTTAAACCGAATCACAGGATCTATTTTTGGCGTAACCCCAGAGATGCTGGCCGATGCAAGCGCAACCACAACAACGCTTTTTGGCCAGGTCATCCCAGTGAACGGTTATTTCACTAGTGTCCTAGAAGCCCCAGCCTTAAATATGGGGGTATTTGTTGGGATTATTGCTGGCTTTATGGGGGCAACAGCCTATAATAAATACTACAATTTCCGCAAATTACCGGATGCTTTATCATTCTTTAATGGCAAACGCTTTGTGCCATTTGTCGTTATTCTTTGGTCAGCTATTGCGGCCCTAATTCTTTCAGTAGTTTGGCCATTTATTCAGACCGCTATCAATAGTTTTGGGGTTTGGATTGCTTCTTCTCAAGAAACAGCACCCTTTGTAGCACCATTTGTCTTTGGTGCCATGGAACGTCTTTTACTACCATTTGGTCTCCACCATATGCTAACTATTCCAATTAATTATACGGAAATTGGTGGTACCTATGAAATTTTAACTGGAGCTAATATGGGTCAGCTTGTACAAGGACAAGACCCACTTTGGTTTGCCTGGGCAAGCGACTTGGCTAACTTACGTCAAGCAGGTGACAGCCAGGCTTATCAAAGCTTGCTAAATAATGTAACGCCAGCTCGTTTCAAAGTCGGCCAGATGATAGGTTCTATGGGTATTACCATGGGGGTTGCCTATGCTATGTATCGAAATGTTGACCAGGATAAAAAAGATGCCTATAAATCTATGTATATTTCAACAGCTTTGGCAGTATTCTTGACAGGGGTAACTGAACCGATAGAATTTATGTTCATGTTTGCCGCTATGCCGCTATACTTAGTATATGCCGGTTTGCAAGGTTTGGCTTTTGCCATGGCGGATTTAGTGAATCTCCGTGTCCACTCATTTGGGGTAATTGAGTTAATTACCCGGATTCCCTTGATTGCTAATGCTGGTATTTTAGGTGACCTCTTTAACTTTGTATGGGTTACAGCTCTTTTTGCTGTCATCTCCTACTTTATTGCTAACTTCTTTATCCGTAAATTCAACTACGCAACGCCTGGCCGTAATGGTAATTATGAGGCTACCCAGGCTGATCAAGCCGAAGCTAGTCAAGCTAATGCGGTCGATGCAAATCAAGAAGTTTATAACATTATCAATCTCTTAGGTGGGCCAGATAATATTGAATTTGTTGATGCTTGTATGACTCGCTTACGGGTGACCGTCCAGGATGAAAGTCAAGTTGGGGACAAAGAGCTGTGGCTCAAGAACGGGGCGCGTGGTTTTGTCTTAAAAGATCGTGGTGTGCAAGCCGTTTATGGCCCTAAGGCTGATGTACTTAAGTCAGATATCCAAGATGTGCTTGATTCAGGTCAAGATATTCCAAATTTAGAAATTAAGGGAACAGCAGCAGATAACAAGTCTGACCAAGTTGAAGAAGTAGCCGCTGCTGAAGAGGTAGCGACACCTGTTGATGGCCAAGTAACCGCTATTGCTGAAGTTTCTGACGAGGTCTTTTCTAATAAGATGATGGGTGATGGTTTTGCCATTAAGCCAAGTAACGGTGAATTAGTTTCGCCGGTTAAAGGGGTTGTGCAATCTGTTTTTCCAACCAAACATGCCTTGGGCATTACTACCGATAACGGGGCTGAAGTCCTAGTTCATATAGGTATTGATACGGTTGAACTTGAAGGGGAGCTGTTTGAAATCATAGTTGCTGAAGGCGACTTGGTTGATATTGGTCAAGAAATTGGCCATATGGATATCCAAGCTGTTGAAGCCGCAGGTAAAGCTAGCGACGTTATTGTAGCCTTCACTAATATGACCGATAAATCAGAATTTAAATTAGAGCAAACTGGCCAGCAAGCGCGTGGCAGTCGCATTGCCACGATTAAACAGTAGAGATAAAAAAAGTAGCTGGGAAATTCCCAGCTACTTTTTTATACTTGAGCTAGATTAGCTCGGTAGCCAATAAAGATATTTGTAGGTTAAGATAAGGATATCAAGATTTGTCCGATTTACATTAGGGAGGTAAGTAGATGAAAATAATGACCTTAAATGTCCATGCTTGGGAAGAAGACCAGCCATTGGAAAAATTAGCGAGCTTAGCTCAGCATATTAATGACCAGGATTACGACTATATTCTCTTACAAGAAGTCAATCAATTGCTGGCTGACCCAGTGGTCAAGCCCACCCGGTTTATCCGGCCCAGTCATGAAGAGGTCGATATTCCTATAAAACAATCGAATTATGCCTATCAGCTATTAAAGCTTTTAGACTACCCTTACTACTGGTCTTGGACTCCTGCCCACGTGGGATATGGCAAATATGATGAAGGGTTAGCCATTCTCGCTAAAAGTTCTTTTGCTGCTAGATGTCAACGCATTTCAACCAACCAGGACTACCAGGACTATCGACGACGTGTGGTTTTAGCGGTTCACCTATCTGAAAAAGATTTGGAATTAGTTTCTGGTCATTATTCCTGGTGGCAGTCAGTAGATGATGAGTACCCGGGACAAAGTTTTCAAGCAGAATGGGACCAAACCCGGAAAATCCTTACTAGTGGTGGTCGTAAAATTGTGGGTGGTGATTTTAATCAGTTAGCTCATGTCAACGATCAAGGCTATGATTATGTCTTAGCCACGAGCGACCTGTTAGATGCTTACCGAATGGCAACTAGTCCTCAGGGGCAAGCCACGGTACCGGGTGAAATAGATGGTTGGGAGGGCGATGATGCTGCCAAACGAATTGACTACTTCTTTGTTAGCCCTAATCTGAATGTTCAAAGCTACCAAACCTTATTCGACGGCCAAGCTATGCCGCAGGTCAGTGATCATTTTGGCATTGCCTTGACTTTAACTAGGTCAACTAGTTTCTAAAACCATATAAATCTGATACAATGTTAAAAAAAGTAAAAGGAGATTTAGTATGGCAATTCAACCACAAGCAACCATGAGGGGAAATGTTTTGATGGGGGTCAATCCCTTGGGCTGTAAGCAAGAGGTTTACAACCAAATTAACTATGTTAAGAAAAATGGTAGCTACCAGGGGCCAAAAAAGGTGCTAGTATTAGGTGCCTCATCTTCTTATGGCTTGGCTACCCGTATTTCAACAGCTTTTGGGGCGGGTGCTGATACGATTGGTGTGTCTTATGAAAAAGGGCCCAAGTCAGAAAGGAATTTGGGCACGCCGGGTTGGTACAATAATATTGCTTTTAAGCAGGCAGCTGAAGCGGATGGCTTGATTGCCAAAAATATTATTGGGGATGCCTTCACTGATGAATTAAAGCAAGAGGTTATTGACTACATTAAAGAGGATTTTGGCGGACAGGTTGATTTAGTAGTTTATTCTTTAGCTACTGGGCGACGTACTGATCCAGAAACGGGTCAGGTCTACACTTCAGCAATCAAGGCTATCGGTCAGGAAGTAGTCGGCCCTGATATCAATCTACAAAAGGAAACTTTTTACCAAAAGACCCTGGCAGCTGCTAGCCAGGAAGAAATTGATGAGACGGTCAAAGTAATGGGAGGTGAGGATTGGCTAATCTGGATGAAGACACTAAAAGAAGCCGGTGTGCTAGCTGATGGCGTCAAGACAGTAATTTATTCTTATCTGGGTTCTGACCTTAATCGAGCTTATTACCATGATGGCACTTTGGGCCGGGCTAAAGCTGACTGTGATGCTAAGGCAGGGGAAATAAATAATCTTTTAGCTGACATTGACGGACAAGCCCTAGTTTGTGTCTCAACAGCTGTTACTACTAAGGCTTCATCTGTTATTCCTTTCTTTCCGGTTTACTGCCTGGCCCTATACAAAGTGATGGCAGAGGCAGGTAAACATGAAACACCAATCATGCATAAGCATCGGATTTATCGCGATATGATCTATGGTGACCAACCACTTTATGATGATGAGGGACGTTTGCGTCCAGATGCTTGGGAGTTGGATCCTGATATCCAGGCTAAAACGACCGAGCTGGTCCAACAAATAAATGAAGACAACTTTAATACAGATTTTACGGCTTACGACCTCTTTATGCATGAGTTTTATAATCTTAATGGTTTCGATGTGGCTGGTTACCAAGAAAAAAATATTGAAATTGATCAACTTCAGGCGCTAGAGCCTTAAGTTGAATCGAGGCCATGATGAGCTAGAAAAGCAAAAGCCGCCAAACCTATATTATTTTTAGGTTTGAGCGGCTTTTTAACTGATTAGTTTTTTTCTAAGCTAAGATTCTCTGCGACGTAAGTATTATCGAGGGCCTCACTACCCATATAATTTTTCCAAAATTCAAGATAAGCATCTGAACTAATAGTCTCACCGTCCTGGCAGAAAATGACATAATCTTCACCGTCCATGTGGATAATATAGTCCTGAGCGGAAAAACCATTGCGCTCATAGAAGCCTAACCGACGTCGGCGCATTTGGTGATTAGCTGCGTGAGAATGAGGAAATTCGCTTTCCAAGAACATAATTTTATCAGGATAATAAGTCTTTAAAGCAGCGAGCGCATGGCTACCCAGGCCGCCACCACGTTGCTTGGCGTCTACTGCGAAGTAGTTGAGTAGGACATAGTCATCTTGAGCCGAGCAAAAGGCCAAACCGGCATACTCACCATCTTGTTCTAAATAAAGCAAGTCCAGTTTGTTTTGGTTACTTAAATCTAATAATTTATCAAAAACAATCTGTTCAACGGGAGGGAAGCTGGCGTAATATAAATCCTCCAAGTAGTTAATATCAGTGGCTTGGCTAGCCTCTTGAATTTTTATCATATAAATCTCCTTAAGTAAATTTGATAATATTGGTGAGTTGACCGATGCCTTCGATAAAGACAGTGAGTTCCTCACCATGACCAACCCATTCTTGTTGGTCTGGTTTTAAGCCGGAAACAACGCCATGTGGTGTACCAGTAAAAATAAGGTCACCTGGGCGTAGTTGCATGTATTGGGATAGGTAGGCTACTAGTTCTTGTGGCTTACGGATTAAGTCAGCTGTTGAGGCGTCTTGCACAATTTTGCCGTTACGTTTAAGGCCTATCCGACTGTTGGCCAGGTTAAATTGGTCACGGGTAATTAAGTAAGGGCCAATCGGGGCAAAACCATCCAGGGTTTTACCCAAATACCACTGACTGGTTTTAAATTGCAGGTCACGGGCTGACAAGTCATTACCGATTGTATAACCGAAAATATGTTGGTCAGCTTGATCAAGGCTAATATTGTGGCCTGCTTTGCCAATTACAATGACTAGTTCAGCTTCATAGTCTAACTGGCTAACTGTTTTAGGCACATAGATAGTTTGTTGGTGGCCAGTAATGGCATTATTACTCTTTGAAAATATTTCGGGGGCCTCAGGTACCGCCATGTTAACTTCAGCAGCATGGTCAGCGTAATTTAGGCCCACGCAAATAATTTTAGAGGGATTTTCGATAATTGGTGCAAAAGAAATATTATGAGTATCAAGTTGGTCAGCTTGGATAACCGGTTCGCGTTCCGCTACCCGAATGAGATCCGCTAACTGGTAATGACTAGGGTGCTCCAAATAGGATTTGATATCGCTTGGTACCGCATAATTAAAAGTTTCACCTAAGAAATCTAAATCGTAGCTGGCTTCTCCGATGACGACAGCTAATTTCTTACCATTATCAGTGACATAATTAAATAGTTTCATGGTTACTAGCTCCTTTGCTTATTTAACTTCATTATAGAACACTAAGAAAAGAATGCCCACTAGTGAGCCTAAAAACTTTTAAATATTACAGATATATTACAAAATATTTAAAAGATAGACTTTTTAGGAAAATTTTTAAACCATTCGGGCGGTGGGAAAGCTGCCTTATCAGCTGTCCTATCTTAAAAAATTGTTTGCTGAGAAAAACTGAAATCTGCTTAACTATGTTATATAAAGTCGAAATTTATTAAATTTTTGTAATCTATTTGTTACCCAAAAAGAAATCCAAGCCTGTATAATATGATTTATCATAACTCAGGGGGTAAATATTAAATTATGAGTTTTTCAGTTAAATCAATGTTAGGAACGTCCTTAGCCACAACGGCAGCCTTAGTCGCAATCGCACCAAGTGTTGTCGCTGATGACTATACCATCCAATGGGGTGACACTTTAACCGACTTAGCCCAAAAGCACAATGTTACTTTAGATGATTTAAAAGCCGCTAATGGCATTACTGATTCAGGCGACTTAATTATCGCTGGTCACACGCTAGTGATTCCTGAATTACCACAAGTTGTAGGTCAAAGCCAAGCAACTGATGGACAAAATGTTTACACTGTACAAGCAGGCGACACCTTAAACAAAATCGCTGCCCAATTCGGGACAACTGCAGACAGCTTACGTGCTTTAAACAATATCCAAGGCGACTTGATTTTTATTGGTCAACAGTTGGTAGTTGCAGGCCAAGTGGCTGAAGCAGCGACTGTAGCGCCAGTTGTTGAAGAGCCAGCAGTCGCTGAAGAAACTACCGTTGAAGCCGAACCAGCAGTAGTTGAAACGGATAAGCTTGATGAAGCTGAACTTGCTCAAGCTGTTGCTTATCAAGCTGAAGAAGTAGCACCAATTGCTGAAGAGCTTGTTGCGCCAGCTTCAGAAGCTGTAGGTGAGCAAGAAGTAGCAGCTACAAGTTCAAATGAAGTAGAATCAACTGAAGCTACAGTTACAGAGGAAGTAGCTCCTAAAGCTGAAGCTAAAGAGGAAACACCTGTAGCTACTGCGGAAACAGCAGCTGCAGCACCAGCCTCAGCTGAAGCTACTGCAGTAGATGCAGAAGTAGCGCCAGCTGTTCAAGCAGCACCAGCTCCAGCCCAAGAAACTGTAACAGTTACTGAAGCAGAAACTGCACCAATTGAAGAGGCAGCACCAGTAGCCCAACCAGTTGCTTATGAAGCACCGGCTGTCGAAGCGCCAGCACCGGTTAAAGAAGAAGCACCAGCAGAAACTGCTCCAGTGGAAGAAGAAGTTGTGGCTGAGCCAGTTCAAGAAGCCGCGCCAGCTGCAGAAACGCAACACAATGGCTCTAGCGTCTTAGAAGTAGCTGATCAATATGTTGGCACACCTTATGTATGGGGTGGTCGTCAACCAGGTGGTTTTGATTGTTCAGGTTTCGTACAATATGTTTACCGCGAAGCTGAAGGTCGAGAAGTTGGTTCATGGACTGGTGAGCAACAATACGCTGGTCCGCAAATTGCTGTTGAATCAGCTCAACAAGGTGACCTACTATTCTGGGGTGACTATGGTAATCCTTACCACGTAGCCATCTCTACTGGTGATAATGGTTATATCCATTCACCACAGCCAGGTCAAACAGTTGGTTATGGTACAGTGAGCGAATACTGGTATCCAAGCTTCGCTGTTCAAATGTAATTAACTAACATTGATAAAAAAAGGCCGAGTTTACCCCCTCGGCCTTTTTTGTATACTTATAACCCGAGAACTTGGCAACTACGACCTATCTCCGTTATAATAAAGAGAAGTATGAGAAAAACTGCAGCTATGAACCAGTAGGACCTAGCTCCTACTAGATATAGAGGTGAAAGTAATTATGAGTAAGATTCTAGTTGTTGACGATGAAAAGCCGATTGCTGATATTTTAACTTTTAACTTGAAGAAAGAGGGTTACCAGGTAGTGACAGCTGGTGACGGGGAAGAAGCACTGGAAAAATTTTCCGCTGAAGATCCTGATCTGGTCGTACTTGATTTAATGCTGCCAAAAAAAGATGGCCTAGAAGTTTGCCGGGAAATTCGAAAAACTAGCCAGGTGCCTATTATTATGTTAACAGCCAAAGATGATGAGATAGATAAGGTATTAGGTCTGGAGCTGGGTGCCGATGACTATGTCACCAAGCCCTTCCAAAATCGGGAATTTGTGGCTCGAATTAAGGCTAATTTACGCCGGACGGCTCAGTTGCGAGAGGCTGAAGCTGTTACTAATGAGGTGGCAAATAAACAAATTGTGATTGGCGACCTAATTATTCATGAAGATGCTTATGCTGCTAGTCGACATGGCGAAGAATTGGACTTAACGCATCGTGAATTTGAGCTTTTACATTATTTGGCCCAGCATGTTGGTCAGGTGATGACGAGAGAAGATCTTTTACAAACGGTATGGGGCTACGATTATTTTGGTGATGTGCGGACGGTGGATGTAACAGTCAGACGCCTAAGGGAGAAGATTGAGGAAAACCCTAGCCATCCTAATTTACTGATGACCAGACGAGGTGTCGGCTACTTTATTAAAAATCCTGACCAGGAGTAAGCACCATGCCTGCTAAAGAATATATCCTGCAAGCAGCCAAGAAAATGAAATCCATTCACTTTAAAATTCCCTTCGTTTTCTTTATGCTGCTTTTGTTATCCTTGCAACTAATAGGGGCCTACTTTATTCAGCAACTTGAGGCTGAGATGTTGGCCTCTTTTGATGAGCAAGTTCAGGTGCAAACTAACTATCTGATGGATGCTATCCAACCCATTTTAGAAAATGATAATCTGTCGGAAGTTGAGCGCAACCAGCAGTTAAACGAAACTATTCGCCGCTTTAATAATGCCATTTTAAATGAAATTCAGATTCTAGATGAAGATGGCTTTTTGATGGCCACTGGTAATCCGACCATGCTATCGGCAATTGGTCGGCGTTCAACCAGTCCGGAGGTGGAACAAGCCTTGCTATCTGGGGGCACTCAGGAGAAGGTATATTTTGATCCCAATCAAAATATCCGAGCCAAGACTTTTATTACACCGGTTACCAGCCGCCAATCTTCAGGGGAAAATATTGGATTGATGGTGGTTGATGTCAATCTGGAGACAGTTTATAGCCAGGTGCAAAATATTGTTACTATTTTTGTGACTTCTTCTGCTGTATCACTGGCCTTTGCCACAGTCCTATCAATTTTAGTATCGACCGGGATCACCAGACCCCTCCAAGAGATGCGTGACCAGGCTGAAAAAATTGCTGAGGGCAATTATACGGGTGAAGTGGTGGTCCATGCCAAGGATGAAATTGGTGAGCTTGCTGAAACAATTAACTATTTATCTGTCCGTGTCAAAGAAGCCCAAGAAACAACCGAGTCCGAGCGTAAACGTCTCGATTCAGTCCTGAAGCATATGACTGATGGAGTAATTGCAACCGATCGGCGAGGTAAAGTAATTATTATTAATAATCGTGCCTTGGAATTTTTAGATATGGTTCAAGAAGAAGCCATTGGGCAAGCAGTGATTGAAATTCTTAATCTCAAGGACCGTTATACCAACCGAGACCTTTTCGACTTGCCAGAGGCCATTTACCTAAATATTGACCAGGTAGATGAAGGAGAGAGCATTATCAAAGCAGAGGTTTCTGCAATCCAAAGAGAATCCGGCTTTGTGTCCGGCTTAGTAGTGGTTTTAACCGATGTTACTGAGCATGAAAAAATTGAGCAGGATCGTCGCCTCTTTGTCTCTAATGTTTCTCACGAATTGCGCACTCCGCTAACGTCAGTTCGCTCTTATAGTGAGGCTTTGATGGAGGGTGCCATGTCTGATCCAGAACTATCCAAATCTTTTCTGCAGGTGATTCAAACTGAGACCGATCGAATGATTCGCATGATTACCAACTTACTTAATTTATCTCGGATGGACTCTGACCAATTAGAGTTGAATGTTGAATTTGTCCTCTTCAATGATTTGATCAACCATATTTTAGACAGATTTGATTTTATGCTTAAATCAGAAGATTACCAGGATACCAATATTAGGATTGTTCGAGAATTTACTGATGAAACAGTTTGGGTAGAGATTGATACTGACCGGATCACCCAAGTAGTTGATAATATTATGAATAATGCCATTAAATATTCACCAGATGGTGGCGATATTTACGTTAGGCTAATGACTACCCATAATGAAGTGGTGTTGTCGATACAAGACCAAGGACTCGGTTTACCGCAGAAGGCAATTCCGCATGTCTTTGAACGCTTTTATCGAGTAGACAAGGCTAGGTCAAGGGCTCAGGGTGGGACCGGTTTAGGTCTAGCCATTGCTAAAGAAGTCGTAGAGCTCCACCATGGTCGCATTTGGGTTAATTCAATTGAGGACAAGGGGTCAACCTTCTTTATTGCCCTGCCTTACGAAGCTAGTATGGGAGAGGAGACTTGGGAAATATGAAAATAAAGTCTAATTGGCTCATTCATTTGGTCTTAATTGGTCTAGTAGTTTTTTCACTCCTAGCCACTTTTTCCATATTTTCTTCTTCTACCTGGATACATAATTTAATTAATCCCTTGGTAGGTAACCAGTCGCGTCCCTTGGCTCAAATCGCTGGTAGTGACAACCAAGAAGACCTTCAGTTGGCTAAAACCTTTGGTGTCAGAAAGGTAATCCGTCACCAGGAAAATGGACAATATGGCCAATCGATTGATACTAAATTAACGCAATTAATGAATGACTACCTGATTCAACTAGGTAAGCAAAAACTAGAGGTAACTAAGTCACCGCTAGCAGATAATTATTATGAAAAGTTCTCTGGTCAAGCCTATGCCATTTTGGCCTTTGCTGACGAGATACCACTTTCTTTTTTTATTAGCCAGACACCTGATAGTGATTTTAGTGGCCAGGAAAGAGTTTCTCAGGTCATTATTACAGCAGAGGATAACCAAGTTTATTTGCTTAATGAAAAGGCCCAGGAAATGATTATAGTTAGTAGTTCGGATCAAAAGGAATCAATTAGTAAGTTAGCTAAAAATTTGGCAGACTATCCTTTTACGCCAGTAATACCGGTTAATCTGGATGGACGTTATTTATTCCTAACCAACCAAGATGTGCGTTTAGACCGTTTAACATATATGATTGAACGCCAAGCTAATGTCAACTATCTTTCCCAATTATTTGCAGCCCCTTCCGAAGTTCATGATTATTCTGATGAAATTTATACCCGCTACTATGGTGATGAGGGTAAACTGATGATTAATACGCAAACATACAGCTTGCTCTTTGAACGTCATGGTGACCTAGTAGAGCCAACCGATTACGAAGCAACCCTGGTTAATTCTTTAGCTCAGCTAAGTAAATTCCAACATAATATCGATAATTGGTATTTTACTAGTTATGATGAAGCTAATCACCAGGTGCGTTACCGTTACTTTGTCAATAATATACCGATCTTTGGGCAAGATTATACGGCTAAGGCTGAATTAGTTATGTCAGCTAATGATCTTCAGGCTTTGAGGATGTCGACGATAAATATCCAGACCCCTTTGACTGACCGAAGTAAGTCGCTGGTATTACCCAGTGGCCAGGAGGTTTATCAAGGGCTAGTAGCAGCTGGAATAGATCAAAATGATATCCAGGATATGGTGCCTGGTTATTATTGGATTTACAGCCAGGAATCAGCTCGTCTAGTAGAATTGGTGCCGACCTGGTTCATCAGACTTGGTGGGAATTGGCAGTTGCTTAGTAATTTAGTCGATTTGAACCAGCAAAAAAATTTAGCAACCAAAGACCAAGAAGGCCAGGTATTCGACTTTAATCGACATATAAACCCACAAGGCCAGGATAGTCAGGATAGTAATAGTTTTCAGGCATTGGATGAAGATATGACGATTAATGGTTTTGAAAATTAGGAGGCAGGTATGGATTTTAGAAGAATAGAAAAATTACTTATTTTTGCCTTCTTACTGCTTAATATATTTTTGGTCTATGTCTTTGTGGGAAAAAACTCTCTGCTTATTTTGCCACGGATTGACCAGTCTCAAGTCAATGTGGCTGCTGAAATGAAGGCCGATGGGATTAAGTTTACTGACTTGTCTGACGAAATTAGGGACCTGCCTTTAATGCGTGTTCCTAACGAGCCACTCTTGACTAATGAAAACACTAACTTCGCTAACCAGACCGTAACCCTTGACGGTGGTAATCGTTTAGTTAGCCAGCTAAATACCAATATAGTCTTGTCTAAACTAACTAGTGACGTGTCAGCTAGTGAAATAACTAATGAGATGCTAGCACCCTTGGAAAATTTTGTTAATGCCGACAATATTGTTGCTGGTGATAGTTATCAATTCTTTTATTACGATGCGATTAATCGACGTATCCACTATATTCAATTTAAGGATGGTAATATTCCTATTACTGATGGTACTAGTGAACTAATTTTTCATTTAGATAATAACTTTAATGTTTCCTCATATGAACAACGTCTGGTTGCTACGATGAAGACTCAGGGTAGTGCCCGTAAGTTAATCAGTGAAAAACAAGCTGTTGAGAATCTTTATTTGAATGATGAGATTTCTGACCAGTCAACTATTTTAAGACGAACCCTAGGTTATAATGTGACCCTGCCGCTAACTGATATGACGGTTTATACACCAGTTTGGTGTGTGGTCGTTGCTGAGCAAGATGGGGCAATCAGTCGTCACTATGTGGATGGCATTAATGGTACGATTATCCAGGTTGAAATCACTAATGCTTAAAAGAAGGAGCTTACTATGATTAGAAAAAGGTGGCTAATTATTTGCGCTTTAAGCCTGCTTGCCGTCATCTTAGGGGCCAACTGTCCGGTTTGGGCAGCTGACGAACCGGTTCAGACTAAAATTACTAGCTATCAAGCTAATATTGAAGTGGATGCTAATGGTCAAATGCAGGTTAAAGAACAGATTGATTATCAATTTAATATAGACCGTAATCACTTGGAACATTTTATTCCTTTAAGCAACCAAGCTGAGGTTCATAGTCTGGAAATTGGCCTCAAAGCCACAGGCGCTAACCAGGCTTTTCCTTTTGCTGAATCTATCTCAGAACAGATAGGGACCTACAGCTTAAGGAGTGACCCTAATGGTCTAGGCATTACGCTTTTTAACCATATGGGCTTGGACCCCCATACGGGCTTCTTTAACTATAAAATTGACCAGGTTTGGCAACTTGCCAAGGATACGGTTGTGATTAGCCAACCCTTCGCCAGCCTGCCTTATCCCAGTGATAAGGTGACCCTGACCTTCCACTTTCCTCAGGCCTTAACTGGTCAAAAAAATAATTTTTTAGTCGCTCCCCAGGATAATATCGAGGCTGCTTGGCTAGATGGGCAAACATTTCAAGTGACTGCCCGAAATTTAACAGCCCAAACAGGAATTAAGCTTGAAATGTACTTACCTGCTAGCATGTTTACTGCAGAAGTTACCCCCGGGGCTGCCTCCCATATTGATGGTGTGGTGACTCGTATTAATAAATTTTACCAAGACCAAGCAGCCGCTAAGCAGGCCCGTCATCGTCATCATGTATGGCTAGTAGTTGGGCTTAGTTTGGCTAGTTTAGTAGTCTTAGGGCTGACCATATGGGGTAAAAACAGAGCCAAGCAAGATACAGTAGCTCAAAGCCAATCTGTTGATTGGCCACTGGCTAGCTTGGCACAATTGGTTGGTAAACAGAATCAGACCTTGGCAAGCTTTTGGCTAACTTTATTTGATATGACTAGTAAGGGCCAATTAGCTTTAAAGGTGGTTGCTGATGACCAGGGTCAGGTGGGGGATCTTTATTGGTCAGATTTAGGCTACGAACCCGAATTTCCTGGTGAAAGACTACTTCTATCGACCTTAAAAGACCAAAATCAAACTTCAATCAAGACTATCATCACTAATAATCAAGGTCTAGGTTCTAAATTAAAGAAAGCTGCGCAACAGTATCTTGCTGACCAGGGGGCCTATGTGCCAGCTAATAGCTTGCTAAAGGGCTTGTGGCTACTTAATGGCTTGGCTCTGCTGGTTGGGGCGATATATCTGGGCTGGCAAATTTTTGCCTGGATGGATCCGCGCTGGCCGCTTTTCGTCTGCCTAGTCTTGTTACTAGTGATGGCTGGCGCTTATTATTGGCTGTTACCTATTTATTCAGCCAAAGCGCAGTCTGTTGGCAAATGGGTTGACCAATTAGGTAACCAATCAGGCAGAAATTTAGAAGTATTACTTACTAACTATCCAGATGAGGATGCCTATACGATGATTTATCTCCTATCCTGGATCTATAACAACCAGGCCCAGTACGGTCAAACTATTCGGCGGCTATATCCGCTAACTTATGATAGTATTATCAATAGCTTAGCGCCCTTGGAGGGGCGTAAACTGAATAAATTATTAAAATAGTAACTAGAAAGAAGGCTAATAATGGAAATAAGCCCAGCAAGTTTTGATATGCGGGTTTCCATGTTAGGCAGTGGTTCGACTGGAAACTGTACCTACATTGAAACTCCCAAGCGTAAAGTTTTAGTAGATGCAGGCTTTTCAGGTAGTAAAATCAAAGCCATGCTAGCCAAAATTGATCGTGACATTAACGACATCGACAGTCTGTTTATTACCCATGAACATTCTGACCATATTAAAGGTTTGGGTGTTTTAGCTCGAAAATATGATATTGACCTTTATGCCAACCAGGCTACCTGGGCGGCAATTGGTGATAAATGCGGTAAAATAGACAACCAGCAAAAGCATATTATGGAAATGGGTGACATGCTAGCCCTGGATGATTTGGATATTATGTCTTATGGAGTGAGCCATGATGCGGCTGAGCCACAATTCTACGCCTTTCAAAACAACGGCAAGCAGTTTGCCATTTTAACCGATACTGGCTATGTCAGTCAAAAACTCAGTGATTTATTGACTAATTGTGATGCTTATTTAGTGGAATCTAACCATGACTTAGATATGCTAAGGATGGGGCGCTATCCTTGGCGTCTTAAACAGCGGATATTAAGCGATGAAGGCCACCTGTCTAATGAAGCAGTTGCTCTGGCTCTCACTGATATGGTGGGTGATAAAACTAAGCGTGTCTATCTAGGCCACTTGTCTAAGGAAAATAATATGAAGGTCCTTGCCAACCAAACTTGTGAGCAAATCCTCTATCAGAACGATACGGGTGTTAACCAAAGTTTCTTTTTGGAAGATACTGATCCTGAGGAACCGACCGCACTTTATCAATTGTAAATTATTAAAATATTAAGTATTAATCAATAGATTATTCACGACTTGGGCATGTTTGTCCGTTATAATGAAAAAAATGACATGGGAGGGCCAAGCGTATGACTGATAATAAGCAAGATAAAAAGATATTAAATGAAAAATTAGCTTCAGGACTCATTGGTGGTCTAGTAGGAGCCGTTTTAGTAGGCGGTGTTGGCTATGCAGTTAATCAAAATGATGGGCAAGTTAATAATGACCAAGACCTATCCAAGCTAGTCAGCCAAGAGGTTGACCGCAAGCTAAAAGGAGGTAACCAGGGCACAAATAGCTCAGGTTCTGTCTCTATTGTTTCTGACGTAAGTGAAATTGTGAAGCAAAATGCGGGAGCAGTTGTTTCAGTGGTTAATCTGGCTAATACAAATCGAGTTTATGATTTGTTTGGTTTTGCGACACCATCTACTGCTGAACAGGCCGATAGTGAATACCAGACCGCTGGCGAAGGCTCTGGCGTTATTTATAAAAAGGATGGTGACAAGGCCTATTTAGTAACCAATAACCATGTGATTGCTGGTTCAGATGCCTTGGAAGTTATTTTAAGTAATGGCCAGCAGGTACCAGCTAAACTAGTTGGCACCGATGTTTGGACTGACCTGGCAGTTTTGGAAATTCCGGCTGAGTATGTAGAAACCGTGGCTGAATTTGGTGACTCTTCTGCTTTAACTGTGGGTGAACCAGCCATTGCGATTGGTTCACCACTTGGTTCCGATTTTGCTTCAACCGTTACCCAAGGGATTATTTCAGGACTAGACCGGTCAGTGCCTACTGATTTAGATGGTGACAAGCAAGCCGACTGGCAGGTGACAGCTATTCAGACCGATGCTGCCATTAATCCTGGTAATTCTGGTGGTGCCTTGCTAAATGCGGCTGGTCAAGTTATCGGCATTAATTCAATGAAGATTTCAGCCAGCCAGGTTGAAGGGATGGGCTTTGCAATTCCGAGCAATGATGTGCAGTCGATTATTAGTCAGCTTGAAAGCAATGGTCATGTGACCCGTCCAGAATTAGGCATTGCTATGGTTAGCCTTAATCGCGTGCCTCTAGAAGAACAAAGTCAGGTCTTGAATCTACCAGACCAAGTTAAAGATGGTGTCCTAATCTATGAAATAGATAGCCATGGTCCAGCTTATGCGGGTGGATTGAGAGCTAACGATGTGATTACCAAGTTTGATGGGCAGGAAGTTACTGATGATATTTCTCTGCGTAAGGCACTTTATTCAACAGATCCTAATAAGACGGTTGAAATTGAATATTATCGTGATGGTAAACCACAAAAAGCCCAAGTTAAACTACAGCCTCAAGCTCAGCAAGTTAATTAATTATTAGGCCTATATCAATAATTTAGCAGACAATAAAAGCCCTGGTGTCGGTAACCAGGGCTTTTTACTGTTTATTTAGTAAACTGATTTTTTAATCATCGAAATGAATTTCATCATAATTATTAGCTACTTCAGTCCGACCAAGGTCTTTGTTAACCCGCTCCAATAGTTGCGGTGTCAAGTTGTAGACAAAGGTTAGAGCGATGAAAACTAATAACCAACCAAGACCTGGGAACCAACCTGATAGGGATTTTAAGGCATCCGCGTTTTCGGCAGTCCAAGTCGCAGTATTATTAAGGTCTAAGCTCGGGATGAAGGTAGCTAAGATTAGTGGTACAGCAGCTTGACCGATACCTTGTCCAATTTTACGAGCCATTGAATAGATAGCATAGATTGAGCCTTCGTTCCGAGAACCAGTTTGCCATTCTTGGTAGTCAATGGCATCACCGACCATACCCCAAACGTAAACCCACATACCGAATGAGAAGGTATTAGCAATGGTTTGTACAGCGATGAAAATCCACGGCTGCTCAGGAGACACTGGGAAGATAGCGTATAGGAAGTAGGCAACAAAGGCACCAATTACTGGCCAAGATGACACCGCTTTGGTACCCCATTTACGTAAAGCAAAGGTCCCGAGGGTTGCGCCAATGATGAGCGGCACAATTTGTGGTAGGGCTGACCAAGCATTTAGAGAACCATCACCATAATAAATTTGATAGTTCAATTGGAAAAGTTGTGGTGCAGTTTGGATAAAGAGCACCTGAGCTAATGATGCCAAAGAAACTCCAATAACAGCACGGTTCTTGAAGAAATCTTTTAACACATCAAAGAAATTATTTTCCTTATCACCTTCAACTACTTCGTTAGTTGGCTCAACAACTTCAACTTTGTCTAAGTCAGGATTAATTTCTTTGGCCTCTGAAATAGGCACATGAACTAGGCGCTCTTCAGTATTAAAGTAAGTGATAAAAAATGAAAGTGTGGCAATCACGCCTAGGCCAATTGCGATTGGAAACATTCGTTGTCCCTGGAAAATTGATTCGCCATTTACAGTTTGATAAACAATTAAAGGAATAAGTACTGTTAATAGTGTATTACCAATTTGTGATTCCCATGCTCGAGCAGTTGATAATAGGGATCGTTGTTCAGACTCAACTGTCATAACTGAAGCTAGGGAGCCATAAGGCACGTTAACACAGGTGTACATTAAATCCCATAGAATATAGCCGACTGCGCCAACAGTGAAGCGGACACCGTATGAAAAGGCTGATGAGTCAATAAACATGACGGTAGCTGCTAATGCTAGGGCCGGGCCAAAATAAAGAACCCAGGGCTTAAATTTTTCCCTTTTTTGTCCACGTGGGTCCAAACGGTCGATAATTGATCCAACAATCGGATCATTAATGGCGTCTATAATTTTAGCTACTAATATTAGCGCTGAATAGTGGGTTAGCTTAATACCTAAATATTGGGTATAAAAAATAAATTGATAGGCTGAAATAAGTGTAAAACTCATATTACAACCAAAATCACCAAAGAAGTAGCCGATGAGGTCGCGTCCAGAGAAGGGCCTTTTGCGCTCATCAAATATAACTGTAGTTGGCTCTTTTTTTGCATTTGTTGCCATGGATAAGCTCCTTTATATTATGTAATACGCTTACTTCTATGAAGCGCTTACGCGAATTATAGAGAGTTAATTATATAAAGTAAAGCTTTTTTGTGAAAAAATAGACATGTAATGTTAAAAAGCTTGAAAAATAGGAGTTTGCATTTATTGTCTTATCCTATTTTGTATGCATTTTGTTTTGTTTAGGCTAAGCTAAAAGCCCAGCCAAAACGGCTGGGCTTAATGTATATAAATTTTATTATGGGCTTGTTAACCTTGGCTTTTATTGCTAGCAAATTGGTAGGCAAGGTACCAGAAGATGGCACCAGCAACCGCAAAAATAATATTAATCCACCAGCCACCTGCGTAGGAGCCGGTTGTGTCGTAGATCAAAGGCACAAGTAGCGGACCAATGGCTGTACCAATCTGAGTAGAAGAAGTAACATAACCGTAGGCCTCTCCATAGCGTTTGTTAGAGTAAATAGTTGAGGTCACAATTGGCGGTAAAACAGTACCAGTAGCGATACCTAAACCACCAAAGAAGACAACAACACCGACTGGGCCAATCATGCTGCCAGCTAGCAACATAGAGACAAAGGAAAGCGCTAGGGCACCCATACCTGTAAAGAGGGTGACCTTAAAGCCAAATTTGTCATTAATCCAGCCCATCAGGATTTTACCAAAGACCCCTACTAATAGATAGGCAGATACTGTAATCGATTCAACTACTGGGCCCTGGGCTTCTGTTAGGCCAGGGGAGAATTGCAGGGAGCCACCGTTAGCTAAACCATTAGCCACTGCCCCTAATAATAATAGGATAAAGAAGGCCTTGGTCCAAGATTGACCAATTGGCAGGTCTACATCCAGATTGTTGCCCTGGTCTGCTTCCTCTTTTTGCTTGTCTTCGGGGTTAATTTCGTTTTTGTGCTGGTAACCATAAGCCTCAAGGCCTCTGTCTTCTGGTTTTTGATCAATGATAAAGATACCAAAGACAAAAGCAATGACTAAAGCGACTATACCATAAACCAGGTAAGCATGGCGCCAACCGAAGTTGGTAATCAGATAGGTGATAATTGGACTAAAAATAAAACCACCGGCTGAAATCCCAGCAAAGGCAATAGAAGTTGCCAGACCACGTTTTTCTACAAACCAATTATTAATCATCATAGTCATTGGGATAGAGGTGGTAGAGATAAAGGCAAAACCAATTACAAAAGAAATAATATAGAAGTGCCAAGCATTTTGCGCAAAAGCATAAGCGATTAGCCCAAGGCCAAATATAGCTGCAAAAATTGTCCAAAGTCTTTTAAAATTACGCTCTGTTAAGAACTTGGAAGCAATTGGCCCGATAAAAATACCGACTGCCTGTACAATTGTCGTATTCAGAGAGAAAGCTGATCGTGAAAAGCCTAAATCTTCCGTTACCGCAATTTGCCATTTGTTAAATAATGAGGTAACTGCTGGCATATAAGTGGCCAGAATAATAGTAGCCGCGAATAAAATAATCCAAGCATAGTGGAATTTTTTACCGCTCTGGTGAGTATTCGTCATTTTATAACTCCTTTTTTAAAATATACATCTCTATTATACCTTTTTTCTTGTAAAATTTTAAGCGTGAGGCTCTAATCTTATCAGCAATGAACATATTTCTTCCACAGCTCATGTGGAATAAACAGGGGAAAACTTATCCACAAAAAATGAGTTATGTGGACAAGTTAGTAAAAACCTGTGGGTATCATCTTTCTAATGTGGAAGAAATTGTGGTAAATTTGAGTGTTTTACACATTAAGAAAGCATAAAGATCAAAAAGCTGATAATATCAGCATTTTAATTGTGTATAATTGTGGATATGTGGATAACTTTGTGGATTAATTAGTTTTACTGCTAAGCAAAAAATTTTGGTCTGAACATTAATCCTGCTAAGCTGTATGAGAGGTGAAATCATGGCAAAAGAAAGATTATTTTTACAAGTAGATGAAGAAGGCTTACACTTACCAATTGCAGATGGTCAATGGCATATCGATGGGCAAACTACTTATTCCGCTCTAGAGATGTTACTGGCTTCAACCGCAGCTTGTGGCGCTAGTGTTTTTCGTGATTTATTAAAGAATTCTGAGGTAGCCGCTAAATTGACGGGGGTAAAAATTGATTTTACCCGTCATGAAGAGCGACCGCGCCCTATTAAGTCGATTACTTTGACCTTTTTAGTTGATGCCGAGGATGACAAGGCCAAACGTCGAGCCAGTCAAATGACCCGGTTTGTATCACGTTACTGTCCAGTGATTCAATCTTTAGACCCTGATATTGATTTAAAAGAAGTTGTTGAATTTATCTAAAGACATACACTTGTGCTGATTTAAAGAAAGCAGGCTTGACCAGCTTTCTTTTATTTACGATAATAATATTTGCTTGAGAGGAGGACTGGTATGGATATACAAGTCGTATGTGTAGGAAAGTTAAAGGAAAAATATTTAAAGCAAGGGGTTGCCGAGTACCAAAAGCGACTCAGTAAATATACTAAGTTTAAAATTGATGAGGTAGGGGACGAGGCAACGCCTGATAACTTGAGTGATCATGAAATAGAACAAATTTTAGCTAAAGAGGCTGACCGTATTCTAGCTAAAATTGGACCTGGCCGGAAAATAATTGTCTTAGCTATCGAAGGCGATTTAGTTTCTTCTGAACAACTAGCCGATCGCATCAACCAGTATGCGACCTATGGCGATAGTAAATTGACCTTGGTGATTGGTGGCTCATTAGGTTTGGCAGAAAAACTGAAAGCCCAGGCCGACTGGTCGATATCTTTTGGCCGGATTACCCTGCCCCACCAACTGATGCGCCTGGTTTTAACCGAGCAAATTTACCGGGCCTTTCGTATCATTAACCACCATGCTTACCATAAGTAGGCTAAGTAAAAAGGAAGGCAAACCGCCTTCCTTTTTTATTGTTATTCTTATTGTTGGTCTTGGTCGTTGTTGCCGCCACCAAACAGGGTGCGGAAGAAGTTGCTAATCGCATCCCAAATGCTTTGGCCATCTTTGGCTAATTGCTCTTTATCAGCATTATCCCAAGCAGTTTTGGCCTTGTCGAATAATTGACCACCTTGGGAAGCAATCTCTTGACCGAGATTACGGATTTGTTCTCTTTGCTCATCTGTCAACTCGATTTGAGAAAAGTTTTGCATATAGTTGATGATTGACTGGATATTTTCCTGGCTTAAGACATCTTGAAGATTGTAGTTATTAACTACATTGTTCACGATGACTTGGATTTGGTCGATGGTGATTTCACCATTATTCTCAGCCTTGGCCTGGTCAACTTCAGTTTTAATTTCAGCGATTGCGGCATTTAGCACTTCATCAGAGTAACCTTCTTTGCCTTGGTTTTCTTGGTTGATGCTAGAAGTAACGACTAATTCATCCTGAGCTACACTGACAGCTTGGTCATCTAAGGTGTAACCAGCATCAGCAAAGGCTTTATAGACACCGGCTAGAGCACCGGAACCATCGACAGGTACTGCAGAAGCTACCTTGATATCAACATCGACCGCGCCTGCTGTTAGAGCGGCATTTTGATATTGGAGTGGGGTAATATCGGTAATGGTTTCTGGTGTGACGATTTCTACAGAAATTTTGCCATCGTTCTTAGCTGGTGTGATATAGGCTGAAGAGTAGACTTGGCGGTAAGGGTAGCTATCATTGAGCAGGTCATTTAGTTCATTGACATGAACTTGGATTTCTTGGGCACCATCTTCGACACCAAGTTCCCTTTTAGTGGTATTGAATTGTTGGTCGTTCAGACTCTCGCCATAGGTAAACATGGGATTAATTTGGATTTTGTCTGCTAAAACGCGTGGTGCTGCTAGGATAGAAGCAGCTAGAGCCGCTGATAAAACAAGCGCTTTTTTCTTATGGTTCATCATAAATTCCTCCTTAAAGTTTCAATCATTATATCATGATAAGCTTAAATTGACCTAAAATATGGATTAACACTTAATTAATATTGGGTAGTTATCGGCAGGACAAGGACTAACATGCTGGTAGGTGGAGCCCTGGCCCTAAACGATTTTGGTCAGACCATGAGCTAGGGACTAAACTAAATAGGGCTACGAGCAAATGAATTGAAACCGTTTTTTTTTTTTGATAAAGTAAAATTGTCAGGAAGATAAGCGAGCAACTTTATTCGTTTTACCAATTGCGATATTGAACTAAGTCAATTGTTGGTTAGGCCTAACTATATTGCCTTAGATTTGTGCCGCCAATTTGGTTTATAACAGCTTAGGAGATGAGTATACATGTCAAAAAAACATTATAGGGTTATCCTGATATCAATGCTTGTTTTAACGCTTCTAACGACCATCTACGACCTTTATTATGAATCTATTTCAGATAATTTTTTAATCACGGTGGCAATAAGCACCTTGTTTGGCATCGTAAATGTAACATTATGGTTAAACTACCGAAATTACTTTCCCAAAGATGACGACCATGGGAAAGAATAAAGCTTGGCTATCTTGCTGTCACAAGTAATTGAAAGCAAACTAGGATTTATTAGTGGAGGGCGCTTAATATGACTAAAAAGAACATCTTTACTGGTATTCTAATGTCGATGTTGACCTACTTTATTGTTAAAGCACCAGGGTCTACTGTCTTAGATGAAACAAGCTACTTGATACTTAAGTATGCCTTGTTAATAATTGGCCTCTATATGTTAGTATGGCTGAGAAAAAATTAGAATTTGCTGGCCAAGTGTTGGCCATGACTAAATGCTGTGATTGAGTAGAAAAAAACCAGGTAGATCCTAAACCTTATGGTGGACCTGCCTGGTTTTTATGGCTCTTTGTCAAATAGTGTTGGTGATATTAAAGATCGAAGTTTTGACTTCGGTCTTTTTTATTTTTTCTAGCCATAGGCTAGAGTCTCCAGAGAATTGGTCATCTGTTCAACAGCCATGGCACCGGTTCGAGCCAAGGTCTCTCACCTCGCCAGCCTCAAACAAGCTGTAGTCAATCGCTATATCCGTACGTCGCGTTGCTCCTACGGCTCTAGGATTGTCACAGCTTGTATTTCTTTGGCGTGCTTAACATGGCTAACAGATGCCCATTCTCTTCCGCCTCTAGTAAAAAATATCTTTTAACTTAGGCACATAGGGCCCTAGATTCTGTATCTAGCTTTTCAATCTTTCTATTTATGGTAGGTTTATTTTCCCTCTTTACCTCATATGATTTAAAGGAAAGAAAAGCCCTTGCCCTTAAATGATAAAAATTGCGGTAACCAAATCCGGAACGCTTAATATTCTTAATTTTATTATTCATACCCTCAATTGGCCCATTGGAAAGTGTATAACGAAAGCTATTGATAATAGCAGGTAAGTATTTGAGCAGAGTATTCATCGTTTTTCTCAAATTCTTCGGGAGCCGTTGGCTCTTATTGCGACTAATTGTATGTAGGAAAGCATTGATATTCCCTGTTTTAAGGTGATATTTGAGCTCATTGACGACATCATAGACTTTTCTAAATTTACTGTCGATATTAAGCATAAATTCAACTATACCTGCTTCTGTTATAAGGCCATCAAATAAGCGATGTGTGCGGTAATTAACACTATTCAGTGCTTCTTGGTTCTTTAAAATCAGCTTCCATAACTGTTTCAATTTCCGATAGTGTGTTGATTGCTTAGGTTGTTGATTCATCACAAGAATCCGTTGGCTATTCAAAGTCTGATTCAGTAGTTGGACAATATGGAATCGGTCAATAATAATTTTCGCATTTGGAAAGATTTGTTGTAAAAAATCATAATAAGGTGAGTACATATCCATGGTAATCGTTTCAACTAGCTTTCTCTTTTCCAGAGGGAAACGCATAAAATAATCTCTTAAATAAGCTTGCGTCCGATCTTCTAATATATCAAATAAACGATGATTAGCTGCATCCACTAGGATGCAAGACATAGCGCCTGAGACATTTTTAACAGATTTAAACTCATCAATAGATAAATGCCTAGGTAGTTGCCGGTAACTTTGTTTGAATTGTTTAGCAGTCGATTCAAGCAGACGAATAACAGTAGAATTTGAAATATTAAGTTTTTTAGCGATTAAGGACATACTTTGCGACTCTGATAATTCTTGTATCGCTAAACACTTGATTTGGCGACTAATAAAGCAATTTTTAGCAACTAGATTAGAAGAGGCTGTAAACGTAATTTGGCAATTTTTACAGAAAAATCGCTGTTTTTTTAATACTAAAGAGATTGGTTGTGTGTTGAATTCACCTATTAAAATGCGCGATAGTTTATAACCATGCTTAATAATACTAGCTTGGTCAGCCTCCTTATGGAGGCAATTTGGACAGCTGTCTGGTTGATAAGTTAGTGTGCCGTAGATTACTTTATGAGTCACTTGTTTAATCTTTTTAATCGTTACCTTGTCCTCTAATTTAATATTTTCGTCTGTAATACTTAATAGGTTTTTGATACAATCATTTTGAGCCATGTGAATTCTCCTTTGTAGTTTTGTCTGACAACTTAATTATAAAGAATTCACTGGCTTTTTGTGATTCCAAATAAAAAAAGGTGTCAGTGAGTTTTTACTCACCAACACCAAAAAGTATAGAACCGTTTTTATTTAGTTGTAGCTAACACCTTCAGTATAGGTGTTGGCTGCATCCCATAGCAAATACTCATGGATGCCCATCTCGTTGAGGGCATCAATTTGAGCTTGGACTTGGTCGGGGCCATAATTGATATATTGACCTTCTGGGAGATAGTCAGCGGTAAAGTCTTGCAACCAAGGCCGGGTAATCGGTGGATTATCTAGCTGGTTAAGTAAGGCAAGTTCAGCATCCATATATTCTTTAACCACACCATGCGGGTCAAGGTCAGGATAGTCAATGCCGAAGTAGCCTGGTCCCCAGTGACTTGGGTAAATCATCGAAGAAATCACATCGACATTATCAGCGATCATCTTGAAGTTCTGCCCGATACCTGGAGTGGATTCTACGGTGGCCACATAGCCGAAAATATCGGCTGAAACGTGGACCCCGTAAGGCTCTAATTGACTTTTAGCAAAGGCTAAAAAGTCAGCAATAACTTTTTCTCGGGCTTCGGTAGAATCCTTGCCGTATTCAGCATAATCTCCCATATTATAGACCAGGCTTGCGCCAAAGGTTTCAAAACCTTCGGGGAAGCGGACGTAGTCGTATTGGATATCTTTAAAGCCAGCCTTGGCAGCGGCTATGGAAATATCAACAATATACTGCCAGGTTTCCTTGTTGTAAGGGTTTAAGAAGGCTTGGCCGGAAGCATCGGTCCAGATAGAGCCATCGGCATTTCTAAAGGACCAGTCTGGATGACTTTCTGGTACCAATCCGTCCTTAAAGGTAGTAATTCGGGCAATTGGGTAGATCTGTTTCTCTTCAAACAGGGGCATCAATTCTTGAGTGGAGAAGGTGGCTTGGATATTGTCTTTAACCAGTTGGTTATCGCTTTCTAAATTAGTAGCAATTGAACCGTAATCTGTTTTTACATCAATCACAACACTATTAAGACCAGATTGGTCTAGAAGACGGATATTATTATCTAAGATAGTTTGGTCAGCCATGCCATCTGCTGATAAGTATATGCCTTTGACGCCATCAGCTGGATAGGCAATATCTACGCCGGAATCATAGAAAAGAGATTGGGGTAGGTTGTGAGGACGATTGAGCAAGCTAGCTTGGTTAATGTGAAGCTGGTTGCTATCAATTTGAGCCTCTGCTACCGCTTGGCTAGCTGAGCTTTGGCTGGATGCTGCTTGGCTAGTTTGTTGGGAGGTAGATTGGCTAAACCAGTCACCTTTAACAGCTACAATGGCTATGCTCAGGATAACTACTAGGGCTATCAAAGCTGTAACTAGTTGCCAGTTCAATTTGGGTCCGACTTGTTTATGCTGGGGCATCTTGCTCACCTCCATTTTTATCTTTTTCCTGATTTAGGCTAGGAAGCTGGTTTAACTGTTCTAGGGGCTCCACTAAAGATTGCAGTTGGTCTTGTAATTTTTGGTGGTTTTGGTTTATATCACTCATACCTTGGTTGAAGGTTTGATAATCAGCATCCTTTTTGCTAAGTGATTTATAGAAACTCTCTTCCTGGTCTAGCAAGGCCTGGTAATTATTAATATAGCTTTCTAGAGTCGGCACGATTTGATCGATTAGGGGTAGGATGGCTTCGAAATGTTGGCGCTGCTTAATGACCGTTTCATCATCAGATTGTACTTGGTCCATGCTAGCTTGTAATTTTTCTCCCTGACTCTTTAAGGTTTTTAAAGCCTTAGCAAGCTGGTCTAGGTCATCCTGGCGGTCAGATAGGTTAGCTTGTGTGGCTCCTCTATTGCTTGCCAGACGCTTTAGACTATCATCTTCAGCAATGTCCTGGGCAAAGGCCTGGTTGAGTTGGCCTTCTTGGAGCTGGATACTATTAATTTCTTGCGTTGCTTGGTGGCCTGCTTCTTGAACCTGGTCGGCCACACTAGTTGGGTTGGCTGAGCAGGCGACTAGTAAGAAACAGGCGCTAAGGGCTAAGAACCCAAATTTAAGCTTATTCACCGGTTTCACCTCATCTATAATATTTGTTATGCCAGCCTAGTATGTCTATTCAGACACGCTTAGAGGGCTGGCCTTGCTTATCTTATTTAGTATAGTATAGCGAAAATCCTAAGTTTTTAAAATGATAAGATAAGAATGATGATTTTCTCTGCTTAAAAAATCAGTCTCTAGCCCCTAGTTTCCTATGACGTATCAACATATAATAAGATAGGAGGGATAGCTATGACCAAATCAGATAACGATAAGCAGATATTAACAGGCCTTTCAACTGGCGCCATTGCCTTGTTTGGCTACCTACATCGGGCTTTGAATCGAGAGGGAGATTTAAGAGAGCAATTACAAGTTGACCTTACTAAGTTGTACCAAAATTTTACTGGTGAGAGTGAAGCTGAGGTATTGACTAATCATTTGGAGCATTTGACAAATTGTCAGATTAAACAGGCCGATTTCGCTTCAAAGTCTGCGACTTACCAAGTTTATGGTGCTGATTTTTTATCTAGCCGCCAAGCCTTAGTTTATCTGCCTGGCAATTATCTAGTGGGATTGGCTGACCAGAGTCAACATAAGTTTGCTGAACGCTTAGCCAGGCAATGTCAAAGGCCTCTTTACCTAGTTGATTATCCTAAGTGGCCCCAGACTGATTATGATAATATGGTTGCTAGTCTAGCCCAAACTATTGATGAGATTCTAGCAGTTGGCTCTCACAGTCATGTCGTCTTAGTAGCTGACCAAGCTGCTAGTAACCTGGCTTTAACTTTGGGAAAAAGTTATAATCAAGCTTATCAAATTAGTCAGATTGTGTTATTATCACCAGCCATCAATAACCAGCTTGGTCAGCTAAGTAAAGTTTTGAACAGTAACCAGCATAAAGATTTTGCGACTGGCTATTTAGTGGGATTAGATTTTGATCCGATATATCTAGCTAATTTACCCTTAACCATGCCGCCTTTAACTATGCTAGTGGCTAGCAAAGATGCTAATTTTTTAGCTAGCTTGGCTTACTATCGTCAGCTCAAGAATAGAGGGCTTGCAATACGTTGTTACCAGTTTGATGACCACCAGGCTAACTTTTACCTGCGTCAGCTCAATGAAAGTTTGGAAGCCGCTGAAATTATTAGTGATAATATTAGTTAGCTAAAAAATTTCATTTTGACCTTACTTTGGCTATAATAATCTAAAGGAGTTGATTCAATGCCCTTCCTATACTTTGGTCCTGGTATGATTCTAGTTGTCATTGGCTCTATTATTGCCGCCATTGCCTCTTGGAATATGCAAAGGACTTTTCAAAAATATGACCAATATCAAAATAAGCATGGTTATACTGGTAAAGAAATTGCCGAATTAATTTTGCAATACGCGGGTATTCATGATGTCCGGGTAGAACATATCTCTGGCCAGTTGACTGACCACTATGATCCCAAAAATAAGGTTTTACGATTGTCTGATGCCACCTATAATCGTACAACTGTAACTGCTGTGGGTGTAGCAGCCCATGAGTGCGGTCATGCTGTGCAGGATGACCAGGGTTATTGGTTTATGCGGTTGAGACAAAATATTGTACCGATAGTTAATATCGGTTCTAATTTGGGCTTACCGATATTACTTTTGGGGACATTTTTTGGCCTAAGCCAAACTTTTGTCAATATTGGTCTGATTCTTTTTTCACTGACCTTTATTTTTCAGTTGATTACGCTACCTGTAGAGTTTGATGCTTCTAAGCGCGCTTTAGATATTATTGAAGAGAAAAACTTACTAACTGCCGGTGAGCTACCTTATGCTAAAAAGACGCTAACAGCAGCAGCCTTAACCTATGTAGCTGCAGCAATTTCAAGCCTACTAGTGCTTTTACGGATGGTTTTAATTTTTGGTGGGCGTCGTCATGACTAGTTCACCGTTTTAGCTAAATTAGCCGTATAAATATCATGACCTTTACTAGAAAAATTAATATATTTGATAGGGCCTGTGGCTAACATCGCAGGTCTACTTTTATGCCTAGCGCTAGTGGCGTCACGATATTATTAAGAAGAATTAGGTCTTAAGGCTGACGGTTTTAAGACGCTTTTAGGTTAAAATATTCCTAGGAAGGGGGATAACTGATGGATTATAAGCGTGCAGCGAAGTTATTACTAGCCCAGGACAAGGACCGTTTTATCGGCTTGACCCTAGTTGTAGTCCTTATACAGTTAATTTTATTAACTAGTGGGACGAGTTTCTTTTTCTTGGGTCTAGCTTTTTGGGCCCTGTATATCAATATTGACCTGGCCTACCAGGCTTATATCTTGGCTGCTAGTCGTAAGTTATCACTCACCTGGACTAATCTAGTGAGCCACCATTGGCTAAAGGCTGTGGCTAGTCAGCTGTTAGGCCATTTGCAAGTGCTATTAGCTTTTATCTGCTTTATTTTGCCTGGTATTTACCTGAAATTAGCCTATGCCCTCTTGCCTTATGTCTTAGTTGATTTTCCTGATCTCAGCGTGGGGCAAAGTTTGGGATTGGCCAGACGACTAATGAAGGGCCGTAAATGGGCTTTAATTCTATTATACTCGCGCTTTATTCTGTGGGGACTATCGATAATTTTTAGCTTTGGTTTAAGCTATTTCTATGTTCGTCCCTATCTATCCCTAGCTCGCGCCTACTTTTACCAGGATAGTCTGACTAAACAAGGCTTGAACCATTTGGTTACTGGCGGTAACCAATGGGCCCAAGTGACTGACCATCAGGGTTGGGATGATTTTTAAGATGAAAAATAAGCCCGGTGTATTTTGCACCGGGCTTATTTTCTGTGTTTTTATGATTTACAGGTATAGAAGTAACTACTATTAATACCATCTGAGATAGTGTTGAATCTCCCAAGGTGTAATTTGGGTCTCGTATTCATTATATTCTACTTGTTTACTAGAAATATAATTCTCATATATATGGCGTCCTAGTGCAGCCTGAACAATATTATCGTTTTCTAGATGAACCAGAGCAGCTGCTAGATTGACCGGCAATTTATCAATACCTTCTTGTTTCAGTTCGTATTCGGTCATTTGGTAGATATTCCGGTCGGTAGGACTTGATAAAGGCAGTTTTTCTTTGATGCCGTCTAGACCAGCCTTAATTAGACAGGCAGTGATAAGATAAGGGTTAGCAGCGGGATCCACTGATCGTAACTCGATGCGGGTGGAATTGCCACGGGCTGATGGAATCCTGACAAGCGGTGACCGATTTTGGTGAGACCAGGCGATATAAACAGGGGCTTCAAATTCTGGTACCAGCCGTTTGTAAGAGTTGACCAAAGGATTAGCTACTGCTGTTAAGGCTTTAGCATGGGCTAGGATACCTGCGACAAAATAGCGGGCGTCTTGTGATAAACCTTGGTCATCATTTGGATCATAGAAAGCATTGCCATCTGCCTTGAAGAGCGACATATTACAGTGCATGCCGGAACCGGCCACGCCAAATAGAGGTTTAGGCATAAAAGTCGCATGTAAGCCATGTTGGCGAGCTACTGACCGGACAATTAGCTTAAAGATTTGAATTTGGTCACTAGCAGCTAGAGCATTATCGTATTTGAAATCAATTTCGTGCTGACCAATGGCAACCTCATGGTGAGAGGCTTCAATTTCAAAGCCTAACTCTTCTAATACTAAAACAATATCACGACGACAATTTTCGCCTGAATCTAGTGGTGCCAGGTCAAAATAACCACCATTATCATTGACTTCGACAACGGGTTCACCTTTTTCGTCTAGCTTAAACAAGAAGAATTCAGCTTCTGGTCCCAACATAAAGTCGCTATAACCAGCTGCCTCCATCTCTTTTACCATGCGTTTGAGGTTACCCCGAGGGTCACCAGGGAAGGGTTCGCCGTTTGGTAGATAGATATCACAGATGAGGAGGGCTACTTTCTTGTTTTCTGCTCCCCATGGTAGGACCAAGTAGGTATCTAGATCAGGATATAGGTACATGTCAGATTCTTCGATACGTACAAAGCCTTCAATTGAAGAGCCATCAAACATCATTTTGTTGTCGAGGGCCTTGTCCAGCTGACTGACCGGAATTTCAACATTTTTTAGGTTACCATTCACATCGGTGAACATGAGACGGATAAAGTGGACATTTCTTTCTTCCACATCACGCATAATTTCAGTTGCAGTCCATTTTGACATCATAAATTGCTCCTCTTAATTAGATTACTGTTATATTATGCAACAAATGAAGCTTGTGCGCAATAAAAGTATTGTAATTTGTTATAAAAAGTAACATAATTTTTGTTAAAAGCTTACTGGTAGCTAACCGCTCAAGGTGTTATACTATATGAAATCTACTGTTTTAGGAGGATATGATGGATTTACAGCGATTTATGGAAGAACTAGCATCAAAGAAATCTTCACCTGGTGGTGGCGCAGTAGCCCCTATTACTGGAGCTTTTGGCGTTGCGTTGGCAGCTATGGTTTTAGCTATTACCCAGGATAAGGAACCGGATAAGCAGCCGGAATTAGTGGCTGAACTTCTAAGCCAGGCACATAATTTAAAAGAGATCCTATTTAAGCTGTCGGCAGCTGACCAAACTGTATCTGAGCAATTGTTTGCTAGCTACGGCTTGCCTCGGACTAATGACCAAGAGAAATCTGACCGCCAGGCAGCCATTCAGACTGGTTTGATTAGAGCTACTGAGACGCCGCTGGCAACGATGCAGACGGCCTGCCAGGGTCAGGAAATGTTAGTGACTGTTGCCGAAATCGGTAGGAAGAGTGTGCTAGCCGATGTCAGAGTTGCTAGTCGCCACCTAACAACAGCATTAGAATCTGCTAATGAGAATGTCATTGAAAATGTGGCTTGGTTAAAAGATCAAGATCTTGGTCAGACTTATCAAAGCCAGGCCCAGTCTTTGCTTCAAAAGAACCAAGACCTAGCTAGTCAAGTTCAAGTGAAGCTCAGTCTACGCTAAGTGATTCACTAGCTTATACAAGTGGTGTGGTAAAAGTTATTTAGACTGAAGTATTGATGGAAAATTATAAACATAGAAAAATCTGCGGCACCATTAGCCGCAGATTTTTTACTTGATTGACGAATTTATTTTTATTGTTGAGCTAGTTTTTGACAAAAGTGGCCCAAGCGTTGAATCAGGCGGGCTAGATCTTCGTCGGAGGCGGCGTAGGAAATACGGACATAGCCTTCGCCAGCCTGTCCAAAGGAGGAGCCAGGAATTAAGGCAACATGTTCCTGGGCAATGAGCTGGTAAACGAAGTCAGTTGAAGACAAACCGTAAGCAGAGATGTCTACGAAGGCGTAGAAGGCGCCATCACTAGGTGTTAGGCGCAGGCCAGGGATTTGAGCTAAGCCCTGGCTAAGTAAGTCGCGTCTGCGGCTGTAGGCAGCGCGCATAGCCTCGGTTGCTGGTTCTGCTTTTTCTAAAGCTAGCCGGGCTGATTCTTGGATAAAGCTAGGGACGGCAAAACTAGTTCCCTCTTTAAATTCTGCAATTGCTTGAATCAGGCGGCTGTCATTAGCGGCCGCGTAGCCAACTCGATAGCCAGTCATGGCATAAGATTTAGAAAAAGAGTCAACTAAGACAGTTTGATTATAGTTGGCCAAGCTGGGCTGGAAGAAGCTAGTGTGTTGGTGTCCCTCGTAAGTTAGGCTATGGTAGACTTCGTCAGCCAATATAAATAAGTTGTGGTCAGCTGCAAATTGGGAGATATCCTGAACTTCTGCTGGTGTCAAAACGGTACCCAGCGGGTTATTTGGGGTGTTTACAATTAACATCCGAGTCTTGTCAGTGATTTGTGCTTCCAAGTCACTAATCTGTAAGTGAAAATTATAGTCAGCTTGGAGAGGAACCAGCTTAGCCTGGGCACCTACCATGGCAATCTGGCCCAAGTAGTTGGGATAGTTGGGTGTTGGTACGAGTACCTCATCGCCTGGGTTGAGTAAGGCAAACATGGTTGAGAACAGCGCATCGGTTGCTCCGTAGGTAATTGCAATCTGGTCTGGATTTAGTTGTGTCTTTAAACGCTCATTAAGGTGGTTGGCTAGAGCTTGACGCAGGCTAGTTTCACCAATATTAGGGCCATAAAAGGTATTATTATTTTCAATTTCTTTAATCGCTGTAGCTTTTACAATATCTGGGGAGTTAAAATTAGGTTCTCCCATTGTAAAGTAATACATTTCTCCTGTTTGAAGTGCTACTTTGTGGGCATAGCTAGATACCTGACGAATAACGGAAGCAGGATAATTTAAGGCGAGATTGGATAATTGCATGACTTGCTCCTTTTTTTATTTCAGTATATCATGCTTGTAAAAATAAAAAGACAGATAATTAGTGATAGAGACAAAACTAATTGAAAGGAGACTAGTGATGGAAGTCCATATTTTCGAGGGTCATCCCAACTTAGCAGAGTCTGCCAGCCACCAATTTTTAAAGGCAGGTCGACCTGCTGATAGCCACTATCATCAACTAGCTAATTTTAATAGTAGCGATATTTTGCTTCACCGTGATTTGATTTTAGCAGCTGACCGGATTGTTTTACAGTTCCCCTTGTATTGGTACCAAGCGCCGGCTTTAGTGGTTGACTGGTTAAATCAGGTATTAGCTGACAACTTTGTAAAGCGTCATGCTAGTCAACTGGCAGGGAAAGATTTCGGGCTAGTTATTTCTACTGGCCAGCCCTTATCTAGCTATCAGTCCGGCGGTCGGGAAGCCTATACGGTATCTGAAATGCTGCGCCCCTATCAAATGTTGGCTAACCGGCTAGACTTCAACTATTTACCAGTTTTTGTCCTCGCTCAACATAGTTACCAGAGTCCTGAATCCCAACAATTAAATTTGGTGGCCTACCAAAGCCACCTATCCCTGCCTAGACAGGCTGATTTTATCCAAAGATCAAATTGGTTGCTAGATCAACTACCCACCGACTTATTAGGCGAAGTAGGGGATTTATTTATGGCAGTTTGTCGCGACCGTCTGAATGAATTAGAAAGCATGCAGTTTATGATTAAGGAGGGTGATTTTAATGACAGATGATTTATCCGGATGGGCTCAGGATTTAGTCCAAGCCCATATTGGCCAGGCTACTAGTTACCAGGACCAAGCTTATTTATCAGCCTTACTAGAGATGGTTGTTGAACTAGATAAGCGCTATAATCAGGCCCAAGCTCAACTAGATGGATTGGCTTGGAACAAGCAGGACTGGTAACAGGTCAGATGATTTGGATTGTAAAGATCTTGTAAATTCAAGCATTTTAATCGGTTAGTCATTCTTTTTTTCACTTAGTTTGGTATAATAAAAGAGAATTGAGAATGAGGAGGATACATGATGTCAAACTTACGCCGTAACTTTGATTTACAGTTAGAAGAGATTAACGAAAAATTCCAAACTATGGGCTTACAAGCTCTAGATGCCGTTCGCAAAGCTAATACAGCCTTAATTAATCGTGACAAGGAACTAGCTCAGGATGTTATTACTAGTGATGTTGAGATTAATTTATTGGAAGAATCGATTGAAAAGCAAACAACTCAGGTTATTGCCTTACAACAACCTGTAGTTTACGATTTACGATTAGTAATTGCTGTACTGAAGGCTTCTTCTGATTTAGAACGTATTGGTGACCATGCAGTTTCAATTGCCAAGCGGATTACTGACTATCGCGGTCGTGACCGGGTAGGCCAAATTGAAGAAGCCATTGAAAATATGGCTAATACTGTATCTGAAATTGGTAAAGAAACGGTTAATGCTTTTGTTAACCAGGATGAGAAGGCCGCCATTGCTATTGCTAAACGTGATAGTGAAGTAGATGAGGCTTATCATGAAATCTTCAAGATGGTTGTTAAAGGTCTTGAGGAAGATGATGAGTCTATTGAAGCTGGCCTAGCTTATATCTCTATCATTGCTAACCTTGAACGGATTGGTGACTATTTGACTAATATCTGCGAACGAACAGTTTATATGGTAACTGGTCAAAATGTAGAGTTAAACTAGCTTCTTTGGTTGACAAAAAAAGGGCTCTTGGTTATACTGGGGCCCATAATAGTGACAAGAGTGGTTGAAGTAGGTAATAACTGTGACTTTTAGAGAGCTAGTGGTGGTGAGAACTAGTAGCAACTATTACTGAATTACGGCTATAATCAGACTCTTGCGTTTAATATGCGTTAAATATTGGAAAGTGATACTTGCAGATAGTAAGTATAACTTGGGTGGTACCACGGTAATAATCGTCCCAAAAACTCTGAGTAGTTTTTGGGACTTTTTTGTTTTTTTAAAACTATTTTTAGGAGGATTTATAATGAATATTATTGATGAGTTAGCCTGGCGAGGAGCTATTAACCAGCAAACTGATGAGGAAGGCTTACGTCAACTAGTTGATGATAAGGCCATTCGTCTTTATTGTGGTGTCGATCCTACGGGTGACTCCTTACATATTGGCCACTTGATTCCTTTTGTTATGCTAAAAAGATTCCAAGATTTTGGTCATCACCCGTACATTTTAATTGGAGGGGCCACAGGTTCTATTGGTGATCCATCTGGTAAATCTGAGGAACGCACGCTTCAAAGTATGGATGTGGTCAATGAGAACGCCCGTAAGTTAACTAAACAAATGAAAAAGTTGTTCTTAGATGATCAGGATAGTAAATTTACGATTGTTAACAATTATGATTGGACGAGTAAATTAACCCTTTTAGATTTCTTGCGTGACTATGGTAAACGATTTAATGTCAATACCATGCTGGCTAAAGATATTGTTTCTTCTCGCCTAGAAGTAGGTATCTCCTTCACAGAGTTTGCTTACCAGATTTTACAGTCTATGGACTATTTACACTTATACCAAACGGAAAACATTCAATTGCAAATTGGTGGGGCTGACCAGTGGGGGAATATTACCTCAGGTTTAGAATTAATTCGTAAGGTAGAAGGCCCCGAAGCCCAAGCTTATGGCTTAACGATTCCATTGATGTTAAAAGCTGACGGTACTAAATTCGGTAAGACAGCAGGTGGTGCGGTTTGGTTAGACCCTGAAAAAACTTCCCCTTATGAGTTTTACCAATTCTGGATTAATCAAGATGATGCTGATGTGATTAAATACTTGAAATATTTCACTTTCTTATCCCACCAAGAAATTGAAGATTTAGCTGACCAAGTTGCCCAAGCACCAGAGGCTCGTCAAGCACAAAAAGCCTTAGCTGAAGAGATGACACGTTTTGTGCATGGTCAAGAAGGACTAGACGATGCCCAAGCTATTACAGCAGCCCTCTTCCAAGGGCAGATTAAGGAATTAACAGGTAAGCAAATTGACCAAGCTTTTGGCAATATGCCGGGTGCCACTATGCCAGCCGAACCAGCTAACCTAGCTGTCTTTTTAGTTGATGCTGGTGTGGAGCCTTCACGTCGTCAGAGTCGGGAAGATATTAAAAATGGTGCCATTACTATCAATGGCGATAAAATGACCGACCTTGACTACGAGATTTCTCCAGCTGACGCAATCGAAGGTAAGTACCTTGTGGTTAGACGTGGTAAGAAAAAATATTTCTTAGTTAAATTCCAGTAGCTATCTAGGCAAGGAGATAAAAATCTGCTAAAATGAGGGCGGTTTAGAGTACGGATAAGCCGAAAAGATAAAGGAGTATCCGACTTGAAAAAAAGAATGATAATAGGTGCGATAACTAGCACTATGTTTTTAATGGCTAGCTTAGTAACTCAGCCGGTAATAGCTAAGGGATTGGTTACTAACGTTGACCAGACAGCCACAACAATTCCACCAAGCCCAGTTGTTTCAGATAGTCAGGGGTCAGCTATTGTGGCCAGTGCCCAGACCTATTTGGGTGTCCCCTACGTCTGGGGGGGACTAGCCCAGCAGGTTTTGATTGCTCTGGCTTGGTCCAATATGTATACGGACTACATGGTATCGATTTGCCGAGGACAACAGCTGACCAACAGCTGATGGGTCAGACCATACCTCTCGACCAGGCTCAGGCTGGCGACCTTTATTTCTTTATTGAGGCAGGCGCCACCAGTTCCTACCATGTTGCCATTGCTACAGGGGAGGGTTATTTTATTCATGCCCCTCAACCTGGGGACGTTGTCTCTTATAGTCATGTTGATTATTTTAGTCCCCAGTTAGCCATCCGTCTGAATTAAAAAAACAGGTCTTGCGATAATAATTCGCAAGACCTGTTTTTATATGTTTTTAACTTACTTCAATCAAGCTTTGACCAGTTTTGATTGTATTCTGGTCTTTAACTGGATAGTCAAAATTTTGGAAGTCGTTAGAGTTGGTAATAATGACCATGACGGTTGGATCGTAACCAGCAGCCTTAATGGTATCAATATCAAATTCGGCGACTAATTGGCCGGTTGTTACTTGGTCACCCTGGCTGAGATGGCTAGTAAAGCCTTGACCATTCATTTTGACAGTATCAATACCGATATGGATCAGCACTTCTAGTCCATCTTGACCGGTAAAGCCATAGGCATGTTTACTATCATTGGTAACGCTTAGCTCACCGGTTACTGGTGCGTAAATTTTACCCTCACTAGGCAGAATGGCTGCCCCCTTACCCATGATTTCTTGAGAGAAGACGGGATCAGCTACCTGGCTAAGTGGAATGTAGCGACCTGCTACTGGATTGCTTACTGCCAGTGGACCGATGGCTGATGTAGACTGGGCGGGGCTAGCAGTTGCCTGGTTTGTGGCTGGTTCAGCTTGGTTATCAGTTTGGGTTTCCTGACTTAGTTGACTGAATTTACGTTTGCCGTAAATAAAGGTCACAATAAAGGAAACAGCTATTGAAGCTAAGAGGGCAAGCATATAGGCCGGAATTTTTTCGGCAAATATAGCGACAAAACCAATAAGACCGGCTGGACCAAGTGACCGACTGCGAACCCCCATCAGCCCCATCATTAGGGCACCGACGCCAGCTCCGGCCATCGCAGAGTAGAAAGGAAAACGGTGTTTCAGGTTGACCCCGAACATGGCTGGTTCAGTAATCCCTAGCATGGCTGATAAGGCAGAAGATGAGGCCAGGCCTTTTTCTTTCTCACTCTTAGTTAAGAAGAAGATGGCCAGAGCAGCTGCGCCTTGTGCGACGTTAGCAGCGGAAGCAACCGGGAAGATAAAGTTACCACCAGTGTTAGCTAAATCAGCGATAAGAGAAGTTTCTACTGCTGGGAAGGCTTGGTGGAGGCCAGTTAGGACGATTGGTGAGTAGAAGATACCAAAGACGCCTAGACCTAAGCCACCTAAGGTGTCAACTAGCCAAACTAGAGAACTAGTGAACCAATCAGAAGCTGTTCGTAAGACTGGGCCGACAAAGGCAAAGGTTAAAAAGCCAGTGATAATCACTGATAGCATAGGGGTAAAGGTGAAATCGACAGCATTATTTAAATGTTTGTGGAAAAATTTCTCTAGGCTGGCTAAAATCCAGGCAACCCCAATTACTGGTAACACTTGGCCTTGATAACCGGCTTGGGCAATTTCTAAGCCAAAGATATTCCAAACAGGCATTTCACCAGCTGCCATCGTTTCAGCTACCGCATAGCCGTTAATCAGATCTGGCATAACTAGCATCATACCTGCTGCGGCACCGAGGAAAGGGTTACCTCCAAAACGCTTAGTAGCTGAAAAACCAATTAAAATAGGTAAAAAAGCAAAAGGTGCAGAGGCAAACATATTAATCATAGAGGCAACATCAGTTAGGGCCGGATACATCTCCACAACAGCTTGGGGGCCGAAAAGGCCAGGGGCTGTTAAGACATTATTGAGGGCCATCAAAAGGCCGCCAGCTGTTAAGGCAGGAATCAAAGGCACAAAAATATCTGACAAGACCTTAATCAAACGCATCACCGGATTGCTGGTATCATTAGCTTGCGCTTCATTTTTCACTTCAGCTGTTGAGGCGGCAGTAGCCCCAGTTATTTTTACTAGTTCATCGTAAACCGGTCCAACATCACCAGGACCTACTATGATTTGGTACTGACCATTAGCCTTGAAGGTTCCCTTGAGATCAGGATCTTCATCTAAGGCGGCTTGGTTAATCTGGTCCACATCCTTAACAACTAAGCGTAGGCGGGTGGCACAGTGAGCAGCAGAAGTTAGGTTCCCTTGTCCAAGTGCATCAGCAACTCTTTGGGCAACTTCTTTATGATTCATATTCTCTCCTCCTTAAAAGGCAAAATTTATAAAACGCTTACAATTTATGACCATAGTTTACCACCCGATAACAATTAAGTCAAAGCTTTTCTTAATTTCCTTATAAAACATTAAATAAGCTTTAACACCAATATGTAAACCTTTGACATATACTTATGTAAGCGGTATAATTTTGGTAGTTATTATGAATGTATTGCAAGGGAGGATATTGCCATGACTCATCAATTTACTAATTATACTGATGCTGAACGCTATCGGCCTTATCAAGATTGGACACCAGACCATATACATGCCTTAAGTGAACGGGTTGCCAAGTCACCTTGGCGTGCCAACTACCATATCGAGCCAGAAACAGGTCTTTTAAATGATCCCAATGGCTTTTCTTATTTTAATGGTCAGTGGCAGCTTTTTTACCAACATTTTCCTTATGGTGCAAGTCATGGGTTAAAATCTTGGCGCCATTTAACGAGTCCAGACCTGGTTCATTGGCAGGACCAAGGGACGAAAATTTATCCTGATACGGGTGTTGATTCCCACGGTGCTTATTCAGGTTCTGCTTGGCTCCAAGAAGATAGCTTATTTATATTCTACACTGGCAATGTACGCGATCAGAACTGGCAGCGACTGACCTTCCAAAACGGCGCCTGGCTGTCCAAGGAGGGGGAAATTACAAAGGAGAAAAAACCACTGATTAAGCAACCTAGCCAGGTAACCAGTGATTTTCGTGATCCCATGGTTTTTGCCTACCAGGGTCAGACCTATATGGTTATCGGTGCTCAGGATGCTAGTGATTTGAGTGGCCAAGTTTTCCTATACCAAGCTAAGGATAATAATTTGTTAGATTGGCAGCTTATTGGGCCGTTACATTTTACGGCTGATACAATGGGCTATATGGTGGAATGCCCTAACCTAGTGTTTTTAGATGGCCAGCCTTTACTAGTTTTCTGCCCACAAGGACTAGATAAAGCGATATTGGATTATCAAAATATTTATCCCAACTGTTATGTGCTAGCTGATGACTTGTCAATTTCAGCATGCTGCTTAGAGGGAGCAGGTGCTATTCACAGGCTTGATGATGGCTTCGACCTCTATGCCAGCCAAGCCTTTAATGCGCCAGATGGTCGCGCGTTGATGGTATCTTGGTTGGGTTTGCCGGATATCGATTATCCAAGTGACCAGTATGGCCACCAAGGCACCCTGAGTCTGGTCAAGGAGTTGAGCCTCGTCAATGGCCAAGTCTACCAATATCCCGTTCATGAAACCAAGGCCATGCGCCAAGCAGTAGAGTCAGTGGCTGGTTTACAGGCCCTCAGGGATAATACTTATGAACTAGAAGTTAGTCTAGCAGCCAACCAACAGACTCAAATTATAGTTTTTGGTAACCAGGATGCTAGCCAGGGCTTACGCATTGAATTAGATAGTCAGCTAGGTCGGGTGGTCGTAGACCGTAGCCAGTGTGGCCAGCTTTTTGCTGAAGAATACGGGCAGGTTCGGGAGAGCTTAGTGGAAGCAGCCAGTCCTATGACTTTAAATATTTTTATCGATCAATCGGTATTTGAGATTTATATTAACAAAGGACAAAAAGTTATTTCTGGCCGCGTATTTCCAGGTCCAGGTCAAAATTATATCAAGCTAGACCAGGGTCAGTTATGGTATCTAGCATTATAGGAGGAAGATGATATGGCTGTTACACTAAAAGACGTGGCTCAGTTAGCTGGGGTCTCAGTAGCTACGGTTAGCCGAGTAATTAATGACAAGGGTTATTTATCTGCAGCTACTCGTGCTAAGGTTGCGGCAGCCATTGAGGAGTTAGGCTATCAGCCTAATTTTATGGCGCGTTCACTTCAAGGTAAGCAGACTCAATTAATTGGTTTAGTTTTTCCCAGTATTCAAAATGTTTTTTATGCTGAACTAATAGAAGCTCTTGAGGATAAGCTTTACCAGCAGGGCTATAAAAGTTTTTTAGCTACTTGTGACTACCAGTCCAATAAAGAAAAGGCTTATATTGAGATGTTACAAGCTAACCGAGTTGATGGAATGATTGTCGGCTCTCATGCGCTCAAACCAGCAGACTATGCGGATGTTCAAGCGCCGGTTGTGAGTTTTGACCGTTATTTAGGCCCCAGTATCCCAATTGTATCTAGTGATAACTATCGTGGTGGCCAGTTAGTTGGCCAGCATTTCCAAAAAAAAGGCTTAACCAATATAGCGATTGTAACGGGTGCTAATGAAGCGGACTCACCAACCTATGACCGATATTTGGGTTTTAAAGAGAGCTTATCTGACCAAGAAAACATCGCTCTTAGCCATTGGCAACTGTTGCCTGATTATAGTATGGTCAGGCGGCGCTTGGTCTTGGGGGACCTGCTTAGGACCCCAGGATTAGAGGGAATCTTTTGCACAGATGATTTAACGGCACTTTTGGTCCTAGATCTGTTAGGTCATGATCAGAATAAGAATAGCATACAAGTAGTTGGCTATGATGGCAGCCAGTTAATCAACCGTTATCACTCCTATTTAACGACTGTTCAGCAACCGGTGGCTGACCTGGCTGACCTATGCGTGGAAATGCTAATGAAGCGGATTGCGGGGCAAGTATTTTCTGACCATACGCATATCAAATTACCAGTATATTTGCGGGTAGGAACATCAGGCTAGGTCTCTTTTCTCAACTAGCTTTTATGTGCTATACTGGAAAGGAAATTATAGATTCTAGGAGGCTATCCCTTTGACCCAAGCAAACGAAACTTTCTATATTACCACTCCGATTTACTATCCAAGTGGTAAGTTACACATTGGTAATTCTTATACAACTATTGCCTGCGATGTATTGGCCCGTTTTAAACGTATGGCTGGGGCCGACGTTTTTTATTTAACCGGAACGGATGAACATGGTTTAAAAATCCAGCAAAAGGCTGAAGAATTAGGGATTAAACCCCAAGAGTATGTTGACCAAATGGCCGCAGATATCAAGGCGCTTTGGCAACGACTAGGGATTTCTAACGATAAATTTATTCGAACAACGGACCCTGAACACGTCGCAGCTGTTCAGGATATGTTCGAACAACTTCTTGCCCAGGGAGATATCTATTTAGGTGAATATGAGGGCTGGTATTCAGTGTCTGATGAGGAATACTTTACAGAGTCGCAATTGGCCGAGGTCTATAAGGATGAAGACGGTAAGGTGATTGGCGGTAAGGCACCATCTGGCCATGAAGTAGAGCTAGTTAAAGAGGAGTCTTATTTCTTTAGGATGTCTAAATATGCTGACCGCCTCTTGCAATACTATGAGGACCATCCTGACTTTATCCAGCCTGAATCACGGAAGCATGAGATGATTAATAATTTTATTAAACCTGGTTTAGAGGATTTAGCAGTGACACGGACTTCATTTAACTGGGGGATTCCTGTTAAGTCTAATCCCAAGCATGTCATCTATGTCTGGATTGATGCTTTAGCCAACTATATTACCGCCCTAGGTTATGGGTCAGATGATCAAGCATTATTTGACAAGTATTGGCCAGCTAATGTCCATATGGTTGGTAAGGAAATTGTGCGCTTCCACACCATCTATTGGCCAATTATGCTAATGGCGCTTGACTTACCACTGCCAAAACAAGTTTTTGGTCATGGCTGGTTGGTGATGGCTGATGGCAAAATGTCTAAATCTAAGGGTAATGTTGTCTACCCTGACATGTTGGTAGCGCGTTATGGCCTAGATGCTCTTCGTTATTACTTGATGCGGGAAGTACGTTTTGGTTCTGATGGCGTCTTTACACCAGAAAATTTTGTTAACCGGATTAACTACGACCTAGCTAATGACTTGGGCAACCTTCTTAACCGGACTGTATCTATGGTTAACAAGTATTTTGATGGGCAAGTGGGTGCTTATCCTGGTCAAATTACTGCTTTTGATGCTGACTTAGAAAATCAAATCGTCCAGACAATTAATGTTTACAAGAAAGAAATGGAAAGTTTACGCTTTAGTCAAGCACTTGACCATGTCTGGGATTTAGTGGCGCGTACTAATAAATATATTGATGAAACTGAGCCTTGGCTTTTAGCTAAGGACGATAGTCGAAATGATGAGCTGCAAGCTGTTATGTACCATTTATTAGATAGTTTGCGCATTATTGCAATTCTGATTCAGCCAGTTTTAATTGAGACGCCGGCTAAGATTTTTGCGCAAATTGGCCTAAATACTGACCAAGCAATGACGGTTGAGGCATTAAATATTGGTCTCTACCCTAAAGATGCACAGGTTGTGGCTAAGGGGCAACCCATCTTCCCACGTTTAGATAAGGAAGAAGAAGTAGCCTATATCCAAGACCAGATGGCTCAGACAGGGGCCAAAAGTCTGGATGATGCTGACTGGCAACCTGAGGAGACTAACCTAGTATCAGTTAAGGAAAAACAGATTAAATATGATGCCTTTGATAAAGTAGAGCTCAAAGTGGCTGAAATTATAGATTGCGATTTTGTGGCGGGTGCTGATAAATTGTTGAAATTCCGCTTAGATGCTGGTGATGAGGGGCATCGTCAAATCTTGTCTGGTATTCGGGAATTTTACCCTGAACCTGAAAGATTAATTGGTAAAAAGGTTTGTATTGTAGCTAACCTGAAGCCACGTAAAATGAAGGGCGAAATTTCTCAAGGTATGATTCTATCAGCAGAGCATGAGGGCCAATTATCACTAGTCTTTGCCCCTAGTGAGGCAGCCAATGGTTCAGTAATCGCCTAAGGTAGATAAAAAGCTAAGGTGGCTGTGTATACTTATATCTCAGCCACTTTCGTTTTGCTTATTAGGCTAGTACCTGGTACCAGTTGGCTGGTATTAGCGATTTAGGAAGGAAAAAAACATGTTATTCGATACCCATACCCATATCAACGTTGACGACTTTGATGTCGACCGTGCGGAAGTGATTGCCAGAGCTAGAGAGGCTGGGGTTGCAGGTTTTGCCATTGTTGGATTTAATAAGCACACTATCAAGGCAGCTCGTAAGTTAGCTAAAACTAATGCTGATATGGTCAGCGTTTTAGGTTGGCACCCCACTGAGGCTAAGGATTTTACTGACGCCCATGAGGCTTACTTACTTAAACACCTTGATAATAAACGGGTGGTTGCTCTAGGGGAGACCGGTCTAGATTATTACTGGGATACATCAAGCCCAAGGGACCAGGAGCGGGCATTACGCCGCCAGTTAGCTATTGCTCGCGAGTTTAAACTGCCAGTAGTGATTCATAACCGAGAGGCTACTGCGGATGTCTATAAGATTCTCAAGGATGAAAATGTGGGGCAAATAGGTGGTATCATGCACAGCTTCGGAGAGGGGCCGGAGTGGGCAAAAAAATTCTTAGATTTGGGCATGCACCTATCTTTCTCTGGTGTGTCTACCTTTAAAAAGACAGATGATGTCCGTGAGGCTGCTCAGTTAGTCCCTGATGATAAAATTTTGATTGAAACAGATGCGCCGTATCTAGCGCCAGTACCCAAACGAGGTAAGCGTAATGAACCAGCCTATGTTCATTATGTTTGTGAAAGGTTGAGTGAGGTTCGAGAAACTTCTTACACCGATTTTGCCGAATTAACCTTCAAAAATGCCCTCAATTTGTTTAAGCTGAAGCACGATGACCAGGATGGGTTGAAGCGCCTTGACTAAGACTAAAATTAAGCAGGTTCTAGTGGTGGAAGGCCGGGACGATACCAAGCGCCTGCAAGAATATTATGATGTGATGACGATTGAAACTAACGGGTCAGCCCTATCGCCAGTAACTTTGGCAGAAATTCAAAGAGCCCAAGACCTGTATGGGGTGATTGTCTTTACTGATCCAGATATTTCAGGATCTAAAATTCGTCAGACTATCACCCAGGCGGTTAAAGGGGTTAAGCATGCTTTTTTGACAGTTGATGAAGCACGGCCTAGTCATAGGGCTAGTCTGGGGGTGGAACATGCCAGTTTCAAGTCGATAGACAGGGCCTTGTCCCAGGTTTATGAGCTGGCTGAGAATGTTTCAAACCAACCAGCTATCAGCCAGGCTGACCTTTACCGCCTGGGTTTAGTTGCTAGCCCTCAAGCTGCGGATCGCCGCGACTATCTGACAAATCGGTTGCGTATTGGCCATGTTAATGGCAAGCAACTGGCTAAACGCCTAAATTTATTTCAAATTGATATTAAGCAGGTGGAAGCCATTCTCGCCGACTTTGATGAATAAGGGGGACCTATGAAGAAAAAATACATTGCAACACCAACAAGGACAGGGGAATTATTAGCTAAATATGGGCTTTCAGCCAAAAAAAGTTTGGGGCAGAACTTTCTAATGGAGCCACAAATATTAGATCATATGGTAGCGGTGGCAGATATTGATAAGACTACTAATGTTATCGAAGTAGGCCCAGGAATCGGCGCCTTAACTGAATTCTTAGCCCTAGCTGCTAACCAGGTGTTAGCCTTTGAGATAGACCAACGCTTGCTACCAGTTTTGGCTGAATCCTTGGCTGACTATGATAATGTTGAGGTGGTGAATGCAGATATCCTAAAGGTTAACTTGCTTGAAACTGTAACTGATAGATTTGAAGCCCAGTCTCCCTTGGCAGTGGTGGCTAACCTGCCTTATTACATCACCACACCAATTATCTTTCACTTGCTAGATTCTGGTGTGAAAATTGATACTTTTGCCTTAATGATGCAAAAAGAAGTGGCAGAACGTCTCACTGCTAGTCCTGGGAGCAAGGCTTATGGCTCTCTGTCTATAGCGATTCAGTATTATTGTCAGGCCGAAATAGCCTTTGTTGTGCCACCAACTGTCTTTAAGCCTCAACCTCGGGTAGATTCAGCAGTTTTAGTGCTCAGAGCCTTAGACCAACCTCGGGTTCAGGTTGCAAATCCTGATTACTTCTTTAGCCTTGTTCGGACAACCTTTACCCAACGTCGTAAAACACTTTATAATAACCTGCGGCAAGCTTTCGGTAAGGACGAAGACCAGCAAAATCGTCTAAAAGTTGCTTTGGACCAGGCCGGGATTGCTGCCAGTGAACGTGCTGAAAACCTAGCCATTGAAGACTTTGCACGTTTAGCTGAAACTTGCTTAGACCAGGGCCTATCTTTTTGCTAAAAGTGCCAGCGGGTAGTTGACAAATACTGCCAAATTTGTTAGTTGAATTAAATGCAAAAGTGTGCTATTATGTTATAATAGGAAGGTGAGCGCATGCCAACTAATATAGCTGACATTAAGCAAGAGCTTGATCAAAATATTGGACGTCCTATCTGTGTGACCCAGCAGGCTGGTCGTAAACGTATAATCAAACGGAACGGCGTCTTAAGTGATACTTTTCCCTCTGTTTTCGTGGTCGAACTAGACCAGGAAGAGAATAAATTTGAGCGCGTTTGCTACTCATATACTGATCTTTTAACTGAGTCAGTTGAAATTGAGTTTACAGGAAGCTAATTCACACACAAATTTAATCAAAAAGGCCCGGCGTTGCCGGGTTTTTTTGTTGGATATAATCTTTTGTAAAGGTAAAGGGACCATGATAAAATATATAAAAAATGTAAGGAGGCTAAAATTGGAAACTTACGAGATTGCACCTGCTAAAATCAATCTAGCCCAAGATATCCTATTTAAGCGTCCTGATGGTTACCATGAGATTGATATGGTCATGGCCTCGGTGGATCTATCTGATTATTTGACCTTTAAGTGTCGCAGTGATCAAGAAATAAGGGTGACGACTAGCCAAGCCTTTTTGCCTAATGATAAGCGTAATCATGCCTACCAAGCAGCCCGTCTTTTACAAGTTAATTATCAGGTTGCTAAGGGGGTGGATATCGGGATAAAAAAACGCATTCCGGTTGCTGCTGGTCTGGGTGGCGGATCGACTAACGCTGCAGCTGTTTTAAGGGCACTTAATCGCTTGTGGCACCTTCATCTTAGCCAGGAAGAATTAGTAAAATTAGCTAGTCAATTGGGATCAGACGTGCCTTACTCTCTCGTAGGGGGTGTGGCTAGAGTTCAAGGGATGGGAGAAATTATAAAACCACTTAGCAAGCTGCCTGTGTCCTGGGTGATAATTGCTAAGCCACCAATATCTGTCTCAACTCGGAAAATTTTTAATCAAGTCGATATGCAGGAATTTTTAAAGCAGCCTAATGCTAGCCAGGTAGCAGCAGCAATTGAGGCTCAAGATTATCAAGCCTTAATGGCAGCAACTGGTAATTCTTTAGAGCAAGTGACCTTTGCCCGGTATCCGTGGTTGGCTGAACTTAAGGCCAAGATGGAAAAATTTGGCGCCCAGGGAGTCACCATGTCTGGGTCCGGTCCTTCGATTATCGGCTTTACCCAGCACCAGCAGCGCGGTCAGCGCATATTTAATGGCCTCAAGGGTTTTTGCGAAGAGGTCTATCTAGTAAGGGTGCTCAATCGTCCTCAAGATTTGAGACCATAGCGTGCTAGAATTAAAGAGACCAAGGTCTCTTTTTTATTTAGGAATACTTTACTAGTGTATAGGTCTGCTTTATGATATCTTTTTCTAGTTATAATCGTAATTTTTACGATTTAATTTCGAATGTAGAAAGGATGGTGGCTAATGGATTATATTAAAGTTGATAAATTAGGATTTTCTTGGGATGATGAACCCGTATTAAATAATATTAGTTTTCGAGTAGCTCAAGGAGAATTTGTTATCCTGACGGGTGAAAATGGTGCAGCCAAGTCCACGTTATTGCGTAATATTTTAGGCCTACTGCAACCAGAAAGGGGCCAGGTTTGGATTAGTCCAGTTAATAGTCAGGGAGAAAAGATGCAAATTGGTTATGTACCACAATCAATTGCTTCATTTAATTCTGGCTTTCCGAGTCGGGTGTTGGAATTTGTGGAATCCGGCCGTTTTCAGCAGGGGCGTTGGTTTAAGCAGTTAGATACTGTGGACCATGAACATGTAGAACGGGCGCTTAAATCGGTTGGTATGTGGGACCTTCGTTATAAAAAAATTGGCGAGCTTTCAGGGGGACAAAAACAGCGAATTTGCCTAGCTAGGGTTTTTGCGACCGATCCCGATCTCTTTATCCTTGATGAGCCAACGACAGGTATGGATAAGTCCTCACGTAGCCAGTTTTATGATTTACTTAAACACAATACCCGTGTTCATGGCAAGGCTGTTTTAATGGTTACTCATGAGGATAATATGCTAAAAGATTTCTATGACAAACAAATTCACTTAGTTAGAGAGGAGGCCTCACCGTGGCGATGCTTCAGTATGAGTTCATGCAAAGAGCCCTCATAGCTTCTGCAGCTATTGCAGTTTTTTCTCCTGTTTTGGGTTTATTTTTAATTCTAAGACGTCAGTCCTTAATGGCTGATACCCTATCTCATATTTCATTGGCGGGGGTTGCTTGTGGCTACCTGCTCGGAATTGATCCGACCATAGCGACCATCGTTTTCGTCGGTTTGGCGGCATTATTACTAGAGTACCTGCGGCAAGTTTACGCTAATTATTCAGATATTTCAGTTGCTATATTGATGTCAGGTGGGATGGCAGTGGCCTTATTATTGCTGTCACGTGTAGAATCAGCAGCATCTATAGATGCCTATTTATTCGGATCTATTGTTACCATCTCATGGTTCCAGGTGATACTCCTAGTTATTTTAGCTTTGCTGCTAATTACAGCTTATATCATTTTTCGCAAGCCATTCTATGTTTTAACATTTGATGAAGATACTGCCCATACAGCTGGCTTACCAACGCGCTTGATGTCAACTCTCTTTTCGATTGTGACCGGTGTGGCTATTTCTGTAGTGATGCCAATTGCCGGGTCTTTATTAGTATCTGCTATTATGATTATGCCAACAGCCATTGCTATGAGAAGTCTGAAGAGCTTTAATACTGTTATCTTGGCTGCCATCGCAATTGGGCTGGTGGGTATGGTAGGGGGGCTAGTTACCTCTTACTATTTTGACACACCACCAGGAGCTACCATAACTTGTGTCTTTTTAAGTATTTTTATCTTACAGACTATTTTACTACGGATTAAGGGCCGCTAGAGTAGGATAAATGTTGGTATCTTATGCTTTTATTGATTAAAAATAACTTGTATAATAAGGTGATATTAAAATAGGAAAGTGATTACATGACTAAGATTAAACGTAGCCACCGTCTAGTGGATATTACCCAATACTTACTCAGTCACCCCCATCAACTGATTTCGATGACTTATTTTGTTGATCGCTTTAATACGGCTAAATCTTCTATTTCTGAAGATGTTGCTATTGTTAAAGACCAATTGCAAGCTGCTGGTGTTGGTATTGTTGAAACTGTGTCGGGGGTAACTGGTGGTGTTCGCTTTATACCATATTTAGCTAAAGACCAAGCTAAGTCAGAGGTCTTGACTATAATCGATCAATTAAAGACAGGTGACCGTATTTTGCCGGGGGGTTATTTTTACCTCACTGATATTTTGAGTCATCCCAAATACTTGCAGACAATTGGTCGTGTGCTGGCAACTAAATATGCCCATTCTGGTGCGACTGCTATTTTGACGGCTGCAACTAAGGGAGTTCCCCTAGCTCAAGTTGTTTCTATGTATCTAGGGATCCCCTATGTGATGGCGCGACGTGACTCTAAGGTTACTGAAGGACCAACTGTTTCTGTCAATTATGTGGCTAGAACCAATGGGCGCGTAGAGAAATTAGAGGTTACCCGGTCTAGTCTAGCAGAAGACTCTAAGGTCATTTTAATTGATGATTTTTTAAATTCAGGTGGTACTATCCATGGCATGCTTGGTATTCTAAAGGAATTTAATAGTCAATGTGTCGGTGTTGCTGTGCTTTGTGAAAGTTATCGACGTGAAGCAGACCTGTCTTTTGAGTTCGATTCTTTGATAAAATTGGGTCAGCCCAATACAGAAACAGGCGAATTATCCTTAGAATTTGGTTCTATATTCGATTAAAAGCGCTACGGCGCTTTTTTTGTTCATAAAGCTCGTCAGTCTGGCAACAACTATAGGTTAGTATGCTATAATGTTAAAAATTATATTCATGAAAGGAGGACAGACATGGTCTGGTACATGTTACTAATGGTAATGAGTGTCTTTATGGGTTCAGAAATCATGGCGGTTAGCTTGCCGTTTGGTCAAATAACGATTTATCGGATACTCGTATTGGGCTTACTACCGCTACTGATATTAGCCATCGGGCGTCAGGACCAGAAGCTGACGATTGACCGACAGTCCTATGCTAATTTTTCAGTGGGCGTCTATATTATTTGGCTACTTGTAGGCCTGGTGTCGGTCATTTGGGCTGTGCAAGTGACGGCTTGGATTAAGGGTATTTTTCTTTTGACCCTTGGTGTTTTGGCAATTGTTGGTCTTTATACCTGGGTTAACAAGTTTTTTGATTGGCAGCTCATCTTTAAAGGTGCTTGGCTAATGATGACCTTATTGACTCTCTGGGGTCTGACAGAGATAGTAACCAATACTTATCTCTTCGCCGACCTAGCGACCTTGGATAAATATCGTACTTTTGCTAGCCAGCCTTGGACCAGGATTCCCATTACACATTTTACGAATCAAAATGACTTTGCCACGATGCAGTTGGCGTATTTAGCCAGTAACGGTGTCATCTATCATTTGACAAGAACTCGGGGTATCAAAATAGTGACAGTCCTCATGACGGCGTTATCATTGTTTTTAATTTTTCAAAGTGGGTCACGAATGAGCCTTTTGATGGGACTGGCTTATTTCCTGATTTTGATTTTACTCCAATTCAAGTGGGACTTTAAGAAGCACCACTATATCTTGGCTGTTCTAGGCCTCTTAGTCTTAGTGAGCGCAGTCTGGCTATTGGTGCCTAGCATCAGGTCTAGCTTATCATCCCTTTACTATACAGGCCAACCTGGCCGTATTTACGGGGATACGGCCCGGGTCAATATGTGGCGTAATGGCTTGATTTTTTTGGGCCAGACCCTAGGCTTTGGAGTGGGCGCTGGCAACCTACCATTTTGGTTGGAACACTATGCGCCCTTGCCGATCAATAAAATATATAATATTCATAACTGGTGGTTAGAGATATTAGTGGGTTACGGATGGTTAGTATTTGCCTTGTATCTGGTTATGTATGGCTTGGTTCTCTACCGGCTTAACCAGGTCCGTCACCGCCAAAATAGCAGTAAGCGTCAGGTAACTAATGCCCTAATGACTTTTATGATTATTTTTATTCCGGCCTCAATTACGTCTGCGAACAATATGATGATTGAATGGCATTGGATATTTTTTGGCTTAATTATTTCTTATTTGCATATCATGGAGAAAGAGTATTTGATCAATAGGAGGACGAGATGAGTTTAGTTACCTTAATCAGCGAGCTATGGCGCTTTATCAAAGATCATTTTCTGAAAATTATTCTGGGCGCTCTGCTTGTAGCGGGACTCGCTATGACAGGTCGGCAGTTATTAATGAATCGCTTGGAGCATCAGGATGTGAGCCAGTTAGTGAATGGCCAGGAAGTAAGCCAGGATGAGGTTGAAGCAGCTAGTCAATTTTTACAAGCAGTTTTTGCTAGTCAACCGGCTGGATTTTCTTTTGTAGCCTATTCAGAAGAGAATAGTATTTTTGATAATTCCTTTATCTTTGATGAGTTCTTTAGCTCGCCAGCTGTAGTGGCCGACCTGGAAGCAGCTTCTGGCGTGCCCATCCAAAAAGCTATCGATGCTGAAAAAATAATGGGCTTGACTAAGACCAATGAATACCGGGGCGTCATTGCCGGCGTCCGCGATACCTCTTCTAATGAAATTTATATTCGGGTCTTGGTATCAGCTGATCCAAAAGAGAACCTGGCAGTTGCTCAGGCCATTAAAAATTATATTGACCAGGGGCGGGTGCCGTTTATGGAAAGCCTAAAGGTTAATTACTTAAATCCAGTAGCTATAGGGGAAGAAATTAACCTGGAGGCTTATCCAATTGTCCCAACCGAGGGGACATTGATTGCCAGTATGCCGAGCTTAGCGGCCCTACCAATTTGGGTTTATGGGGTAGTAGGTTTTGTTTTGGGCTTATTTATAGCCACAGTTGTCTTGTTCTTGGCCCACTTATTGGGAAGAAAAATTGTCTATGCCTTCGATTATAGCTGGGATCTTGATGATAGTCAGTTTATGCTTAATCAAGCTAAGACCAGTCCAGCAGAAATTGCTGACTTAGTAACAGGCCCAGTTAATAGTCAACGACTAGTTCTAGACCAACGTACTGATTCAGCTTATACTGGCTTGACAAATCAAGTGGACCTTGATTGCCTAAATGAGGCTGTTATCATTATTCAAGCAGGTCAAACTGATAAAAATTGGTATCAAAATCAGTACAAGGCACTACAAGCTTATCCACTGGCTCTCAGAATTGTGCATTTATACTAGGAGCTGATTTGTTATGACAGGAGAAAATTATTTGGTGTCGATTGTCACACCTGTTTATAATGCGGCAGCCTTTATCGGTGAGACCATTCAAAGTGTTCAAAACCAGACCTATGAAAATTGGGAACTAATCTTGGTTAATGATTGTTCACCTGATAATAGTAGAGATATTATTTTGACCTACCAAGCCCAGGACCAACGGATAAAATTAATTGATCTGGCTGAAAATGGAGGAGCTGCCGTGGCACGCAATGCTGGCCTTGATGCAGCCCGGGGGGATTTTATTGCCTTTATTGATAGCGATGATGTTTGGAGCCCAACCAAATTGGCTGACCAGCTAGCCTTTATGATTGCTCATAACTATGCCTTTAGTTATACTGATTTAGCTTTAGTGGATGTGGATGGACAGATTATTAAGCCTAGTCAAAATATTCCCAAGCAATTGACCTATCATCAGTTGTTGAAAAACACTGCTATAGCTTGTTCAACAGTTATGATTGATAAGCGCGTAACCGGTTCGTTCCATATGCCACTAGTTCGCAAAGGCCAGGATACAGCAACATGGTTGATGTTAATGCGTGAGCATGATTTGGTAGCTTACGGGTTAGATAAGGTTTTAAATTACTACCGGCAGGTGCCCGGATCTGTTTCTTCCAATCGTTTAGCTGCCCTCAAGCGCACTTGGCATACTTATTATCGTTTGGAAAGACTTCCTCTAACTAAGGCGGCCTATTATTTTGGTCATTATGTTTATAATGCCATGCGTCGTCGACTCTAATCTAATTCGCGGTAAAAATATTATGAGGCTAGCACACCAGTTAGCCTCTTTTTTTCAGGATAATCTTAAGATAAATTCAATCTAGGCAAAGTTGTTATTTATGGTATGATATAATTACTTTTCTGGTCCTATAGCTCAGGGGATAGAGCAATCGTTTCCTAAACGATGTGTCGGAAGTTCGAATCTTCTTAGGACCGTTTTTTTATTGCAAAAAATTAAGGGAGAATCAATCATGCGTATCTTGCAGATAATGAGTGGTTTCGGTGGTGGTATTTCATCCTTTATCATGAATAAGGCTAAGCAGATGCCCAAGTACGGGGTAATATTTGATGTGGCTACTTATGATGAATGTAACCAAGAATTTGAGCAGGCGATTAGTGGAACGGGTGGGCAGATTTACCGGCTAGCTAATCCTAAAAAGGCAGGTTATCAGGCTTTTAAACGGTCGCTCTTACTAGCCTTTGAGGCCCACCATTATGATGCGGTTCACTGCCATATTGCTGGTTACCGGGCGCTCGCATATTACCATATTGCTCATCCCTTTGTTGACAATCAATTTTACCTTCATGCCCATACTGTTAGGCGACTCGATACTTTAGGTCGAAAAGGCCGCCTGTTAGCCGCAGTTGAACGCCGGATTAATTCACATTTATCTAAAGCTTACCTGGGTTGTGGTAGGATGGCAAACCAATCCTTTTATCGCTTGGATTTACCAGAATCGGAGATGATGGTTGTACCTAATAGTATAGAGGCCCAGGATTTTATTCTGTCAGACCAAGATCAAGTAAAGCGACGAGAACAGTTAAAAGCTCAGTTGGCTATAAATCCAAATAGCTATTTAATCGGCCATATTGGCCGACTGGTGGCGGTTAAGAATCATGAAAAAACTTTGGAAATCGCAGCTCTAGCTAAAAATCAAGGATTGAATTTGTGCTTTCTAATTATTGGGTCAGGGCCTAGAGAAAGTGAACTACAAAAACTAGTAGATCAGAGGGGTTTAAGCGACTATGTAAAATTTACAGGTCGCTTAGCGCCAATTAGTGCGTATTTTGCTGGCCTAGATGCGTTATTACTACCATCTTTTACGGAAGGTTTTCCAACTACCATTGTCGAATCTCAGGCTGCTGGTGTACCAGCCTTGGTTTCTAATCGCGTAACTGATGAGGTAGACTTTGGTATTGATTTGGTAACTTACTTGCCCCTAGAGGCTGATAGCCAAGTTTGGTTAAAACATTTGCTAACTTCTTTAGAGCAAGCTATTCCTGATTCAGGACACCGCATGCAAGTACTAGAAGCTAAGAGGTTTACTAATCAAGCTTCTGCCCAACTCTATGTTGACTTTATGGCTGGCCGAATCAGTCACTTTCATTTATAAAGGAGGGGCTAATCTTGAAAATGTTAAGAAACATTATGAGTGTGGCCGCATCTAACATTGTTGGTTTTGGGACCAGTTTTATCATTAACTTTCTCTTGCCAGCAATATTAGCTGTTTCTGATTATGGCTACTATAGGGAGTACATTCTCTATACATCTTATACCTATCTTTTTAACTTGGGTTACAATGATGGAATCAATATCAAGTACGGGGGCCGAGAATTGGCAGACCTAGACCGTCAGGCTGTTAACGCGGAAAGGTCCTTTGTTACTTTTTTTCAGATTTTGATGTTTATCCTTATGCTAGCAGTGGCTCTAGCTAAGCAGGATATGGTCTTAGTTTTTTTTGCGGTGGTGACCTTTTTTGATACCATGCGAACTTACCATCAGAATTTTCTTCAAGCAATTGGCGTTTTCTCCATCTATTCGCGAGGAAATATCTTAAAGAGTCTTTTTTACATTGGGCTTCTTCTTCTTTCTGTTTTTGTATTCAGGTCAGATAACTATTATCTCTACATTATTTTAAATATCTTGTCATATGTTTTTATGTATATTTACTATGAATGGCATTTTGGTAAGCATTTTGGTTACAGGTTCACCTGGTCCAAGGCTGGTAAACTTAACCTCTTCAGGATTGGTTTCTTTATTTTAATTGCCAATATGTCCTTGACCTTTGTGGCTAATGTGGGGAACTGGGTTGTTAAGTGGTTTTACACGATAGAGGATTTTGCTCGATACAATTTTCAAAATTCCATGCTTAATGTTATTCTCTTGATTGTTAATGCAGTAGGAATGGTGTTTTACAATATCATTGCCAAGCAGCGTGAAAATAATACCTACATGAATATTATCAAGCAGACTTCCTTGATTCTGGGTATTATAGGGGGCTTAGCCTTCTTTGCGCTTAAGTTAATTATTGTCAACTTCTTACCTCAATATTTGCCATCAGTCAGTCTGTTATCGGTAACCTTTATTGCCGTTCCCTATATTATGTTGTCGCGGATTTTAATCGCTAACCTCTACAAATCGAGAACTTCTGAAATGGTTTATTTTAGGGATAGTTTGATATATGCAGGCTTATCATTAGCCTTTGTCATGGCAGCTCATTTCGTTAGTCATACTATGCTGGGGGTAGCTTCGGCGACTAGTCTTTGTTACCTATTCTGGTATATCTATGCGACAGAATTAAAATTTCCTTACCTGAAGAATACAGGTAGAGAGTGGCTTTTGATTGCTAGCCATATTCCTGCTTTTTATTTGGCTGCCAATTATCTGAATCCCTATCTTGGAGCCCTGGTTTACTTAGCCTTTCTCTTAGGTGTAGTCTTGTGCTTCAAAGAAGATTTTAAGACTATTTGGGGAACATTAAAAAATTAATGATATTAAACTTTTCAGTAAGATCGGTTTTTTGAACCGGTCTTTTTTAATTAGCCAGGCTTGTTAGCACATTGTAATCTAATTGCAATATGAAAGGATTTGGCCTGTGTTATACTTTTTAAGAATATTTTATGAAGAAGGGGATTAGTCATCTTGAAACGAACACCAGCTTATATTTTTGCCTTAGCCTCAAGTTTAGCCCTCAGTGCGACAATGGCCCAAGAGGTATCTGCTGCTGAGACACAAATTAATGACCAAGTACAGCAAGAAGCTGTTACTACTAACCAAAGCAAGCCAGCTGATAATGATTTGAGCGCTAGTGACCAAGCTGCCTTAGACCAGGCCCGAGACCTAATTGCCCAGGTAGCTGCTGAACAAACTGGACAAGAAGTAAGAAACACAAATGCTTCTGCTGAAGCACTCGACCAAAATTCAGTGACGGATGATGGTCAAGACAGTGAGTCTAGTGTAGCAGGCAGCACAGAGCCTAACTTAATAAGTAGTCAGGATCAGGCTGCTAGTGACCAGTCAGTTACTAGTGGGGAGCAAAAAACTATTCTTGCCGATAATGGCAAGCAATCACCTATTAAAGTGAACGACCAGGTTGAAATTAAAAATACCTCAGTGGCTGCTAAAGTATCGGCAGACCAATTAGCTGACTTGGACCGCATCCAAGGCCGTGACCGCTTTGAAGTTGCAGCTAAGGCTAGCCAGTTAGGCTGGGACAAGTCTGATACGATTCTATTAGCTAATGGCTACAAGGGTGCTGATGTGCTTACAGGCACTCCCTTGGCCCACGCTCATGACATGCCAATCCTCTATACTAAAGATACATGGATTCCTGAGGTAACTTTACAGGAAATGCGCCGTCTGCAAGTAAAACATGTTGTCTTATTGGGAGCCCAGGCTAGTGTGTCTGATAAGGTCGCCGAGCAACTATTGGCCTTAGATTATCAGGTTAGCAGGATTGGTGGTAAGAATCGCTATGAGCAATCTGTACTTATTGCCCGCCAAATGGAAAAAGTGACTGGTAAACCAAAGCAGGCCTTTCTGGTTAATGGTTATAAATTTGCGGATGCCTTAAGTATCGCGACAGCTGCTGCTAATATGCAGGCACCAATCTATTTAACTAAAGGTGACCAATTAGCGGATGAAATTATTCCAGCATTGGATCAAATTGGCCAGTTGACTATTATTGGCTCACAAGCTTCGGTATCAGACCAGGTTGTTAAACAAGCCCAGAATCTGGGTGCCAAGGTCGACCGAATTCCAGGTAAAAACCGTTACCAAGTGAATCGTAATATCTTAAAGAAATACCATGGTAACCAACCGGTTTTATATGTGGCCTCTGGTGAGATCTTCTCAGATGCGCTACCAGCCGGCAATTTAGCCGCTAAACATGGCCATGCTGTCCTGTTGGTTAAAGATGAGAATGTTTATAATGTTAAGGAGCAAGTCGAATATGCCCTTAGCCAAGATGTTAAAACTTATCTTTTCTTCGGTGGCACTAAGACCCTAGGTACTAAGACTGCTCAATGGTTTAAACAACCACAAGCCTTTTTAGACCAGATTAAGGCTAATGAGGCAGCGGCAGCAGAAGCTAAACGTTTGGAAGCTGAGCGTAAGGCGCAGGCGGCCAAGGCCAGTAAAACAGTTACAGTAGGCAAGACTAATAGTAGCTTCCTAAATAAATTAATTGTCCCAGCGATGGAGCTGGCTCATGAAAATGGTCTTTACGCTTCAGTCATGATGGCCCAAGCTGCTTTAGAGTCTGGTTGGGGAACAAGCCTCTTGTCTCGGGAGCCAAATCATAACTTATTTGGTATTAAAGGGGCCTACCAAGGACAGAGCGTTAATATGCAAACTTTAGAAGACTCTGGTGGCCGTAATTATTATTCAATTCGGGCTAATTTCCGCAAGTATCCTTCTTATCGAGAATCGCTTCAAGATTATACCAACCTACTTAAAAACGGCTTAACTTCAAATCAACGTTTTTATGCGGGTGCTTGGAAGACCAATACCAATAGCTACCAGGAGGCTACCCGCTATTTAACTGGTCGCTACGCAACTGATAGTGCTTATGCTAGCAAGTTAAACCGCATTATTAGTCAAAATAACCTAACGCAATATGACACACCAAAAGATGCAACAGGTAAAATTCAGGTCGTGGTTAAATAATATATCTAATGAAGGGGTCTGCCATTTAAGAGGCGGACTCCTGTTTTGATTTTTACCTGCTAGGCCAATATGGGATTTTTCCTGAATGTCATTTAATTGTAATCTTTTCCTCGTTGTGAGGATTAAATTCTAGTGTTATGATAATCTTAAGAAAAACTAAAGGAGACCATCATGAAACTTAAACCTTACTTAAAAGTAACCCTATTTTCTAGTGCCTTACTTTTTTCTAGCCTACTAGTTGACCAGGTAAAGGCTGAGGAGGCTCCTGGACAAAGTCAAACTCAGCCAGCTAGTCAGAATGTATCCGCTACGGATAGCGATTCAGCTAAGAAGACTGAAAATGAGTCGACACCAACAACACCCGCCGACACTAGCCAAGAAAATGTGAGCAGTGAAACAGGGCTAGCAGATAAAGGCTCTGAGAAAGATGATACTAAGCCTAATTCAGAATCTGATGCTGCTGGTGAAAAGAAAACAGATAGCCAACCTGAGCAATCTAAGCAAACTGACCAGCAGGTGGATGCTGGTGATAAGGAGAAAGAATCAGAAAAGCTTAACCCTAAAGAATCAGCTGAAGCTAAGGCCCTTTACCAACGTGTTGTAACTAAAGGGACGGCACCGAAAGGCGAGACAGCTCTAGCCAAAGAAAGTAGCGAAGGCATAACAGTTGACCGTGTTCATGGTGCCAACCGCTTCTCTAACGCGGTAGCTATCAGCCAAGCTGGTTGGGAAAAATCTGATTATGTTTTGATTGCTAACGGCTATATGTATGCCGATGCCTTAACAAGCGCACCTTTAGCTGCTGTTTATAATGCGCCACTACTTCTAACTAAGGATAAAACTATTGAAGATACGACCTTAGCTGAAATTGAGCGTCTACAAGCTAAACATATTATTTTACTTGGTGGAACTAAGTCTATCCATGAAGATATTTCTAAAGTTTTAGAATACCAGGGATATGCTGTGCGGCGGATTGGCGGTAAAAACCGTTACGAGCAAGCAGCCTTAGTAGCTGAAGAAGTTATGGCAGCGACTGGTAGCCGGGATGCCTTCCTTGCAAGTGGTGAACTCTTCTCTGATGCCTTATCTATCTCTAATATTGCCGCAGCCAAGAAATTACCGATTTACTTAACTCGGGGCAACCGTTTAGAGCAAGCGGTTATTGATGCCATCCCTAAAGTAAACACTTGGACGCTTATTGGTGGTGAAAAGACCATCAGTAAGGCGGTCGAAAATCGTTTAACTAGCCTTGGTGGTCGTGTGGTTAAACGTTTTGAAGGTAAGAACCGTTATGAAGTTAACCGTAATATTACAGATTGGTATTATAACGATCGTTTGAGCCATTTCTATGTTGTTTCAGGTGAGCTCTATTCAGATGGTCTGCCGGCAGCTATGTTAGCAGCTAAAAAAGGATCAGCCTTACTATTAGTTAAAAATAACCAGGGAACTTTAAAAGAACAAACAGATTTTTCTGTGGGTAAACGTAAGATTAAGAAGTATACAATTATTGGTGGTGCGACAACTGTTTCGCCAGAAACAGAGGTTACCTTAAATACACCTAAGGCCATTTTTTCACCTAAGAAAAAAGAAGTTAATACTATGAACCAGGCTGCTGAGTTATTAACTTATATTATGATTGCTGGTCATGGTGATGGCGACCCAGGTGCTACTGGTCGGATTGCTAAGGGTGAAAACCGTTATATGAAAGAAAATCTTTTCCCAGCCATGCGTAAATATTTGCCAGCTGGAGTGAATGTTGTCTGGGTAGAAAATCAAAACGTTTATGCCCGTGATACCTTGTTGCCGCTTGTAAAAGAGCACGGTGGTGCTGATAAAACAGAAGTGATTGAATGGCATTATGACTGGGCAAATAATCCTAGTCGAAGTGGTGGTCATGTCATTATTAGTGGTCGGTCAAATGCTGACCAATTGGACTTAGCTATCCGCGATGCAATTCAAAAGAATGTTGGTCTGGATCACTCTTATAACTTCAAAGGCCATAGTGGTATCTCAGGTCGTAATGATCTACGTAATCCTAACCGCGCTCAAAGTGGCGATGTTAACTATCGTTTAGTGGAGCTCGGTTTTGGTTCGAGTCCGGCAGATGCCAATCATATGGTAAATAATGTTAACCAATATGCTAAAGATTTAGTCAAAGCAATTTTTGGTAAAACTAAATAATCTAATAGCAGGTAAAACTAATTTTTTTAAATCCTAACCCTAATCGGGTTAGGATTTTTTGCTTACTTTTAGAAAACTTTAGAAATACTTGATATAAAATTAGCTTCTTGTAACTCAGCTAACACATTGTTACAGAAGATGTAATAATAGTATGTTTTTGTTTACTTTTTGTAAATTGGGCGCAACCTCAGCAAATATTGCCTATGGTATAGTTTATAAGTAAATTTCAAGACAAGTTTTTTGGGGGAAATATGTTTATTAATCAATTATCAACAAGTACTAAAGTTCGTTATCTAGCCCTAGCTAGCTCATTTGTTTTATCAGCCTTTATGGGCCAAGTTGTCCAAGCTGATGAAGCGACTAGTTCTAGCTACCAATCAGTAGCTGATCAAGTCAATAACCCTGCTATTGAAATGGCGCAAGACCAAGCTGTGACGAATCAATTAGCAGCTGAGTCTAGTAATCAGACAAATATTGAACATCAAGCTATCAACCAAAATCAAGAGCAAGTAGAAACAAATAGCCAGGTTGAGCTTGAACAGCCAGCTACAGATATTCAACCAGTAAATAATGTTGTGCCACAAGCCACGCAAAAACGTATACAAGGCACAAGTGAGGCCCCTCAAGTTGACCGCATCCAAGGTGCTAATCGCTTCGATAATGCGGTTGAAATGAGCCAGGCCGGCTGGGTAGAGTCGGAACGTGTTTTACTAGCCAATGGCTATCAATATGCAGATGCATTAACTGGCGCACCATTAGCTGACGTATATAATGCACCGCTGTTACTAACAAAGGCTGACTCGATTTCAGATAATACAATCAATGAAATTAAACGCTTAAAGGCCCAAGAAGTTATTGTGCTAGGTGGTCAGGCTAGTATCTCTAAAGCAGTCACTGATAGCCTAGTAGCTAATGGTATTAATTTCCGTCGCATTGGTGGACGCAATCGCTACGAACAGGCTAGTCTAGTTGCCAAAGAAATTGCTAAGGTTAATGGCACAGCCAAGGAAGCCTTCTTAGTTTCTGGTACTGCTTTTGCTGATGCCCTATCAGTTTCTACGATTGCAGCGCAAAAACAAATGCCTATTTTATTAACACGGCCTAATCAACTCGACCAACACACAGTAGAGGCAGCCACAGGTATCAATAAATTTGTTATTGTTGGTGGCCAAGCAACTATCTCGGATGCGGTCAGCAACCAATTAAAAGCTCTGGGTAAAACGGTAAAGCGTATTGATGGTAATAACCGGTACGCGGTTAATCGTAACGCCTTAACAAAATATGGCGTCTCGCCACAGCATAGCTATGTTACTTCAGGTGAAGGTTTCTCAGATGCTCTACCGGCTGCTGTTTTAGCGGCACGGACCGGCAGCAATCTACTCTTAGTGAAAAATGATAATCTTGGTAACTTAAAAGAACAGTTAAAATATATTGTTAATGAAAAAGGTGTTAAGAGCTATACGTTATTAGGTGGAGAGAAGAGCTTATCTAAGCAAACTCTGCAAGCTTTCCAGGCACCGCAAAAAACAATAGCTTATCAACCACCAGTAGTAACTAAGCGAGAGACTATAGTCAACGAGGCTCATAAGTATATTGGTACCCCTTATGTATGGGGTGGCAGAACTCCTAGTGGTTTTGATTGCTCTGGGTTTACCCAATATGTTTACCGTCAAGTCACTGGTAAAGACATTGGTAGCTGGACAGGTGCTCAGCAAAATGCAGGCCCGCGCATCAGTGTTGGAGCAGCCAAGCCAGGTGATCTTCTTTTCTGGGGTGGCTATGGATCAACTTATCACGTGGCAATTTCTCTAGGCAATGGTCGCTATATTCACTCACCACAACCTGGATATACGGTAACCACTGCTAGTATCAGTCCATATTTTAATCCTAGTTTTGCTCTCGATATGTCAAACTGGGTTTAGAAAACATTGCAATAAAAAACAAGCGGATAGCCCTCGTTTGAGAGCTATCCGCTTGTTTGTATATATTTATTTTATTCCAGACCATTAGCAGCTTCTAGTGCATCAATTCTTGATTCTAAATCACTAATTCGCTGGTTAATATCCTGGTTTTGAATAGTTTGAGAGCTAGGTAGACTCTCTTGATTATTTCCAGGGAAGTAAATGGTGACTAACCAAATACTCAAGAAAATAATAATTAATGCCATCAGTACATAAATCCAATTCAGGCGGGGTGAACCTTTTTCCAGGGTCTCAATTGTTTCATCTACCTGGGCAGGTATTTCAATATTAACATTTTCAAAGTGATAACGTTTTTTACGCATAAGACACCTCACTTTACTTGATTAGAAGGCCCATTCTCCTTGTCGGAAAATAGGGACTCGGTTACCATCTTGGTCAATGGCGTCAATATCCATATCAGGGCTACCAATCATAAAATCAACGTGAACATGGCTGCGGTTGATACCACGGTCGATTAACTCTTGGTCAGTCATTTTCTCACCGCCCACAATATTGGTTGGATAGGCAGCACCAATTGCAATATGATTAGAGGCATTTTCATCAAAGAGGGTCGTGTAATAGGTCAAGTTACTTTGGGAAATTGGTGATGAATGAGGGACTAAGGCCACTTCACCTAAACCGCGACCGCCTTGGTTATTGTTAACTAAGTCTTGGATAATATCTTGGCCGGTATCCGCAGTAATTTCAGTAATTTGTCCAGCCTTAAAGTGGGCCTTAATGCCGGTTATCATTGCACCCGCATAAGATAGCGGTTTGGTAGAAGTCACGTAACCTTCAATATTGCGCGTATCAGGAGCGGTGAAGACCTCCTCTGTTGGCATATTAGCAATAAAGGGCTGACCAGCGGGGTTGAAGCTTTCTGCACAGGTCCAAATATGTTGATCAGGTAGACCAATAGTAAGGTTAGTTCCTGGTGCTTGATAGTGGAGGGCTTTAAATTGTTGGTCATTCAGATACTTGGCTTTGGCTTCTAGGTTGCGGCAGTGGCTATCCCAGGCTGCAATAGGATTCTCTTGATCGATTCGACAAGTTTTAAAGATAGCTTGCCACAGGGCAGCGACACAGGCCTCCTCATCGTCTGCCAATTCAGGAAAAACATGCTTAGCCCAAGCATAATCTGCTGCGGCAGCAACTGTCCATTTAACTTGATCTTTCATGGTTGCTTCTCGTCTAACCTTTAGGGCCTGACCGCGCTCACTTTGGACTTGAGAAATTTTATCACTAGAAATGCCGTTTAGATTGTCTGGGTCTCCTGACACAATTGACAAACGAGAAATTTTTTTGTTGAGAATGAGATCTTCTTCACGGGCAATGGTGTAATCAGGGACATGGGCCAGCTCAGGGCTATCCACATGTTCATAGTCTAGTCGTTGTAGATGGTCATCGGTCCAGGTAAAGTAAACCCGACTTGCACCAGCCTGATAAGCATAATCAGCTAAAAGGCGGGCCAGAGGAGCCTGGTTAATGGCGATATAGACCATCACGTGGTCTCCCTTTTTAACATTGATGCCTTTTTCAATTAAAAGGCGGGCATATTTAGCTAGGTTATGGTTAAAATCAGACATTTACTCGCCTCCCTGTAGTTCTAAAACTTTGGCTTGACATTGTTGTGCTAAGTTCTCCAAGGCTTCTATATCTTCTGCTTCTGGATTTAGGTCAACTAAAACAGATGGTCCTGCTTGAGTAGCCCCTTGCTCTAAAAAGCGTGCCTCAAAATCAAGCACTGACTGGCAGAATTTCTCGTAAAAATGGTCACCTGATCCCATAGTTGCAAAAATTTTTCCGCCCAGATCTAATTCGGCTAAATCTTCATACAGGTCAACAATTTCATCAGGTAAATCAGCATCAGTGCCATAAGTATAAGTAGCCACGGCACAAATATCATAATCGAGAAAGTCTTCACCGTATACCGAACTACATTCTTCCATTTCAGTTTCAATGCCTAAATTTTCTAGGGCTTCAGTAAAAACATCGGCAATTTCTTCAGTATTTCCGGTTAAACTTGCAAATACGACTAAGGCTTTCATAGGGTCCCTTCTTTCTATCCTTTTGATGTCTAGTATAGCAAAAAAAATAGCCACTTACGATTAAAGTAAGTGGCTGGTGTGATTATTTAAGACTGTAGGGCAACTTGAGATCGTATTCGGCTTGATCAACATCAGATAGCAGCTGATAGAGATAAGCGCTCAAAAGGTCGATGACCACTTTACAATCGATAAAACGTCCTTGTAATAGAAGACGGTTAAAATCCTTGAAATAAAGGTAGAGAGGAGTAGTTAGCTCCTTGAAAGCTTGATTGTCCTGGTTTGCTAACACATGTTGGCAGATAGTCATCAGGCTATTTTGGCAAGATTTTTTCATGAAATCATTAGCAGCTAGAGATAGGGCAAGCTGGCTGACATGGTCTACAGCTGTGATAAAATCGGACATGTTTTCTTGGACATAGGCTTGGTCTAATTTATCGAGCTCATGATTTAGTCGGTCAGTGATTTGCCAGGTCTTGCTGGCATGTTTTTCCATATGGTCCAGTATGCGATAGGCTAATACTTGGAAAAATCGCAACTCTAAGCCGAGATGGCTGTCCTGTTTATCCACGCCCTTAACAAAATAGCCTCGGTAGGGAATATCTTGGACAGTCCCTTCGTCAGCTAGGACGCGTAAGGCTGATCGGACTGGACTGCGGCTGACATCTAAGTGGTCGGAAAGGCTAGACTCGACAATATGATAGCCATCAGACCATTCTCCCCCAAGAACTTGACGTCTAATGTATAGGTAGGCAACCTGTTCTAGTTTTTGTACTTTTCCCATAAAACCCCTCTTTCAGTTACTATACAATTATAGCAATTCTATAAGAAAAGCCTAACTATGTGTTAGAAAAAAAGGTTTTTATAAACAATTCTTAAACTATCGGTCAAAAAAGTAAATTTGCTATTAATAGTATGGTTGAGATAAAATTAACAAAGAAGATTACACTAGAAAGGGATTATTATGATTACGATTAAAACACAAAGAGAAATTGAAGGCATGGAAAAGGCTGGTCAGTTACTAGCTAGTATTCATGAAGAATTAAGAGATTTTATTAAACCTGGCATTACCACTTGGGATATCGACCAATTTGTTGAAAAAAGAACTAAAGAACTGGGAGCCATTCCTGAGCAAATTGGTTATGAAGGATACCAATTTGCAACCTGTACCTCAGTTAATGATGAAATTTGCCATGGTTTCCCCGAAAAAAATCGCGTGCTTAAGGATGGCGATTTGGTAGGGGTAGATACTGTAATTTCTTTAGATGGTTTTTTTGCTGATTCTTGCTGGTCATATGCCGTTGGAGAGGTTAGTGAAGAAGTTAAAGATTTGATGGCTGTAACTAAAGAGTGTTTATATTTAGGTATCGAACAAGCTAAGGTTGGCAACCGAATTGGTGATATTGGTCATGCCATCCAAAGCTATGCTGAGTCTAAAGGGTATTCAGTGGTGAGAGATTTTGTTGGACATGGTATCCAACCGACGATGCATGAGGATCCGGCAGTCCCTCATTATGGTAAACCAGGACGGGGCCAGCGTCTACGAGAAGGTATGACGATTACGATTGAACCGATGATTAATACGGGAGATTGGAAGATGCAAATGGACAATAATGGGTGGACGGCCAGAACGATTGATGGGGGCTTGTCTTGCCAATATGAACACACATTAGCAATAACTAAAGAGGGTCCCCGTATTTTTACTAAGCAAAAAGGCGAATAAACTTTGCTGTTAAGGTTTAAAAAGGGTGATTATGGTATAATTTGCTAAAAATAAACTGAGGAGCAGGTCATGAAGAAAAACGAGCAAGCGGACGCCTATCAAAACCAAAATGATAGGGTGAGCTACCGCAAGAGACAACCACGGAAAAAAAGGCGTTGGCCCTGGGTGGTCGCTCTGATACTAGTGGTGATTGTCGGTGGGATGGCTTTCCTGTTAGGCCGCCGCTTGGTAGGCTTCACCAATACAATTTATAATCGGGTGGATCGCGATGATATGCGTGGTTCCAAAGTAGCGCTAACTAAGGGTGAACCGGTAACTATTTTGCTAGCAGGTATTGATAACGGTGCCTTGTTTTACGAAGATGTGAAGGATGGCCGTAGCGATGTGATGATGTTAATCACCATCAATCCGGAAAAAAATCAGACCCTTATTGCTAGTATTCCGCGTGATACCTTGGGGCCCATGGGTCGTACCGATGAGTTTGATAAGCTTAATCACGCCTATATGAATTATGGGATGACTGGCACCATTAATTCTTTGCAGCGGTGGGCAGATGTGCCAATTGATCATTACGTAGAAGTAAATATGCGCGCCTTTATTGATGTCATTGATGGCATGGGGGGCTTGGAATTAACACCCACCCAGACCTTCACCCAGAATGGTGTTCATTTTACCAAGGGCCAAACGCAACGTTTTAATGGTGAACAAGTTATGCACTATGTTCGGATGCGTAAGCAAGATCCGGAGGGAGACCTGGGACGTCAAAAACGTCAACAACAAGTAGTTAGGGCGGTCATCAAGGAAATTGTATCTCTGGATACTTTGCGCCAATTAGATCGAATACTTGATACGCTTGGTCAAAATTTAAAAACTGACCTGACACGGTCAGATATGATTGCTCTCCATAATAATTATTTAGCAGCCCTGCAAAATAATGATAGCTATGTTGTTAGTGATACTCGAGATTTGAACCTTTATTTTGGTTATTATCTGTATGTTACTGAAGCACAACGCTTGGATCTATCTAATCATTTAAGAGCTTTATTAGGCCTGTCTGAAAGCCAATCAGCTATTGTCTACCCGGTTGAGTTTAATGTGCCTTTTGAATACTTTCCCGTTGAGGACTATGATTATGATGGCTACTATAGCGATACAGATATGTTGATTGCACCGGGGGTTTATAAGCAAAGCGAACTGAAGACTGAAATTCTTAACCAGTTTGGTAGCTTACCTCTTTACTTACCTGAAAGCAGTATCTTGGTACCTTTACCTAATCAAGATGTGCAAGGGTATGATGATAGCCAGGAAATTCCTAATAACCAAGCAGATATAGGTGTTGAGGAAGGTTGGTATCCTGAGGAAGTGCCTGTCTATGAATATGAGGGAGATTTTTACTAAGCGGGTTGATCGTTTTGTGGGAACAATATTTTTAATGAAGGAGTCTGATGATGCGTCGAAGTGATAAAATAAAGGGAGGCCGGGCAAAATCTAGGCGCTCCAAGTGGTGGTTACTACCTTTAGTCTTGCTTGTTATTGTCCTGGTTGGTTTGGGAAGTGTGTATTTTACGGCTCAAAAAACAGCTGACCAACTGTATGAATCTAGTAGCCAGAATCGACAAGTTTTGCGCGATAGCAATAAGGTCTTAGACAGAAAAGAACCGGTTTCTATTCTTTTACTAGGTATGGATAGTGGTGGCGGTCGAACAACCGGAGAACGTAACACTGATGTCATGATTTTAGTGACAATTAATCCAAATGACCATTCAGCTAAAATGTTGAGTATTCCTCGTGATACTTATAGCCAGACGATTGATGATAAAATTAATGCAGCGTATGCCTACGGTGGTAGCGAGGGAGCGATTAACGCAGTCCAAGACCTACTTAATATACCTGTGGACTATTACGCCCTGGTGAATATGGACGGTATGATGTCAATTATTGATGCCGTGGGCCCAATCCAGGTCTATAATAATTTTGCTTTTGCTAATGGTGGTTACCAATTCCCTGAAGGTGAGATCGAACTATCAAGTGGTGATGAGGCCTTAGAATGGGTTCGGATGCGTTATGAAGATCCAGAGGGAGATTATGGTCGTAACCGTCGGCAGAGAGAGATTTTACTGGGGATACTGCGTAAGTATGCGCGTGTTAGTTCCTTAACTGATATCAGGCCCCTTCTCGATGTCGTGACTGATAATGTCCGTACAGATATGACGCTAAATGAGATGGTTCGGGCTGGCTTAAGTTATCGGGTGCCATCAGAAGCTGTTGAGGAGATGACCTTAATAGGTCAGCCTGACCAGTCAACCGGTGTTTATTATAATATTGTTGGCCAAGATCAGCTCGATGAAGTTAGCCAAACCCTCAGAAGCCATCTAGAGCTAGATTAGGAGTTTATAATATCAGCTAGCTAAGAAAAGTGCTTACGCATCAGGATGACTTTCTAACTGGTATCACAGTCCCTTCAATTTTAATATAGTGCAGAATAGGAAATGGAGGCTAAAAAATGATTGCAGTTCTTGGTTCAATTTCAACAGATTTTGTTGTTACGACTAATCGCTTGCCGCAAAGAGGCGAGACAGTGTACGGGGAAGATTTTTCAACCCTATTTGGTGGTAAGGGGGCTAACCAGGCTGTGGCTGCTGCGCGTTTGGGCGGCCAGGTAGCCATGTTTGGTTGCGTAGGTGACGATATGTTTGCCCAAGCCTTACTTGATAACTTGGTAGCCCATCGCATTGATGTCACTAGTGTTGAAACAGTTGCTGGTCAGCCGTCTGGATCAGCCCATATTACCCTGCATGAGGGTGATAATGCGATCATTTATGTACCTGGTGCTAATCAGCACGTTGATACGGCTTATATAGACCGGGTAGCTGACAAATTGTTTAGCCATCAACTAATTGTTTTACAAAATGAGATTCCTATAGAGACGGTTAAATATGTTATCGAATTGGCTAATCAAAATGATATTGATATTGTTTATGATCCAGCACCTTCTGTGGCAATTGGAGCTGATTATCTAGCCAAGGTCACTTATTTAACACCTAATGAAACTGAATTAGCCGATTTATTTTCCCAAGGTTTAGACCAAGCTTGCCAAGACATGCCAAACCAGTTGATTGTTACTCTAGGCGGTGACGGTTTAGCTTACCATAATGGTCAAGAACTAGTTAGGATGCCAGCTTTATCTAGCAAAGTTGTGGATACGACTGGGGCTGGTGATACCTTTGCTGGTGCTTTTGCGTTAGCGCTTAGTCAGGGACAAGCACTCCATCAAGCTTTGACTTTTGCGAGTCTAGCTGCTAGTATCTCAGTAACTAAAAAGGGCGCTCAGTCTGGTATGCCAACTGAAGATGAACTAAAGGCTCATCCAAGCTATAATAATTAGAATTTTGAACGCGAAAATGGGTCCGTATCCTAGCTAGGATACGGACCCATTTGTCTATAGTATTATTTAATATTTAGTTTTTGCTTGACGGTATGAAGTGATAATCATGAAAGCTGCAAGGCCACTTGCAATAGCGAGGACCAGCCAAGAAACTTGGTAGGAATTAGCTAAATCAGCAATGGTTGCCGTAACTAGTGATCCAACCGCCATACCTAACATGGTTGCAGATTGGACCATACCATAGGCCTTAGCGTAAGAACCTGCCCTAAAGATATCAGCAGAAATCAGAGGCGGCATAATTGTACCAATGGCATTACCTAAACCGAAAGTGATGGCAGCAATATAGGCTAAAGGCAGATGGCTGGCTTGGGTCATCAGTAGGTAGGTGGCTACTAAAAGGCCAGCAGCATAGATAGTTGAGACGACGATACCAGTTTTATCATTCACTTTACCAAGTATTAATTTTCCGATAATACCGATACCTGAGTAAAGAGAAATCAATGTGGCAGCTGTACTGGGACCATGTAACTCAGTAAAGAAAGGCGGAAATTGGCCTAGACCTCCGTTATTTACAATCCCGATTAAGACACTAGCTACTAAAAGAGCAATAAAGAAAGCATTGGTCTTGACTTGGTCAAAATCTAGGCCACTTTCTGTTGCTGTATCACTGACCTTGCCGGTTTGATTGTCGCCCAGGTTAGCCCCATAAGCTTGGAGACCCATTTCTTCTGGATATGGTTTAAAAATAAATAGGCCAATAGGTAAAACGATAATTAACATAATTATTGCATAAGCCAGATAAGTCATACGCCAGCCAAAGTTACCAATTAAAAAGGTTACTAATTGACTAAAAATAATGCCACCAATACCAAGTCCTGACATAGCATAAGAAGTGGCTAGACCGCGATCTTTAACGAACCAGTGGTTAATCAAAAGGCCTACAGGAATCATAGTTGTAGCTAAGTAACCAAAACCAGCTAGGATGGACAGGGCATAGAAAACCCAAATATTGGGGGCAAAAGCGTATCCAGCTAATCCTAAAATATAGCAGATTAATCCCATACAAAAACTTTGCTTAAAATGACCACTAGCCATTTTTTGTGACATCGATGGGGAAAAAATGACACTGATAATAAGAATTAATAAATTTGAGATAGCAAATTGGCCATTAGAAACCCCAAACTCACTGGTTACTGGTCCTTGGAAAATATTAGCCACAGCTACAGCAGCAGGGCCAGTGATGGCTAGGACGATGGCTGAAGCAATTACAATCCACCAACCATAAAAAACTTTGTTTTTTTTCACATTATTCCTCCTAAAAATATAGTGTCTTTTTATCATATCAAATTTCCTGAAAAGAGGTTAAGAATTATGATTATTTTACTGGACTTTTTCTATTATGGTAAAATAGGCTAAAGATCTGAAAGGAGTGCTAGCATATGGCGATTTTAGTAACGGGAGGGACCGGTTTTATCGGATCTCACACCAGTATAGAACTGATAAAAGCTGGTTACGATGTAGTTATTGTCGATGACTACTCTAATAGTAAGCCCCTAGTTTTAGACCGAATAGAGGAAATTTCTGGTGTCCGGCCAACCTTTTACCAACTTAATGTGCTAGACCGAGAAGCCTTGCGCCAGGTTTTTCGTAATGAGGAGATTGAGGCGGTTATCCATTTTGCTGCCTTTAAGGCAGTGGGTGAATCGGTTGAAAAGCCGCTAGCCTATTATCACAATAACCTAGGTGGCTTAGTGGCTGTTTTAGAAGTTATGGCTGAATTTGATGTGAAGAAGATCGTATTCTCCTCTTCAGCCACCGTTTATGGCATGGATAATCAGTCACCTTTAACTGAAGATTTACCTACCTCTGCAATCAATCCTTATGGCTACACCAAGGTAATGAATGAGCAAATTTTACGCGACCTTTATCACGCCCATCCTGAATGGTCTGTCATGGTCTTACGCTACTTTAATCCAATCGGTGCCCATCCATCTGGCTTAATCGGAGAAGATCCTCAGGGTATTCCCAATAATATTATGCCATACATTACCCAGGTAGCTATTGGCAAACTTGACCATTTAAATGTTTTTGGTGATGATTATGACACGCCAGATGGTACCGGTGTCCGCGACTATATTCATGTCGTTGACCTAGCTAAGGGCCATGTGGATGCTATTGGCTATGCCCTAAAAAATAAAGGTTTAGAGGTTGTCAATCTCGGCACCGGGGAAGGTTATTCTGTGTTAGATCTCGTAACCAATTTTGAAGCTGCTAACGATGTTGAGATTCCATATGAAATCACTAACCGCCGTCCCGGTGATGTGGCCACTTGCTACGCTGATGCTAGTTATGCCAAAGAATTGATGGGTTGGCAAGCTGAACATAATTTAGCGGATATGTGTCGAGATGCCTGGAATTGGCAAAAAAATAATCCCAATGGCTTCAATTAATAGGGGTGAAACCAAGTTATGGCCAAGGTATTACATATCAATTCAAACTATTTAACTTCTAAATTACATGAGAATTTAATGGATCGTCTACAAACTAGTGAGTTTGACAACCAGGTTTATATGCCGATTAAGATAGAAACAGAGCAACAGTTTTTGTATGAATCTAAGCATCCGGTTTACCATCCTGTTACCTTTAAAAATAGAGACAAGGTGTTTTATCGATTAAAACAGCGTAAAATTTTAAAGCAGTTACTAGACTTGGTCAATCCGAATGAGTACGACTTAGTGCATGCGCATACCCTTTTCACTGATGGGAATGTGGCTCTGACCCTAAAGGAGCGCTATGGCCTGCCCTATATAGTGGCTGTGCGTGGCTATACGGATATTAATAGTTTTTTTAAAAAGCGGATTGATTTAAGGCCCCGTGGGCGACGAATTTTAGACCAAGCAGATCGCATTGTATTTTTATCACAAAAAAATTGTGAAGAGCTTCTAGACAAATATATTAAAGAGCCCGGATTACGTCGTAGTCTAGAGACAAAAATAGAGATTATTCCTAATGGGATAGATGATATATACTTCGAAAAGCAAGGGTTAGCTAAGCATCTATCTAGCCAGCAGGTTATTAATTTTATCGAAGTTGGGAAATTAATGCCATTGAAAAATCAGCATTTAGCTAGCCAAGGAATTTATGATTACCAGGAACAATCAGGACGGGCAAGTCAATTTAATATGGTGGGGAAAAAGGTAGACCAGGAGTATGTAGACCGGATATTTAACCAATCACAATTAAAGATTAATTATTATGAGGTTATGACACCTAGTCAATTAATTGATTTTATGCGGACCCAGGATATCTTTATTATGCCTTCTTTATACGAAACTTTTGGTTTGGTTTATCCGGAAGCTTTAAGTCAGGGTTTGCCCATAATATACTCTAAAGACCAAGGTTTCGATGGTCAGTTCCCTGAGGGATATGTCGGCTACCGGGTCGACCCCAATTCTAGTCAAGATATTGCTGATAAAATTGCACTAATTGTTGAAAATTACGACCAGTTATCAGCAAATGCGACTGAAGCTTATAAAAAATTTAATTGGGATAATTTAGCACAAGAGTATATAGAAATTTATCGCGATATCACAAGTTAGGAGATATGAGAATGAGTTTGCATGAAAAACTATTAGCTAGAACAGAAAAATTGTCAGTGGTTGGTTTAGGCTACGTTGGTATGCCTATTGCAATTGCTTTTGCTAAACATGTTGATGTGATAGGCTATGATAATAATCAAGCCAAAGTTGAGAAGTACTTGCAAGGTCAAGATCCGACTATGGAAGTTGGCGACCAGGCAATTAAGGAAACCAGTATGACTTTTACATCTGATGTTACGCGCTTACGAGAAGCTAAATTCCATATTGTAGCTGTTCCTACACCAATTAATCAAGATAAAACGCCTGACTTAACACCAGTTACAAGTGCAACAAGAAGTTTAGGTGAAAATTTGCAAAAAGGCTCTGTTGTTGTTTATGAATCTACAGTTTATCCTGGTGTTACAGAAGAAATCTGTATTCCACTTCTAGAAGAAGCGTCTGGTCTTAAACATGGTCATGATTTTATCGTGGGCTATTCACCAGAACGGATTAATCCTGGTGATAAGATTAATCGTTTAGAAACTATTGTTAAAATTGTATCTGCTTCAGATAACAATTATTTAGATGATATCGCAAAAGTCTATGAAATAGTTGTTGAGGCTGGTGTTTATCGAGCATCAAGTATGAAAGTTGCTGAGGCAGCTAAGGTAGTTGAGAATAGCCAACGGGATATTAATATTGCCTTTATGAATGAGCTAGCGCTAGTATTTGACCGTATGGGGATCGATTCGCAAGATGTTATTGATGCGATGAATACCAAGTGGAATGCTCTTGGTTTTACACCTGGATTAGTTGGTGGTCATTGTATTGGTGTTGATCCTTATTATTTTGTCTATGAAGCCGAGAATTTAGGCTATCATAGCCGCTTAATTGCAGCCGGTCGGCAAATAAATGATAGTATGGGTGAGTTTATTGCAGATAAGGTTATAAAACAGTTAGTAGTCACTGGTAAATGTCCTAAAGCAGCAAATGTTGTTATTTTAGGACTGACTTTCAAAGAGGGGACACCAGATATCCAGAACTCTAAAGTTACCGATATTATTGACCGTTTACAAGAATATGATATTAAACCACAAGTGGTTGATCCTTGGGCCGATGCAACCGATGTTAAAGAAACTTATGGTCTAGAACTTCTTGAAATGTCGGCTATTAGTCAAGCAGACTGCTTAGTCTTTACGGTTGGACATCCAGAATTTAAAGACTTAAGCTATGCTACCGTTAATCAATGGTTTAAAGAAATGCCTAATGAAGAGAAAATAATTATTGATGTGAAGAGTATTCTTAATAAAGAAAGTTATCAGGCATCCGGGTACAATTTCTGGCGTCTGTAAATATAAAAAAACTACCCCCCAGCAATTTATCAGCTAGGGGGTTAATTTACTTTTATGGAACAAGCCAGCCAATTAAAGAATTGCTTGTGCTAAAGCTTGTTGAACTTCTTTAACTAATTTATCTCCGCGAAATTGCAGGGCGTAGACTGGGTCTGTCGCGCTAGATATATAAATGTCTAATTCAGAATCCAAGTCAAAACTGCCAGCTAATTCGACTGAAAAACGGGAGATTGACCGGTAGGGTAAACTTGAAAAAGCTTTTTTCTTGCCAATCCCTTGAATGTCAACAATAATTAGACGGTGGCTAGTAAAGATAATGTAGTCGCGAACTAGCTTATAATTTAGTTCGATTGTTTCTCCAGGAATTAAGTAATCGGCTAAAAGTCGCTCGGCTTCTTCCGGGCTACCACTTGATGCATTACCAAATAAACCACTAAAAAGACTCATAGGTTTCCCTCCTTTTTTATAAAGTATAACATGTGAAATAGGACCAGGGACATATATGATATACTCGGGGAAATAAAGAGGAAAGGAGAAGTTTATGTCTGCTCGAAAAAAGGGACCAGTTCGTTTGTCAGATTTATCAGGTTCTGCTAAGACTTCAAATTGGTCCAAAACCAGAGACATTCACACGGAGAAAAATAAGCAAGCGCAGCCAGTTACTGGTAAAAGCCATGAGGGTAATGCTGACGACTTAATAGCTAAAGCTAAGGCTTTAAAAGCTAGCAAAGAGCTTGAGGCTGAGGGCCAGGATAGGCAGACAAGGGCACCACAAAATGTGGATTGTCAAGCCCAGCAAAATGGAGACCAACCAGCTATCCAAGCAGGCCGGATAACGATGATTCAAGTCCAGAAAAAGAATAAAGAACGTTATAATATCTACTTGAATCAGACCTATGCTTTTGCTGTGAGTGAGAGTGTTTTAGTGCGTTTTGCCCTCCACAAGGGCCAAGAATTAGACCGAGAGATGGTTAAAAATATCAAGGCAGCGGAACGTGAATCCTGGGCCTTCCAATTAGCGACCCGCTACTTGGCCCATCGCTTACGGTCAGAAAAAGAAGTCAGAGATAAATTAGCTAGCCAAGAAATTCTTGCTGAGGATATTGATAGAACCATCGATAAGCTAAAGGAAATGAAGCTGGTAGATGATTTAGTTTATGGTCAAAGTTATGTACGAACTAGTAAACGCCTGCAGAAAAAAGGCCCTGGCCAAATTAGTCGTTACTTAAAGGAAAAAGGCTTGGACCAAGAGACAATCAACCAATCGCTTCAAGAGTACAGTCAAAAAGACCAGGTAAGTAACCTGGAGGAAATAGCAAAAAAATATTTTGACCAACAATCCCGGCGCCACGCTATTAAAACTGCCCGGCAAAAAACTCAGGCTTACCTATATAGCAAGGGCTATGCCAGTGACTTAATTCGGTCAGTATTAGCTGATTTAATATCTGAACTTGACCAGGAGGATCAGAAGCAAGAAGATGAATTATTGATTAAAAGCTTTGCTAAATACTACCGACGCTACCATAAGCTCAATCCGCGTGAACGTTTGTATAAGGTTAAAAGTTTACTCTACCAAAAAGGTTTTGCTTCTGAAGCCATTAACCGGTTAGCTGACCAATATCAAGAAGAGGAATGATACATTGAAAGAAATCAATAACCAGGCTGAGGACTTAACTGTTTGGCTAAATACATCAGCTATTGTCGACTTAGGTCCGATAATTGCCGGTGTGCAGGTCTTTGGTCCTGAAACTAGACAAGCCTTCCAAAGGGACCTACTGGCCTGGTATGACCAAGAAAAACGTGACTTGCCTTGGCGAGAAAACCAGGATCCTTACCGGGTGTGGGTGTCAGAAATTATGCTGCAACAGACCCAGGTGGATACGGTTATTAATTATTTTAATAACTTTATGAAAGTTTTTCCGACAATTGCTGATCTAGCTCAGGCCACCGAAGCGGACTTGCTCAAGGTTTGGCAGGGACTAGGCTACTACTCTCGCGTCCGTAATATGCAAGCAGCTGCTAGAGATATTATGGCTAATCATGAGGGTGTCTTTCCGACTGAAATTAAAGCTATAAAGGCCCTAAAAGGCATTGGACCATATACCGCAGGGGCCATTGCTTCAATTGCTTTTAATCAAGCCGTGCCGGCTATTGATGGGAATGCGATGCGGGTATTAGCTCGACTTTTCGCGATTGATGCTGATATTGCTGTGGCGAAAAACAGAAAAATATTCGAAGAAATAGGGAGCTATCTAATTGACTATAATCGTCCTGGAGATTTCAATCAAGCGATTATGGATTTGGGATCCTCTTATTGCTCTTATAAAAATCCCCAACCTGAGCTAAGTCCTATAAGAGCCTATAATTTGTCTACGCTAAATGGCACAACCTTAGCTTATCCAGTCAAGAGCAAGCAAAAAAAGGCTAGAGATGTTTACTATCAAGCCTTGCTGATTGAAAATCAGCAAGGTCAAATTTTGATGATTAAGCGTTCAGATGGGCAGCTGCTTAAAAATATGTGGTCTGTTCCTTTGCTTGAAAGCCGGCGTGACCAGGTCACTGACTACCAATATGTGGTGGCCGAAACAAGTGCAAATTATCAAGTATCTCCTATAGTAATGAAAGAACCATTGGCGGAAATTAAGCATATATTTACCCATCTCAAATGGCATATTCGTCCGTTTTATATGCGATTGAGGCCGGAAGAGGAGGCCCTATTAGCCAAGCAATTGGATAAGGCATATGGTAATAGCTGGTGTTGGCTAGCTGCTAGTGATATGGACCAGCTGCCAGTAGCCAGAGTACAAGAGAAAATATGGCAAGTATATCGGGACTTTAAAAAACAATAGATACTTGATTTGTCATGTCGTTTTAAGCGTAGTACTGTTCAGGCAGAATAATAAGGATATATAAAAGCGCCTGCGACTTAAGTCACAGGCGCTTTTTTATGAGGCACACCACAATCAAAGTGGTTACCTGGCAAAAACTATTTTCTCCGTTTTTGTTTCTGGTAACTCAATTGGCAGTACCGTTCGTACCAAATATCTACATATTCTTTAGAAAATGGGCCCTTACCCTCATTGATCCATCTAACCAATTCAGTAACATTGGCTTTTAAAATTTTATCGATATCTCTTGAATATTGCATGTCATGACGATGTTCTTTATATTCATCAACGTCAAGCAAACGCTTTTCGCCATCCGGGAAAATTTTGATATCTAAGTCGTAATCGATGTATTTTAAAGCCTCTTCGTCTAGCGTATAAGGTGAAGCTAGGTTACAATAGTAAGAGGTTCCCTTTTGTCTAATCATAGTGACGATATTAAACCAATAGTGTTTATGGAAATAAAGTAAGGCTGGTTCTCTAGTTACCCAGCGACGACCATCGGACTCGATAACCAGGGTATGGTCATTGCAAGCAATGATAGAATGCTCACTGGTTTTTAAAACCATGGAATCTCGCCAGGTGCGATGAAGAGAGCCATCGTGTTTATAGCTTTTGACTGTGATGTACTCTCCCTCACGAGGATTTCGCATCACGGTACCTACTTTCTATCAAATCAGTTTTGCACTGAAATCAGAAATAGTATAACATAGTCTCAGACGAAATGATAGCATGCAATTTTCAGAAAATATAACTAAGAGAGAGTGGAAAAATTGAAATCAAGGAGCAACAAAATTTTAACTGTTGGCTTGGTAGTAGTAGCTATTTTGGTTATTGTTGCCAGCATTATCTTTAGTCAGCAAAGAACGCAAAGAAATTTGGTTGAGCAATCAGCCAGCTATCAAGGAAAGGCGGCCGATATCTCTAGTGCTAATCGTGAGTATAATGTTAGCCGAGCTTTAAAGTCTTTTGAAAATGACCGGTCTAGTACCACTGCCCTAGCATATTTGCATTATGTCCTGGCTGATGGCCAAACGCCCACAGTCTATGGTTTAAACATGACTAATAATAAGGTCGATTGGCTACCAGCGGGCTTAAAACTACTATCTGAACAAAAGCTATCTGATATCACTTATAAAAATGGTCAAATTAAAAATCAATCAACTGCTGATATTATTGATCAAAATTTGATGAGTCAACTTAATACGAATGAAGCGCAATTGATGCTAGTTGCGCTACCGATTGAAGCAGATTACCAGGCTAAAATTTCTGCGGAGGAAGCAGCTGGCCATGTTGAGAGTATCTATCGGCAGATTCGACGAAAAAATCCTCAGTCGGAAATTATTTTTATCCTACCACCGACAGAAGATGAAGAATTGAGTCAAAATCAAGCATATCAGGACTATATCAATAGCTTTATTGAATTAGCTAACGTTAATGTATATGATTTAAGTAAAAATCTAGCTCAAGATACTAACCAGGCAGCCCTTGATCTGCACCAGAACTTAATGAATACCAAGTTAGATTTGCGTGCAGGTTACCAAGGAGATAATTCCGATGTTGAGCAGGCCATTTTAGCCGAGGAGGCAGCACGTCAAGCAGTCGAGAATGCTGCATCTGAAGAAGCAGCTGCTAGCTCTCAAGCTCAGGAAGAGGCAGCCGCTCAAGAAGCCTCGCGCATAGCTGAAGAAGCAGCCGCTGCTCAGGAAGCTAGTATTAATCAAGAATCCCAAGTCCAGCCTGACTATAATCATAGCCAAGATTGGAACCAGGGAGGCTATGAACAACCGGCTACACCTCCAGCTGATCAAGGTCAAGGAAATCCTAATCTCTCAGGCGCCGAAAACGGAGGACAGGCTGGGACTGGCTATTAAATATGATGAATAAGTACAATATTAAAACAATAAAAAAACAGGCTGAGTAATCGGCCTGTTTTTTTGGCGTTTTTAAGCCGATTAGAGGAGGCTAGGCCAAAAAATGACCAGTATTTTTGAGAGCTAGGAATTAGTGCTTTGTATTTAATAATTTTAACTATATAATAACCCTGATAAATTGGAATTTGAGGGAGAATAATGAGAGAAGAATTTTTACAACCAGTCTTTGATTTGGTTGATACAGTTGATCCAGCTTTGATCAGATTAAAAACACGTGAATTAATGCATGATCCGAAATTTGATCAGGTTTATGGTTATGCGGGGGAATTAGGTGTCAATTATCATATAGAGACTTGTCAATTCCGCTTATGGGCACCAACTGCACTAGCGGTTGAACTGCTAATTTATGATGATTTATATGGCGACAACTATAGTGTTTATGAAATGCTAGAGGGGGAGAAGGGTACCTATTATTACAGTCTAGATGGGGATTGGCATAACACAGCTTATATGTATCGCCTCTATTTGCCGGATGGAGCAACCAACCTCTCAGTTGATCCCTATGCCAAGGCTTGTACCGCTAATGGAGAACGCGGGGTAATTCTGGATTTGGAACGCGCTAAGCCCCAGGGCTGGTACGAAGATAGACCGCCAGCCATGTCTCATGACACCGATGTGGTTATTTATGAAGCCTCAGTTCGTGATTTTACGGCTGCCGAAAATTCAGGGGTAATCCATCGTGGTAAATTTCTGGGAATGACTGAAGAAGGAACTAAGAGTCCCCAAGGACGGTCTACAGGACTGGACTATTTGGTGGATTTAGGTGTGACGCATGTTCAATGGATGCCGTTAGCTGACTTTGCTACAGTGGATGAGTTAGATGCTGGTAATCCAGAAAATTACAATTGGGGCTATGACCCCCTGCACTACAATATTCCAGACGGCTCTTTTGCGACCGACCCTAAAGATCCTATGGTTAGATTATCCGAGATGCGTCAGATGGTGATGGCTCTCCATAAAAAAGGGATTCGTGTCATCATGGATGTGGTATATAACCATGTCTATCAAACTGAAAAGCATCCTTTTGGTTTAACAGTGCCCGGCTATTATTTCCGAGAAAATTCAGCGGGTGAATTATCTAATGGAACTGGTGTGGGAAATGATACGGCCTCGCAGCGTTTTATGATGCGGCGTTATATCGTTGATTCAGTTGTTTATTGGGCTAAGGAATTTCATATTGATGGTTTCCGCTTTGATTTAATGGGTATACATGATGTAGATACCATGAATGCAGTCCGTCGCGCCTTAGATGAAATTGATCCTAGCATTTTTATCTTAGGAGAAGGCTGGCATTTAGATACCCGCTTAGATAGTAATGAAAAAGCTTCTATGCGTAACGCTTATCGTACACCGCGTGTCGCTTACTTCAATGATAAAATACGCGACGCCGTGAAAGGGTCTGATTATGGCAATGCCCAGGACACTGGTTTTGCTACTGGGAAATTTATGACAGAACAGCAGGTTTTAACCAACTTTGCTGGGGGCTACAACCTGTCAAACACAGAGGCTATTATCGATAATCCGCAACAGATGATTCAGTATATTGCAGCGCATGATAACTATACACTTTATGATAAAATTTTACTTTCCAATGGGGGGGATGATGAAAATAAGCGACACAGACGTCAGATGCTTGCTACTTCAATCATATTACTAGCTCAGGGAGTACCCTTTATTCATAGTGGTCAAGAGATGTATCGGACCAAAAATGGTATCCGAGATTCATACAACTCACCGGAGTGGATTAATCAAATCGATTGGTCCTTGCGCGATCGTTTTGCTACAAGCGTCGATTATATCAGTCAGTTGATTCGCCTGCGTTTATCAAATCGTCTTTTTAACTTGGATACATTTGGTGAAGTTCGGGCTTATTTAAAGATTTTTAAAGCTGATTATCAGATTATCGGTGTTCATTTAGCCGGTCACCCGACCAGTAGCGAAGAGTATGTCTTAATATTTAATGGTCAAGACAACAATGTAAAATGTTGGATTCCTGAAGGTGAATGGGAAGTGATTGTTCGTGATCTCAGCTTTAGAGATGGGACAGAGAAAATGTCTAATCTAGCTGAAATAGAGGCACTGTCTACCCTGGTTTTAAAGCGTAAAATCAATTAAGAAAAAAGTGGCGTCCAGATTGGACACCACTTTTTTCTTAATTTTGCTGCTCTAGACTATCAACAGTGTATTGGTCATCGTTATGATGAACACGATAGCTACGAACAACGGTGTTTAGCTTAATTAGTGCTTCTTCGTAACTGATCATAGCTCCAGTAATCAAAAGGAGGGCATTTGACTCTTCAAGTTTTTCTTCTGATGTTTTATCAGATTCATCTACCTGTTCAAAAATATGGTCTAAGAGTTCTTGGCGAAACTCGACCGTTGATTGGAAAAAATTAACCGATTTGGGGGAGATGCGGCCATCGAATTTAAGAAAAATCTGCTCGTGAGCAGCACACAGGGTCTCAACGCGTTCCCTGATCTCAAACCTTAAGGCATCAGGTAGTAAAAAGAGGACATTGGTGTTCTCGTGGAAAACATGCAATAACTCGATGGCTGCTTGTAGAGCTTGTTCAAAGTTTCTAAACACAACAACCTTACGCTTTAACCTAAAGGCAGCTTTACGTGACCACACTTGTTCTTCCTTCATTAACGAAACATATTTAGAAATCTTGCCTAGCTTGGCATAGGCCCAATGGAGGTCATGTGATATAGAAGAATATTCACCATTTTTTCTCAATATAGCGCGCAAACGAATAAGGATTTCGGTATTAGTAGAATTCAATTCCTCATAAAGGACTCGGTCATATTTAGGAGGAAATATGAAGATATTGACGGCCACCGCTACTAAGACTCCAATTAGATTTTCAATAACCCGCATGACCGCAACGTGAATAATTGAATCATTAGAATCATTGAGCATAATAATGACCACAGTAATAGCAGCCAAGCCTATCATGTCACTGAGATTTAGTGCATTCAAAATTGATATAAATAAGATAATGGTTAGCCCCACAATGATTGCATTGTTTCCGAAGGCTGCATACATGACGACAGCGACGAGACCACCAATAATGACAGCAACTACTCTATCAATTAACATTTGCCAAGTTTTTTTAACAGATTGTTGCAGAGCTAAAATCACCACAAAAGTTGGCATGACGTTGCCTATAAAAGGTATAATTTCCGCTAATAACATGGCAATGATTACGCCAATACCAGTTTTAATCGTGCGCGCTCCAAGACGCATATGAATCAGCACTCCCCTATTCAAGATTTATCTGTATTCTATCACAGTTTACTTGGACGTGGTGGCCAAAAGTCTAGATACTGAGTAGTATTTTAATTCACTTAGGGTTATAATAATGGTAGAAAGATTCTAAAGAGGGGAGGCGTTTGTATGACAGGTAACAGGCATAGTGAGGAAATGATTAAACAAACTATCGAGATTTTAAAGGATGAAAAGGTAAGAATTACACCGCAACGAGAAGCCATGATACGTTATCTAGTTGAGAATGAGAATCATCCGACCGCCGAGATGATTTTTAATGATTTAAAGTCTTCTTTTACGAGTATGAGTCTAGCTACTGTTTATAATAATTTGAAGCTGTTTAATCAATTGGGGATTGTTAAAGAATTAAATGTGGGTGATGAAGCTAGTCATTTTGATTTTGCTGGCGATAAGCACTATCATTTGATTTGTAAGAATTGTGGTAAGATTGTTGATATTTACTATCCCGTTTTAAATGAAGTAGAAAGTTTTGCTCATAAGTTAACCGGTTTTGATATTATCGGTCATCACCTTGAAATTTACGGTATATGCCCTTCTTGTCAGAAAAAAGATGGCCAAGCTGAATAAAACCAGGCCCTGAGCTAGGACCTGGTTTTAAGTTTAGGATTGTTTTGAAATTTCAACTGATCGCTTAGAGGCAGCAATGATAGATTCGTTTACAGCGGCTCTTATGCCAAGTTTCTCAGCAGTTCTAACAAGTTCACTTGTTGTACCCATGGGAGTGCATACCATATCTTTTAATTGACCGGGATGGAGATTAGATTCAGCAAGCAATTGGCTAGATCCTGCGAGAACCCCAATAGCAGCTGACATTGCCTGGTCCCGGGTCAGACCTTGATGAACCCCTGCATCAGCCATAGCCTCAGCAATTATATAGACTAGAGCAGGTCCTGAGCCAATTAAACCGGTAACTGCTGAATTAAGAACCTCTTCTGTGACAATAATGGTCTGGCCGAAGCTATTGAAGATTGATAGAATAGTTGAAAGTTCTTCATCAGAAATATTTTTATTCGGTGCTAAGCCGCTTGTGCCCTTACCTACCAGAGCAGGTGTATTAGGCATGGCCCGACAAAATTTAACTTGCTTGCCTAAATCTTGTGTGGCTTGATTTAGGGTATAACCTGTGGCAATTGAGATAATTAATTTATTGCTTAATTGCGGGGCGAACTCCTGGATAAGCGGACGGATAATATAGGGTTTTAGAGCCAAAATAATAATTTGACATTTGCTAATTAAGACAGTGTTATCTATAGTCGTGTTAATTTGGTGTTGATCTTTAAGTCGGTTTAGTTTGTCTTGATCAGTATCACTGACCCAAAGTTGATTAGTAGTTAAATCTTCTGTTTTTAGTAGACCAGACAAGATAGCCTGTCCCATATTACCAGCACCGATAATCCCGATTGTTTTTTCCATGATATATGTTCCTCCTAATATTTTGTTTACGATGATTAATTATAGTACATTTTTAGAGCTAAGAGGTAAGCCATGTTTATTGTGAATTATTTAAAGTCAATCTGGTCACCTAGTAAAATTTATTATAGACGCTACCAGTTTAATTACTTTCATATATTAATAATCGGGACCGTACTCTCTCTATGGTTGGTGTGGCCTTTCTATGCTTGCTTTCAGTCAGACCAAGATACAATGGTTAGCCAAGATTTCGCAACCGTCCATCAACAGTTTCCTAGTCAAATGGCTGAAGAAATTAATCAAATAGAAATTGTTCGAGGAAAAATTACTACAGACAGAGAGTTAGTTTACAAAGGTAAACAAGCTTTGGCAGTAATCAACCCTCAGGCTGATAAATTAGAAAGTTACTTAGATCAGCCTGGACCTAGTTTGCTTATATTTGCAGATAATTTTGTTTTAGAAATTGGTGACCGGCAATATGCAGCGGGTTTACCTGATTATTGGATTATACCCAATAATCAGGTAAACAATGAGAACTTATTTAGCCAGCTAAATAATAGTTTTCAAACTGAGCTCAATAACCAAGCACGGTTAATCTATACTTTAAGTCGTCATTTGGTATTTACGGTTGGACTAGCTATAGCAATCTTTGGCTATGCTTTAGTAATAAATCATTGGCGTAACCAATCTAGACATAATAACCGCATATATAATTTTAAAGAATGTGTAGCTATTTCGCTTTTAGCAATAGGGGCACCGTGCATGCTCACAGGTTTATTAGCCTGGCTGCTTTTAGATAATCGAATTTTACTCTTGCTAATTTTATTCGCTCCTGCTATAATGATATATCTGAGCTACAGGACGACAAAATTTAATTAAAAAATATTTTTAATTTCTTCTTGACATATACCTGCTCAGCAAGTTATACTAGTTTTTGTTCGCGGCACAATGTGTTGACGCGAAAAAAATATTTCAAAAAAGTTCTTGACAACAAATCAAGTACGTGATATATTTAAGTAGTTGTCCCGAGCGGACAGCGATAGACCTTTGAAAACTGAACAAATAGACGAACCAAATGTGTAGGGCATCAACTTCGGTTGATGAACCAACAATTCAAATGATTGTCTGGACGAAGACTATAAAGACGTCAGCAATGAGCGTAGCTCAAACTTTTAACGAGAGTTTGATCCTGGCTCAGGACGAACGCTGGTGGCGTGCCTAATACATGCAAGTCGAGCGAACTGACGGAGTGCTTGCACTCCTGACGTTAGCGGCGAACGGGTGAGTAACACGTAAGGAATCTACCGATAAGCGGGGGATAACATCCGGAAACGGGTGCTAATACCGCATAGTAATCCATGTCGCATGACAGGGATTGGAAAGACGGCTCTGCTGTCACTTATCGATGACCTTGCGGTGCATTAGTTAGTTGGTGGGGTAACGGCCTACCAAGACGATGATGCATAGCCGACCTGAGAGGGTGATCGGCCACATTGGGACTGAGACACGGCCCAAACTCCTACGGGAGGCAGCAGTAGGGAATCTTCCGCAATGGACGCAAGTCTGACGGAGCAACGCCGCGTGAGTGAAGAAGGTTTTCGGATCGTAAAACTCTGTTGTGAGTGAAGAACAAGTTGTAATTAACTACTACAACCTTGACGGTAGCTCACCAGAAAGCCACGGCTAACTACGTGCCAGCAGCCGCGGTAATACGTAGGTGGCAAGCGTTGTCCGGATTTATTGGGCGTAAAGGGAGCGCAGGTGGTTTCTTAAGTCTGATGTGAAAGCCCACGGCTTAACCGTGGAAGGTCATTGGAAACTGGGGAACTTGAGTGCAGAAGAGGAAAGTGGAATTCCATGTGTAGCGGTGGAATGCGTAGATATATGGAGGAACACCAGTGGCGAAGGCGACTTTCTGGTCTGTAACTGACACTGAGGCTCGAAAGCGTGGGGAGCAAACAGGATTAGATACCCTGGTAGTCCACGCCGTAAACGATGAGTGCTAGGTGTTGGAGGGTTTCCACCCTTCAGTGCCGCAGTTAACGCAATAAGCACTCCGCCTGGGGAGTACGGCCGCAAGGCTGAAACTCAAAGGAATTGACGGGGACCCGCACAAGCGGTGGAGCATGTGGTTTAATTCGAAGCAACGCGAAGAACCTTACCAAGTCTTGACATCCTCTGACCACCCTAGAGATAGGGCTTTCCCTTCGGGGACAGAGTGACAGGTGGTGCATGGTTGTCGTCAGCTCGTGTCGTGAGATGTTGGGTTAAGTCCCGCAACGAGCGCAACCCTTATCGTTAGTTGCCAGCATTCAGTTGGGCACTCTAGCGAGACTGCCGGTGACAAACCGGAGGAAGGTGGGGATGACGTCAAATCATCATGCCCCTTATGACTTGGGCTACACACGTGCTACAATGGATGGTACAACGAGCCGCAAACTCGCGAGGGTAAGCAAATCTCTTAAAGCCATTCTCAGTTCGGATTGTAGTCTGCAACTCGACTACATGAAGCCGGAATCGCTAGTAATCGTGGATCAGCACGCCACGGTGAATACGTTCCCGGGTCTTGTACACACCGCCCGTCACACCACGAGAGTTTGTAACACCCGAAGTCGGTGAGGTAACCTTTTGGAGCCAGCCGCCGAAGGTGGGACAGATAATTGGGGTGAAGTCGTAACAAGGTAGCCGTATCGGAAGGTGCGGCTGGATCACCTCCTTTCTAAGGATATTACGGAATGCACATTTGTCTATTTGTTTAGTTTTGAGAGGTCTATCTGAATTGAATATTCACGGACAAGTACCGGGCCTGTAGCTCAGCTGGTTAGAGCGCACCCCTGATAAGGGTGAGGTCGGTGGTTCGAGTCCACTCAGGCCCATTGCTATTTATTTAGCAATATGGTATAATTTAATACCTATGGGGGATTAGCTCAGCTGGGAGAGCGCCTGCTTTGCACGCAGGAGGTCAGCGGTTCGATCCCGCTATTCTCCATTGCAAGGAAACTTGCACTTTGTTCTTTGAAAACTGAATACTGTAAGTAATAAACCATGAAAATCATTATTTCTACCAGGAGATAATGAGATTCAACAATTTTACCAAGAGTAAAAACCGAAAGAGTGAACACTCAATCGCGAATCATACAACTTAACCGGTGGTTAAGTGAATAAGGGCGCACGGTGGATGCCTTGGCACTAGGAGCCGATGAAGGACGGGACGAACACCGATATGCTTCGGGGAGCTGTAAGTAAGCTTTGATCCGGAGATTTCCGAATGGGGGAACCCAGCTACTTTGATAGGTAGTTACAGTTTTATCAATACATAGTAAAACTGAGGTAGACGCAGGGAACTGAAACATCTTAGTACCTGTAGGAAGAGAAAGAAACATCGATTTCCCAAGTAGCGGCGAGCGAAACGGAAAGAGGCCAAACCAAGATGCTTGCATCTTGGGGTTGTAGGACTGCAATGTGGTATGACAAGACTTAGTCGAATAACCTGGAATGGTTAATCAAAGAAGGTGAAAATCCTGTAGACGAAAGGTTGCGTTGGCCTAGCAGTATCCTGAGTACGGCGGAACACGTGGAATTCCGTCGGAATCCGGGAGGACCATCTCCCAAGCCTAAATACTCCCTAGTGACCGATAGTGAACCAGTACCGTGAGGGAAAGGTGAAAAGCACCCCGGGAGGGGAGTGAAATAGTACCTGAAACCGTGCGCTTACAAGCAGTCAGAGCCCGTTAATGGGTGATGGCGTACTTTTTGTAGAACGGACCGGCGAGTTACGATAGCATGCAAGGTTAAGTGGAAGAAACGGAGCCATAGCGAAAGCGAGTCTGAATAGGGCGTTGAGTATGTTGTCGTAGACCCGAAACCAGGTGACCTACCCTTGTCCAGGTTGAAGGTGCGGTAAAACGCACTGGAGGACCGAACCCACGTCTGTTGAAAAAGGCGGGGATGAGGTGAGGGTAGCGGAGAAATTCCAATCGAACTTGGAGATAGCTGGTTCTCTCCGAAATAGCTTTAGGGCTAGCCTCGGATGATGACTATTGGAGGTAGAGCACTGTTTGATCTAGGGGCCCATCCAGGGTTACCGAAATCTGATAAACTCCGAATGCCAAATAGTTTAATCCGGGAGTCAGACTGCGAGTGATAAGATCCGTAGTCGAAAGGGAAACAGCCCAGACCACCAGCTAAGGTCCCAAAGTTTCAGTTAAGTGGAAAAGGATGTGGGGTTGCTTAGACAACTAGGATGTTGGCTTAGAAGCAGCCATCATTTAAAGAGTGCGTAATAGCTCACTAGTCGAGTGACCCTGCGCCGAAAATTTACCGGGGCTAAACTGAACACCGAAGCTGTGGATCCGTAAGGATGGTAGGAGAGCGTTCTATGGGCATTGAAGCGGTACCGTGAGGAGTCGTGGAGCGCATAGAAGTGAGAATGCCGGTATGAGTAGCGAAAGACGGGTGAGAATCCCGTCCACCGAATAACTAAGGTTTCCTGGGGAAGGCTCGTCCTCCCAGGGTTAGTCGGGACCTAAGCCGAGGCTGACAAGCGTAGGCGATGGCCAACAGGTTGACATTCCTGTACTTGTCTGATTTGTTTGAGCAATGGAAGGACACAGGAGGTTAAGTAGAGCGCGGAGATGGAAAAACGCGTCCAAGCAGTAAGTCTGACACAGAGTCAAATGCTTCGTGTTAAGGACAAGCTGTGATGGGGAGGGAAGTTAAGTACCGAAGCTACTGACATCACACTGTCGAGAAAAGTTTCTAGTTAGAATCAGACAACCCGTACCGCAAACCGACACAGGTAGTTGAGTAGAGTATACTAAGGTGAGCGAGCGAACTCTCGTTAAGGAACTCGGCAAAATGACCCCGTAACTTCGGGAGAAGGGGTGCTGACCGCAAGGTCAGCCGCAGTGAATAGGCCCAAGCGACTGTTTATCAAAAACACAGGTCTCTGCAAAATCGAAAGATGACGTATAGAGGCTGACGCCTGCCCGGTGCTGGAAGGTTAAGAGGACGTGTTAGCGTATGCGAAGCATTGAATTGAAGCCCCAGTAAACGGCGGCCGTAACTATAACGGTCCTAAGGTAGCGAAATTCCTTGTCAGGTAAGTTCTGACCCGCACGAAAGGCGTAACGATTTGGGCACTGTCTCAACGAGAGACTCGGTGAAATTGTAGTACCAGTGAAGATGCTGGTTACCCGCGACAGGACGGAAAGACCCCATGGAGCTTTACTGCAGGTTGATATTGAGTGTTTGTGTGACATGTACAGGATAGGTAGGAGCCGTAGAAACCGGGACGCTAGTTTCGGTGGAGGCACTGGTGGGATACTACCCTTGTGATATGACCACTCTAACCCACGGCCGTGATCCGGTCGGGAGACAGTGTCAGTCGGGCAGTTTGACTGGGGCGGTCGCCTCCTAAAATGTAACGGAGGCGCCCAAAGGTTCCCTCAGAATGGTTGGAAATCATTCGCAGAGTGCAAAGGCAGAAGGGAGCTTGACTGCGAGACCTACAAGTCGAGCAGGGACGAAAGTCGGGCTTAGTGATCCGGTGGTTCCGCATGGAAGGGCCATCGCTCAACGGATAAAAGCTACCCTGGGGATAACAGGCTTATCTCCCCCAAGAGTTCACATCGACGGGGAGGTTTGGCACCTCGATGTCGGCTCATCGCATCCTGGGGCTGAAGTCGGTCCCAAGGGTTGGGCTGTTCGCCCATTAAAGCGGTACGCGAGCTGGGTTCAGAACGTCGTGAGACAGTTCGGTCCCTATCCGTCGCGGGCGTTGGAAATTTGAGAGGAGCTGTCCTTAGTACGAGAGGACCGGGATGGACACACCGCTGGTGTACCAGTTGTTCCACCAGGAGCAGAGCTGGGTAGCTATGTGTGGACGGGATAAGCGCTGAAAGCATCTAAGCGCGAAGCCCCCCTCAAGATGAGATTTCCCATATCTATAAGATAGTAAGACCCCTGAGAGAAGATCAGGTAGATAGGCTAGAAGTGGAAGTGCAGTGATGTATGGAGCGGACTAGTACTAATCGGTCGAGGACTTATCCAAAGTGTTAGTTGTATGAGAGTTTAGCTTACAGATTCAGTTTTGAGCGAACAAAGCTCATAAAGATAGAATTGTGCGGTGATGATGGCAAGAAGGTCACACCTGTTCCCATCCCGAACACAGAAGTTAAGCTTCTTAGCGCCGAATGTAGTTGGGGGTTGCCCCCTGTGAGACTAGGACGTCGCCGTGCAATTTTTTTATTCCGCAATAGCTCAGTTGGTAGTAGCGCTTGACTGTTAATCAAGATGTCGTAGGTTCGAGTCCTACTTGCGGAGTTGGCAGAGTAAAACTAGCTTTTTTGGAGAGTTGTCCGAGAGGCTGAAGGAGCACGATTGGAAATCGTGTAAACAGGAAACTGTTTCGAGGGTTCGAATCCCTTACTCTCCGTTATTCATCCTGGCCCGTTGGTCAAGCGGTTAAGACACCGCCCTTTCACGGCGGTAACACGGGTTCGAGTCCCGTACGGGTCATTACATATGTAAATCGGAGGATTAGCTCAGCTGGGAGAGCGTCTGCCTTACAAGCAGGATGTCGGGGGTTCGAACCCCTCATCCTCCATAGATGGTCCCGTGGTGTAGCGGTTATCACGCCTGCCTGTCACGCAGGAGATCGCGGGTTCGATTCCCGTCGGGACCGTTTAATTTAATAATTAATTAACTACATGGTCCGATAGCTCAGTTGGTAGAGCACGTGATTGAAGCTCACGGTGTCGGCAGTTCGACTCTGTCTCGGACCATCTGGAGGGGTAGCGAAGTGGCTAAACGCGGCGGACTGTAAATCCGCTCCTTCGGGTTCGGCAGTTCGAATCTGCCCCCCTCCATAGTGTTATATAGGGATATAGTTTAATGGTAAAACTACGGTCTCCAAAACCGTCGATGTGGGTTCGATTCCTACTATCCCTGTAATAACATGGCGATTGTGGCGAAGTGGTTAACGCACCGGATTGTGGCTCCGGCACTCGTGGGTTCGATTCCCATCAGTCGCCCTTATTATTATTGGGGTATCGCCAAGCGGTAAGGCAACAGACTTTGACTCTGTTATGCGTTGGTTCGAATCCAGCTACCCCAGTTTATTATATTTGGCGGTATAGCCAAGTGGTAAGGCATGGCTCTGCAAAAGCTTGATCGCCGGTTCAAATCCGACTACCGCCTTTCTATTTATTATTATGCCGGCGTGGCGGAATTGGCAGACGCGTTGGACTCAAAATCCAATGCCCGTTAAGGGCGTGTCGGTTCGACCCCGACCGCCGGTAGAACAAAGGACGTCTCATGGACGTCCTTTTTTTATATTTATGAGCAAAATTTCAGTTTTCTATTGGCAAAATATGCTATTATAGATAGGTCAAATCTTGTAGCCTATATGCTAACAAATAGATTTAATTCTTAGATCTTTAGGGGGAAGACCAACACTATGAAGAAAAAGGGAATAACAATATTTGGAATTATTATCGCCTTACTAGTGGTTATTTATGGAGGTGGTGTGTTTTTCTATCAGAATCACATCATGCCTAATACCCAAGTTAGTGCTGTTAATATCAGTAATTTAAGGCCAGATCAGGCCAATAAAAAAATTAGCCAAGAATTAGGACAAAAGGAATTTACTATTAATGAAAATAATCAGGAGCTAGCTAAAATTAAAGTGAATGATATTGCTGCTAGTATAGATGCTAGTTCTTTGGTTAATCAGCAGATGGATCAACAGAATGTGTGGACTTGGCCAGTTGAATTTTTCCAAACTGATGATCTTACTAGTCAAGGTGCTACCGCCATTAAAATTGATGAGGATAAGGCTTACCAAGTATTAACTGATTTGGGCATTGATAATAGCCAACGTGAGCCTTATCAGCCTAAGACCTTAGTAAATGGTGAAAATGGCTTAGAAAAAGTAGCTGCTGTTATTGGCAATACTGTTCATTTAGATAGCTTTATTCACCAACTAAATACGAGTTTAGCTAACCATAGTGATAGTCTAAATCTGGAAGACACTTACCAACCTTTGGATCTTGAAGATGAAGAAAGTAAGCACGTCCAGGCTATGCTCGATCAGGCTGCTGCGATTGGGCAAGCAAATATTAAAATGAAGATCGATGGTAAAGAAATTCAGGTACCTCAAGACCAGATAAAACAGTGGCTGTACGTAGATGAAGAGAACAACTTAAATGTAGACTATGAACAAGCTACTAATTACTTATATGATATTAATCAAGAAGTGGCTGCTTTATTACAACCACGTGAATTTAATGGTACGATTCAGGGCACGGTAACTGTTCAGCCTGGCACTTACGGTTGGTATATCGACCGAGATGTTGCTACTCAGGAATTAATCGATCATATTTTAGCTGCTAAAGATGTTACTTTTGAACCGACTATTGCCGGTGAAGGGTATGGTCAAGCTAATTATTATGGCGATAGTTATATAGAAATTGATTTGTCAAACCAAAAGATGTGGGTATATCTAAATGGCGAAATGGCACTGGAAACGGATATTGTTTCTGGTATGGCGGGGACAGGCGTGCCAACGCCGACAATTCCAGGTTCGTATGCAGTCTGGAATAAAGAGTCTCCTTCAGTCTTGGTTGGGGTTAACCAACAATTAGGTAACGCCTATAGACAACCTGTTAACTATTGGTTGCCATTTGATTTTACCGGTCAAGGTATTCACGATGCTAACTGGCAGTCAAACTTTGGTGGCAGTAGCTATATCAATGCTGGCTCACAAGGCTGTATTAATACACCGCCTTCAGTGATGCCTACAGTATTTGAAATGGCCTATGTAGGTATGCCTGTTGTTATTTATAATTAGAGTAAATAAAAACGTCTCAGTTGAACTGAGACGTTTTTGTTATATTAGGATTTTTTGATTAGTTACCTTCAGCAAAAGTCACTTGTCCATCTTCTAGCGACGCGATTCGACAGATTGAATAAACTTCCGCACCAGCTTCTTCTAAACGTTGACGACCAGGCTGGAAGGTCTTTTCAATACAGATTCCAACGCCAGCTACTTTAGCACCAGCTTGCTTAACAAGGTCAATTAAACCGATACTGGCTTCACCATTAGCCAAGAAATCATCAATAATCAAAACAACATCATCTTCGTTAAGGTATTGTTGTGAAATAATTACATCCGAAGTAATGTCTTTTGTGTAGGAGTGGACCTTGGTTACATATTTGTCAGCGCCATGCATAGTTGAAGGGACCGATTTTTTTGCAAATAGCATGGGTACTTCAAAAGCAGCAGCGACTAAGATGGCAGGAGCAATACCTGAAGCCTCAATAGTAAAAACTTTAGTTATTCCTCTATCAGCAAAGTGTTTATGGATTTCAGTAGCAATTTCCTTAACAACGGTAGGGTCAATTTGATGATTGAGGAATGAATCTACTTTTAGGACATTGTTAGGAAAAACTTGGCCATCTTTTAGAATACGCTCTTTTAAATTAGACATTGATTAGCTCCTTTTTCTATATTAATAATTACAATTAGCGGCTGGTCTATTAAACTAGAAATAAAGTATTATAACTGGTTAGATCAGCTTGTGTGTAATATAATAACAGTGTTTTATAATTAAATCTAGCCTGAAAAGTAATTTTAGCTAACTTTTTAAGTGATAATTGAGAAAGGATTAGGTTAATTTGTCTAAAAATCAGCTAAATTGGTTGGAAGAAAAAGAAAAAGTTCGGGATTTAGCCTTAAACCAAGTTGGCATGGACTTAGTGGGTTTTACTACTGCAGATGATTTTTCCTATATGCAGAAAAGTTTATATGAACAAAAGGCAGCAGGTCACACTTCTGGCTTTGAACATCCAGTCATTGATGAGAGACTTTATCCTAAGAGATTACTAGCATCTGGTCAATCCATTGTTTCTTTTGCCTTAGCCTATCCTAACCAACCTTTATATGAAAAGAAGCGGGAGCGTGGTGTAAGGCGGGGACAATTTGCCCGTGCTTCTTGGGGGGTAGATTATCACCATCTACTGCGGGAGAAAATGGACCAATTGATAGCTTGCTTAGCGGAACGCTATGAGGGATTTGAAGCTTATGGCATGGTTGATACGGGAGAATTGAGTGATGTTGCAGTTGCCAGAAGAGCAGGGCTTGGTTTTATTGGCCGTAACGGCTTGTTAATTAACCAAAAATATGGCTCTTACATCTATCTAGGTGAAATCATTACGAACTTACCTTTTGATAATGACCCTATTATTGCCGATGGATGTGGTGAGTGTCGTCGTTGCATCGACTTTTGTCCAACTGGAGCACTTTTAGGCGATGGGCGGATGAATGCCAAACGGTGTATCTCCTATTTAACCCAGACTAAGGGCTATATTCCACGTGAGTTTCGCGACCAGGTGGGACACCAGATTTATGGCTGTGATATCTGCCAACAGGTGTGCCCTTATAATCAAGGGATAGATAGTCATATACATCCGCTTATGGAGCCGGAACGTGACCAGGTTGAACCAATTTTACAACCGATGCTAACCATGTCCAATAAACAATTTAAAGAGCAATTTGGTCATTTAGCTGGGGCCTGGCGAGGCAAGAAGCCCCTGCAAAGAAACGCTATTTTGGCCCTGGCTAACTATCGTGATCGGTCGGCTATCCCCTTGCTCTTGGAGATTATTGACCAAGACATGCGTCCCATGATAAGAGGAACTGCAGCATATGCAGTAGCCAAAATTGAAAAACGTTATAACCAAGCCCTGGTGGACTTTATTAGCCAAGCTTATGATCAGGAGTGCCGACGATCTGACTCGGATGAGGAAACGCGAATCGAGTTTAAGTTGGCTTTAACTACATTGAAGGAAAAGAGGAAATAGATTGACTATCCACATTGTTTTATACGAACCCTTGATGCCAGCTAATACAGGCAATATTGCTAGAACCTGTGCTGCTACGGATACACATTTACACTTGATTGAGCCCTTAGGATTCAAAACCGATGATAAGCATTTAAAACGGGCGGGTCTTGATTATTGGGACAAGGTGCAAATAAGCTACCACCAGGATTTGCCTAGTTTTATGACATATTTAAGTGACCAGCCTTTATTTTTAATTACAAAATTTGCTAATCGAACTTATGACCAAGCAAATTATCGCCAGCTAGCTCAAGCTGGGCAAGATATCTTTTTAATGTTTGGCAAGGAAACAACCGGCTTACCTGAAGACTTTATGCGTCAGCATGAAAACCAATGTCTACGCATTCCTATGGATGATAGCCATGTGCGTAGTTTAAATTTATCTAATTGCGTAGCCTTAGTTCTTTATGAACTACTCAGACAATTAGATTTTATGCATTTAGAATTAAGTCATCACTATGAGCATGATAAGTTAGATTAGAGGGTAAAATTCCTTTAAATTGGGGCTAGGCCGCTTGTTTATTAACGCCAAGCATGAGAAAATGATTAGAATATTTAAAACATAAGTGGGGAATGTAGCAAGTGACAGAAGAAGCTTATACTAGGAAGGAAAAATTTAAGTCTTGGATGGCCAAATGGCATATAAAGAAATGGCTGGTCTTTATAATACTCTTATTAGGTTTTTGTTTTGAGGGCTATCTACTCGTTAATGCTAAAATGACTGATGTAGAGAATCTTCAAGAGCAATTAACAGTTACAACTGAGATATACGATCAGAATAATGAATTAGCTGGGACTTTGGCTGATGAGCACGGCACCTATGTTTCATTGGATCAAATCTCTCAAAATTTACAAGATGCAGTGATTTCTACTGAGGACAAGCGATTCTATCAACACCCTGGTTTTGATTTAATTGGGATTGGTCGAGCTGCCTTAGGATTTTTGGGATCTGGTGGGAATATTGTTGGTGGTGGATCAACCTTGACCCAGCAGCTTGTAAAAAACTCTTACTTATCTAGTGACCAGACCCTAATTCGTAAATTCAAAGAACTTTTCCTAGCTATGGAAATTGAAAAACATTATGATAAAAATCAAATTTTAGAAATGTACCTCAACCATACTTATTTCGGTAACGGTGTTTATGGCGTGGAGGATGCTTCGCAGAAATACTTTGGCAAGTCAGCGGCAGAGCTAACAGTAGATGAAGCAGCTGTATTGGCAGCCTCACTGAAGGGGCCAAGTATATATAATCCAGTTGATGATTATGACGCCACCCTAGAACGTCGCGACCTAGTTTTAGAGTTAATGTATAATAATGGTTTCATTGATGAGGGCACCTATCAGCTAGCTGTTAATACGCAAATGCCACAAATGGATAATTATATTGAAAGTGATAATTATAAGTATCCTTACTATTTTGATGCGATTATCGAAGAAGCTATTGATAAGTACAAGCTTGATGAGGACCAATTGATGAATGGGGGCTACAAGATTTATACTGGTCTTAACCAGGCTTATCAAAATGCCCTCCAGGGTGCTTATAATCAGACTGATATGTTTCCGACTAATCCAAGTGGGGATCCGGTCCAATCCGCTAGTATTATCGTTGATCCTTATACGGGTGCGGTGATGGCAGAAGTCGGAGGGACGACAGACCATAGTTTCCGAGGCTTTAATCGGGCTACGCAAATGCGGCGACAACCAGCCTCAGCAATTAAACCACTTAATGTCTATACGCCAGCCTTGGAACGCGGTTTTGATATTTTTGATATTGTGCCTGACCAAGTCAAAAGTTATGGTGCTGATAACTATACACCCGAGAATTATAATTTTGAGAGTGTCGGTGAAATTATGCTATGGCAAGCCCTGGCCCAAAGTAAGAATACCACGGCTGTATGGCTGATGAATGAAATTGGTGTAAACAAGGCGATGTCTAAATTGGATGATTTTAAAATTCCTTATAAGCAAGAGGATCTTAGCTTGGCTTCAGCCTTGGGTGGTTTTAGCCAGGGTGTCTCACCCATGGAAATGGCTGGGGCTTATACAGCCTTTGTTAATGATGGCATTAGGTCCCAACCACACTTTATTCAAAAAATTACCGATGGTGAAGGCCGGGTGGTTGTTGATCAAGTTGAACCAAAACAAAATACAGTGATGTCTAAAGAAGTGGCTGATAAAATGACGGCTATGATGTTAGCTGTATTTGACACAGGTGGCACTGGGGATAGCTATGAACCTTATGGTTTTGAATTGGCTGGTAAAACGGGTACTAGTGAGTTAACTGTTGGTGATGGACTTAGTGGGTCTACTGATGAGTGGGTAATGGCTTATACACCTGACCTAGTCATGGCTACATGGTATGGCTTTGATGAAACTTCAACTGATAATTATATCTATTATGGGTCAGGAAAAACTTCTTCTAATGCCTTTGCCACAACTATGTCTGCTGTACTAGAGGTAAGTCCGCAAACTAGTTTTGATATCGTCTCAGCCCAACAACTTTACAGCGGTGGGGAACCTGGCTCTTCTAGCAATCCAAATAATCAGGATTATCAAGGGTCTGATGGTATCATTGACGGTATTATTAATGGAGCTAGAAGGCTATTTGACCGCTTTAGGTAAATTAGGTGCAAGCCAGATAGCAAAATGTTATATTAGAAATATAATAAAAATAGAGAGGATAAGATGATGGCGAATATTTACGATACTGTTAACAAGCTTGAATTAGAATTAAGAGAACATGAGGATTTTAAAGCATTGCAAGTTGCGATGGCAGCAGTATTAGCTGATCAAGATGCAGCAGCACTGTACGAGGAATTCCGTAGTTTTCAACTTGACCTGCAAATGAAGAGTCAACTTGGCCAAGACATGTCTGAAGATGATGTTGAGGCAGCAAAAAAATTGCAAGATAAGATGACAGCTAATGAGACGATTCAAACACTTTTGGAGAGTGAACAAAAAGTAAGTCAATTATTGGACGATATTAATCGAATTGTTACTCGTCCTATTCAAGAAGTTTACCAAGCTGGACAAACCAATTAATCCTCTAAGAGGCCTACATCAGAATGTGTAGGCTTTTTTATTTACCTGATTATCCTGGCCCAAAACTACCGACTTATCTACATGTATGTTAAAATAAACCAGATACATGATTAAAGGAGAAGAGAAGATGCTACGATTTATCCACGCGGCTGATTTACATTTAGACCAGTCTTTTCAAAATATTCAAGCAGTTAACGAGCAAATATTTCAAGATATAAAGTATGCAAGCCGTGACAGCTTTAATCATTTAATTGACCTAGCGATTAACGAGACAGTTGATTTTGTTGTTTTTGCTGGTGATATCTATAATGGTGACCATGCTAGTTTAGAGGCTCAATTCCTATTCAGACAGGGAATGGACCGCTTGAACGACCATAATATTCAAGCCTTTGTAATCTATGGTAATCATGACTTTATTGCTGATCCTAGTCACCGAGTGACTTTGCCGGAAAATGTGTATGAATTTCCAACTGAAATCACTACAATCGATTTTACTAGTCAGCAGGGTGACCGAGTTAAACTAACTGGTTTCTCCTATCCTAGTCGCTGGCTAGAAGATAATTATGCCAAGGAATATCCTAGTCGCGATTTAGATGCTGATTATCATATCGGCCTACTCCATGGTCAGATTAGTACGGGTTATGAAGGTAATCGCTATGCACCTTTTACGCTTTCTGATCTGAAAATTAAAAATTATGATTACTGGGCTTTGGGTCATATCCACCAACAACAAGTCGTGACTGATCATCCGCTAGCCGTTTACCCTGGCAGTATCCAAGGACACTCTTTCAAAGAAAGTGGTAGTAAAGGCGTCGCCTTAGTTACCTTATCGCCTGCTAGTCCTGCCCAGGTAGAGTTTGTTGAAACCAGTGACTGGCAATTCGTTAATGTTGACCATCAACTGCCTCAAGTAGATAATTTAGATGCCTTAAGAGATGCGATTGAGCGTAATATGCACCAAGAATTGATGCGAGCGAGAGAAGGTGGGGTTAATCGTTTAGTGAGGTTAACTTTCCATTCTGATGGCGATAGTGAGAGCCTATATTGGTGGTTAAACTATGCCGACCAACTCTTAGACCAATTACAGTGGAGTTTAAGTAATCAAGTTGATCAAAGTCAAAGTCGGGCTTATTTAGTGGACTTAGACTTAGAAATTACTCCTGATGCTAAATGGGCAAGTTCGCAATTGTTTGGCGAATCTTTACAAATGCAGTTAAACGAGTTCCAAAATCCTAGTTATTTTGATGACCAGCTCCAGGCTCTCTTAACTCATGCGGATTGGCAGCGTTATATGGCCCCACTAGTTAACCATGATCAATTTATGGACGATGTCATTAGCAAGGCTGAAAGCCTAATTGTTGCCAATCAAGCTAATTATGACCAAGAGAAAAGAGGTTTAAATTAATGTATATTCATAAAATTGAAATTTATGGTTATGGAAAGTATGTTGACCAAACCTTTCAGTTAGACCAGGAACTAAATATTTTTAATGGCTTAAATGGCTCAGGTAAATCAACCTTAATGAGCTTTATTCTGAGTATCATGTTTGGTTTTGAAGATCAACGCCGTAAGGATGCCCGCCAGTTTGATAGTAACCCGCAAGCAATTTTTGGGGGTCGCCTCCACCTACGAGACACCAAATATGGCAATGTGGTTATTGAACGAACTAAGCAACAAGGTAAGCAAATCTTATATTTAACTAGCGAGGAAAATGGCCGCCAACAAGTAGCAAGCTTTAGTGATTTGTGGGATGGCATGTCTAGAGATGATTATTTAGCTTATTTTGGATTTGATGAGCAAGATCTAATGAACTTTATATGGCAAAATGAAGCTGATTTTTCTAAGGCCCTTATGTCTATAGGTGTATCTGGCCGTCAAGTGTTGACCCACATTACACCTAAGCTCAAGCAAGAAGCAGATAGTATTTTCTTAGCTAATGGCCAAAAGCCTAGTCTTAACCAAGAGTTAGGGCTCTTGGCTGAAAGTCAAGCCAAGCTAAATAGTGCGCGTGCTAGTCAAGACCAATATTTTAACTATCAAAGTAACCTAAACCAAGCTCAAGCAGATTTGGATAGTCTCTATCAACAAGAAAGTCAGCTTAAAGATCAAGCGATTCAGTTAGAATTAGCCGATAATCAAAAGGATAGTTTGGTGGAGTACCAGGCCTTAGATAGAGAGCTGGCTGGTTACCAATTCTATGATTTTTCTCCTGAATTAGCTCTGGAATGGCAGGAGTTAACACAAAAAATGGCCAATCTCAAGGAGCAAGCGCAGGACCTGCAAATGACAAGTAGCGCTACTGAAGGGCAAGGACTAGTGCCGGCGACCGATGGTGAGCGGTGGATTCAAAATCATACCTATCTTGCTCAGGCTATGCTAGCAGAGGCGGAAAATTATCGCCAACAGTTGTCTGTAGATAGTCAATTAAATGACGAATTGGTTGAAAAACGCTATGAAATGTCACGATTAATGAGCTTATTAGATGTCGAGTCGCTGGATGAGCTGCCCGATGAGATGACTGATGAAGAGCGAGCACATTGGCAGCAAAAAAGAGAGATGCTGGATAATGACCGCCTCTTCTATAAAAACGCTGAAGCTGAGCTAGATTTATTAGACAAACAAAGGTCAGCCCTTAAACGTGAGCGACAAAGTCTGCAACGGGAACTATCTACCATGATTGGTCAAGATGAAGGTGATGATTCTTACTGGATTAGGAGTTTTGGAATCGGTCTTATTGTGGTAGGGGTTCTAGCCGTTATTCTCTTTATTCTCTTTGGCCAACCTTTCTTCTTGGGAGCGGGTGCTGCTGCTGGATTGATGGGACTTGTCTTCATCCTGATATCAGTATTCCGTAAGCGGGGGTACAACCGTAATGTTGGTCAGGATATTGAAGCCTACCAACTAGATTTAGAGGATATTGATGGCGAACTACAAGAGATTGAAGACCAGAAGAACCTACAAAAGAATCAACTGGAAAGTATGAAGTCTAGTTCTGGCAACTTTATCCAGGACCTACAAGATTTTGCAGTCCAAAAAGGTGGTTCCGAATATATTCAAGCCTTAATCTGGTTAGAGACAGATTACGTTTCTCAAATCAAGACTTTAAATACAGAAATTCAAGCCCTGGAAGAGAGACAGCTAGATGGCATGTTCTCTGACCAAAATCAAGAAGGTTGGGCCGCTTATAGTCAGGCGATTGATATGGTAATTACTAGCCAAGCTCAATTATTCCGTCAATTTGAAGATGATTTCCATGCTTCTCGTCAACGGGAAAATACGGCGGGGATAGCTGATTATGAGCAAAGGGACTATGAAAAAAGAGCAGCCCGCCTTAATGAACAGATTAACCAGGTAACGAGCCAGCAAAATGCCTTGCTCAACCAGTACGGTATGGCTAATGCAGACCTCTTTAGCCAGGCCCTGGAAACAGAAATGGCTATGCAATCTAAACGTGACCGTTACCAGATGCTAGCCAGCCATTTGAGCGACCAGGCGTCAGATATCTTAAACCAGCCGCAGTCTATTCAAGACCAGCTAGCCGAGAACCATACTAATCTTAAGCAGGGTGAGGAAGCTATTAACCAGGTGCTGGGACAAATTGCGCATTATAAGAGCCAGATTAGAGAAATTGAAAATTCAGGTTTGGTAAGTGAATTAGACCAGGCCCACCAAGAATTGGTTGATGCCAATTATGAGATGGCTGTCGAATGGGGGGCCCGCCAACTAGCTATTCAAAGCTTTGAACAGGCTACACTAGGAGAAGAAGATGGCTTGGCGGATCGTGTTTTAAGTCATGCTAATCGTTTTATATACGACCTATCTGATCAACGCATTCAGGCTTTAAGTTTTGATAGTCAAGGTGCTTTTCAAGTGCAAATGTCTACTGGTCAAAGCCTAGCTTTAAACCAATTATCACGTGGTGAGAAGGCGCTGTTATTTATTGCTATGCGTTTTGCCTTCTTAGGTGCCCAACTTGGCCAGGTTAATTTACCAATCTTAATTGATGATGCCTTCGTACACCTCGATAACCACTATCGGGATAATGTCTACCGCTTCTTGGCAGAACGAAGCCAAGATAATCAGATTATTTACTTTACTATTGATAGTGGCGCTGGTAATCAAGTGGCTAGTAACCAAGTTTTCCAACTTTACCAGGAGGGATAAATTTGCCAGACTTAATTTTTGATATCGCTAATGATGAGCAATTTGATATGTATTTATTAATAAAATTAGCGGAGGTTAGACAAGATCGTAACGGTAATAACTATATTGCTTTTACCTTCCAAGATCGGTCGGGTAGTATTGAAGGAAAATACTGGAATGCTAGCGACCAGGATATTGCCCACTTTCAATCTGGCTTAGTGGCTAAAGTAGCTGGACGCCGAGAACTATACAATGGGCAACCGCAAGTGCGTATTAACTCCATTAGATTGGCTGAGGCTGATGAGCCCCAGGATCCAGGTGAATTTATCCAGGCCGGACCTATGACCAAATCTGAAATGGTTGAAGAAGTTAACCAGATTTTAGCGGAAATTAATGAGCCTACAATTAAGAAAATTGTTCGTCATATTTTAAACCAGCATGTGGAGGGTTTTCTATCCTACCCTGCTGCCAAAAAACACCATCATGCCTTTTATGGTGGCCTAGCCTTTCATACCATTTCTATGTTGCGCCTGGCTCAGCATATTGCTAACCAGTATCCAACTGTCGATAAAAGTTTGCTTTATGCCGGCACCCTTATACATGATATTGGAAAAACAATTGAGTTATCAGACCCCTTAACGACTGAATATACTCTCAAGGGCAACTTAATTGGTCACATTAGTTTAGTTGATGAATTAATTACAGAAACTTGCTTGGCCTTAGATATTGATCAAAATCAAGAAGTCGTCATTTTACTAAAACATATGGTTTTAAGCCATCATGGTAAGCAAGAATGGGGGAGTCCCGTGGTCCCTCATTTACTAGAAGCAGAGATTTTGCATCATATTGATAATCTTGATGCTTCGATACAAATGATGTTAACTGCTTTAGATCAAACCAAACCGGGAGAATTCTCTCCACGGGTTTATGGCTTGGACGGTCGTAATTTTTATCGTCCTAATAGCTATCAAGAGCAAATAGATTAGGAAAAAATGCCTCTGATTAGAATCAGAGGCATTTTTTATTGGCTAACTTTTACCTGTTTGCGTTTATAACGATAGCCATCCCATACCAGGTAACTAGCTAGAGTTAGAGCAATTAGGCTAGTAGCTATATTAGTTAAGGGGTAGGAGGACCAAGGAACTAACTGGTAGGCCAGACTAAGATAGGCCACGAACATATTAATCAAGAAAGCAAGGTTTTGGTAATGCTTAGTTAGGTAAAGAGTGATGACTAATAGGATAACTAGTAAAGACCAGGCGAGGACTACTAGCAACCAATTTTTAGATGAGAGGACACTAACTAGACCTTCTAGAGATAATTGACATGTCATTAACACTTGGCCTAGGGTGAGGCTAGCTTGAAATATTTTCGCATACACTGTCCGTCTGTTTTGGCAGGTTTGGAAATACCAATAGCAAATAAAGCAGCTAGCTAGCCCCGCTAATAGCGGCCAATTAAATACTAAGCTAAGTAGACCAGCTAGTTTACCAAGGACAATATATGTCAGGATTTGTCCACTGAGGAAAGTTTGTTTAAAAACTCGGCTACTGGTGAAAAATACCAGGCCAGTTAATATAAGGTTCTGACCCAAGTGGAAGAGGGTAAGATAGGGTCCCCAGTTAAGGATTTGTAAGTGAGCTACCTGGTAGTCTGCTAGTGTCTGGGGCATACCACTACCTACTTGGAATAAAATAAATATTAATAAATAAAGGCTAAAACATATGATTGTTATCCACTTGCTTAGAGCTGGCTTAGTCATGGCGCTACCTCCCTGATAGGACTTTTTTTGTGACAAATATATCATAAAAAGCCCTGCTCTTAAAGCAAGGCTTATTACATATTCTATTCATTTGCTTCAGCTTGACTGCTAGATTCACTCTGTTTGTCTTGCTTAGCTGTATCTTGGTCTGTCTCAGTATTGTCAATTTCAAATTGGTCAAAGGTGTCTTGTAAAGCCTTATCAGTAATTTCTACCTGATACTTGTCAAGTAAATCTAAAATAATTTGCTTAACAGTGTTCGCATCATTTAATTTTTCTTTTTTTAGTTTGCTAGTGAGTTGGTCTTTCTCCTCTTCAAAACTAGCCTTTTCTGGTTTCTTATCAACCTTGATAATGTGATAGCCGTATTGACTTTTGACCGGTTGCTTGGTGTATTCGCCTTCTTTAAGGGCGAAGGCAGCATCTTCAAATTCTTTGACCATGCTTCCTTTTTTTACTGCTCCTAGGGCGCCACCTTTTTCTTTAGAACCAGGATCAGTTGAATGCTCTTTAGCTAGTTCAGCAAAATCACTACCAGATTCTAATTGTTTGATTAAGTCTTTAGCTTGGTTTTCATCTGCAACCAGGATATGACTGACTTCGATAGCAGGCTGGTAGTTTTCATACGCTGCTTTTAATTCTTCGTCAGAGATATTGATTTGTTTTTCAGCCGTCTCACTTAGCAAACGGTAGTAGCGTAGTGATTCTGCATAGGCTTCTTTATTAGCGAGGCCAGACTGTTGGACCACCTTATTGAGATTCTCTTCGCTACCGGCTTGTTTTTCCATAGCTTGGACTTGATCTTTAACTTGTTTGTCGATTTCCTTGACGTGTTCTTGACCTAACTCCTGTTCAAAGATATCAGTTAAAATTAGCTTCTGTAGAATATTTTCGCCAGTTGTTTCCTTAACCTCTGTTAAGATATCCGCATTAGTAATGCTAATGTTTTTTCCGGTAGCGACTTGATCAGTTTCATCTACTGTTTTCTGACAGCCTGCAAGGCTGATAAGGCTGAGAGTTGCCAATAGCATGTATTTAGCTTTATTTTTTGTGATCATTCAGTGGTTGACTCCTTACTTTTGCTTGTTAGCTTGAAATTTTATTTGACTTTCAGCTAGATGACTTTGCGTTTGAGCAATTTTTTCCTGAAGACGATTGCGTTGGGGAACAGTTGTCCGATTAAAATCATCAATCGCTAAAGTGATTTCATCACGGGCAACTTTTAAAGAAGATATCCCTTGTTGGGCTAGATCAGTAATTGCTATTTGGCCTTGTGCAATATCTCCTTGCAAGTCTTTAGCAGCATAGGAAACATCATTGATATATTTTTTAAAAACTTTACGGTTGGTTTTGCCATCATAAGGGGTGTTGACGAGGCCGACAATTGCCCCAGCTAGACCACCAAAGATAAGGCCGGTAAAAAATCGTTTCATAAATTATCCCTCAATTTCTGCATGAATTGCCTCGGCAATAGTTTGTAAATCCTGGGCTTGGTAATCTGCTTCGTGCGTTTCCCATTTTAACCCAAATCCATCTTGATCACGGTTATAGCGTGGAATTAAATGGATATGACTATGGAAGACACTTTGGAAGGCTACCTCACCGTTATTATTAAGAATGTTTAGACCCTCCATATCGGGGAATGCTTTTTTGAGTGCTTGCGCAATAGTTGGGATGCGTTTAAAAACAGCAGAGGCATCTTTACTATCATAGTCAAAAATATCAGCTAAATGTTTTTTTGGTACAAGCAGGGTATGTCCCTTGGTTACTTGACTTTGATCGAGAAAGGCAGCTACAACCTCATCCTCATAAACCATATTAGTGGGAATCTGTCCATTAGCAATTTTACAAAAAATACAATTTTCAGACATAAGAATCCTCCTTTTAAAATAGTGTATTATTAACTGATTTTATCACACTATGAGAGGCTTGCCCAATTATAGTGATAATTTTACTTTTATATTAAACTTAATTTAATAGGTCGCTAAAGTATTATTCTTTTGCTAAACTTAGACCACTATATACCTAATACCTAGAAAGAGGGAGATTATGACTCTAGTTGTAAATCATCTGAGCGGTGGTTACCTACAACGACCTATCATTCACGATTTAAGTTTTAATCTGGCACCAGGGGAAGTGGTAGCCTTAATTGGTCTTAACGGGGCGGGTAAATCAACCACTATCAAGCATCTAATCGGATTAATGCAACCCATGCAAGGGGAGATTCTATTAGCTGGAAATAGTTTGAAAAGCAACCCAAGTCAGTACCGCCAAGACTTTACCTATATTCCCGAAACGCCAATCTTGTATGAGGAGTTGACCTTACGAGAACATATTGAGTTGACAGGTTTAACCCATGGCCTGGATCCAAAAGAAAGTTTAGTCCAAGCCAAACCTCTTCTAGAACGCTTCCGCTTAGCTGATCGTCTGGATTGGTTGCCCATTCATTTTTCTAAAGGCATGAAGCAAAAAGTTATGATTGTGACAGCCTTTATGTTAGACGTGCCACTTTATGTGATTGATGAGCCTTTTTTAGGCTTGGATCCTTTAGGTATCCGGGATTTTTTGCAGGTTTTAAAGGATAAGCAGGCTAAGGGAGCTAGTATTCTGATGTCTACTCACGTGTTAGCTAGCGCTGAAAAATATTGTGATCGTTTCCTATTCCTGCATGAAGGTCGATTAAAGGCTCAAGGGAGTTTAAGTGATATCCAGGCGAGTTTCCAAATGCCAGAAGCTAGTTTAGAAGATTTATACCTCTATTTAGCTGATCAGGCAGGTGATCAGCATGGATAAAATTTATCAAGAGCGATTCCAATCAGCTAGTAAGCGATTGTTCAAGTATCTACCCTATATATTTAATGACCACTTCGTTATTGTCGTCTTATTCATTATGGGTGCTTTAGCCTTTCAGTATAGTCAGTGGTTAAAAACGCTTACTGTAGGAGAGCCGCTTGCCCAGTTTTTACTGATCGTTTTCTTTTTTTTGGCAATAAAAATGCCCCAGGTAAAGACTTATCTAAAAGAAGCAGATCTAGTATTTCTACTACCCTGGGAAGAGCATTTTTCTAGTTACTTTAAACGTGCAGTGGGCTACAGTATGCTGTTGCCAGTTTTTATCTTAGCACTGGTCTGCCTATTGGCGTATCCCTACTTAAGTGTGGTTTTCGCATATTCCTGGCTAGAAATAATGATTGTGTATTTTAGCCTGTTAGTTCTAAAAGTATTTGACTTTTTACAATTTTTTAACCAAAGACGTTTAGCTAACCACCCTGGTTGGCAAGCTGCCTTTACCCATATAGTTATTCTGGTTACATTGGTCTTAGCTTTAGGAGACTATCCATGGTTAGCTTTAATTCTAGCTTTATCAGCTTTAATTTTGACCAAATATTATACCAAGTCAAACTTGGATTTTCCTAGTTTATTGGCCAGTGAATTAAAACGGCAACAGGGTCAGAACCGGATGCTGGCGATGTTTGTCGATATACCCGCTGGTCAACAGAAAATTAAGCGGCGTAGCTACTTGGATTTTCTGCTACGCCCAGTTAAGGACAATATCTACGCTTACTTGTACCAGCGTGCCTTTTTAAGGTCTACTGAAGTTTTACCCATCTGGTTACGCCTTACGATTTTAGCAGGTTTGATTGCTGGTTTGATGACTGATACTTGGCTAAAGTTAATTATAATTGTACTCATTACCTATGCAGCAAACTTTCAGTTGCAAGGGCTTTTAGGCAATTATCGTCGCCATACTATGGTACGTTTGCAACCACAGGAAGCGTCTGATGCTTTAGTGGCTTTCCAAAGCTTTTTGCGGGGGCCCATTATGGTCCAAACCATAATAATAACAGTTATTTTTCTTTTGAGACAGGCCTATTATCTCGGAATGAGTTTCTGCTTAGCTTGTTTAATTTTCTATCTAGTATTTGCCTATCTGTATCTTAAAAGACGGTTTATAAAGACAAGAAAGATGGTATAAATTAGTAATATTAGTTGACTAAGCCGGAAATAATGCCTACAATTATACTTACTTTGATTTTTTAGTTAGGAGGTGCAAGTGTGTCTTTTCCCTTAGGTAGCGAGTGGCAGTTTGAGCCGATTCCAGGTGGCTCAGGTCAAGCTTTTAAAGGTTTGAAAGCTGGTGATGGTGAAATGGTTTTTATTAAACGTAATACGTCACCGTTTTTACCCGCCTTGTCTATGGAAGGTGTTACGCCTAAATTACTATGGACCAAGCGAACCAATGATGGCGATGTTTTAACTGCTCAAGAGTGGTTATCGGGTCAGGTATTAAGTCGCCAACAGATGCGAGAGCCACTGGTAGGGCAGTTAATTTACCAGTATCAACACTCTGAATATCTTTTCGAAATGCTAGAAAAGGTGGGTGGACAGACTTGCACTGCTGAAGATTTACTTGATCAGTTAGAAAGCCATTTGGCTAGTGAATTAACTAGTCATCAATTAATTGCTGAAGTACGTGCTTATTTGCGGGCCAGTATAAATGAACTCAAGCAAGTTCAATACACGGTTTGTCATGGGGACATCAATCGCCGTAATTTTATGACCTCCCAATCAGGTCGACTTTATCTGGTTGATTGGGAAGGTGTTATCATAGCAGATTACTTGCTAGATATTTGCCAACTTTTGGTCCAGTATGTTGATTTTTCTGATTGGTCTAATTGGTTTGAACAATACGGTCTAAAAGTCAACGACGCTGTGTACGGTCGGCTAGAGTGGTATAGCCTTTATAGTTTACTGACCTTTATTAATGATGATTTTTATCAACATCGTCAGTATGAAATGAATGAAAAAATATTAAAACTACGTCACATTTATCGTAACCGGCGCTTTGAAGATTCAATCAGTCACGGTGGATAAATGGCTAAGAAGGGACTGTTGCTAGGGCTTCAGTCCCTTATTTATGAAAAGGAGGGATCATAGTATGCGAGTCAGACACAAGCCTTGGGCTCAAGAGCGGTTGGCAGCAGATAATGATTTTATGGTTCAAACACCTAGTCAATTTCAAGGGGAATGGGGTCAAAAAGTATTTAATAATCAAAATGACATCCATGTTGAAGTTGGATCGGGAAAAGGTAATTTTATTGTGGGTATGGCTCAAGCCCATCCGGACATTAATTTTATTGGCATTGAACTGCAGGCCTCTGTATTTATTACAGCCCTAGAAAAAGCTCAGGCTGTGAGTGGGGGACTAGATAATCTAAAACTAGTCCTCACTGATGGTCAAAATCTAAATGATATTTTTGCTGACGATGAACTTCAGCGTATTTACCTAAATTTTTCTGATCCCTGGCCTAAAAAACGTCATGCTAAACGACGATTGACACATAAGAATTTTCTGGCCGTTTACCAACAAGTGCTTGATGAGCGAGGCAACCTTCATTTTAAGACTGACAACCAAGCTTTATTTGAGTATTCCTTGGTATCAATGTCTAAGTATGGCATGGTTTTGGACTGGGTCTCCCTAGACTTACATCATAGTGATTATATAGGGAATATTATGACTGAATACGAAGAAAAATTTTCTAAAAAAGGCCAGGTTATCTACCGGTTAGAAGCTAGTTTTCCGGTTGCTAACTAATGTGTTGGCTAACAAAAAAAGCGTCCAGTTATATCTGGGCGCTTTTTTGCTTAAATCTTATAAATATCAATAATTTGACCTTGCTGGGCATCAGCAATAAATTCATATTGCACTAGTTGTCCAGCTTCTTTTCTAGAAATACCGCCATAATAAACCGCTTGTTTTTGGTTATAGCGTACTGCTTGGACAGGCTCTAGTTCAATCCAAGAGCCTTCGATTGGGCCATCGGCTTCAAAGATAGCTTTGACCTGGTCTAAAACTTCCTTGCCATTAGCAGGTTGGTCATAGTAGCGGTCGACGAGTAGAGCCGCAGCTGCACCGCCAATAATCAAACCACAGGCAAATAAGGCTGCCGATAAGAAGTAGGCATTATCATTTCGTTTTTTAAAAAAGTTATCCATGGTTGGTCCCCCTTAAAATAATCTTAAGCATATTATAGCAGTACCCACATAAAAAACCTAGCTAAAACAGTGAGCTAGAACTATCCCTTATTGCCTTTTTTTCTAAATCTAGCTATAATATAGAAGATGTAAACAAGCTTTATAGGAGTCTAGTTTTAAGCTAGACTTTTTTATTTGAGAATAAATTTATAAATGGAGCGAGTAATTATGTGGATTGCTTTTTATAACCCCCGGGGTGTCGGGGATGTTTTAATGTTGATGTGTCAAGATGTACCGAGCCAAGAAATTGCAATTGAAGAAGTGGGGGATGTTACCCACCTGTATCATCGAGAAACGCGAGAAACAGTTGGTTATAATATTCACAATGTGTCTAACCTAGTAACGATTGAGGGTCAAGGGCCAGTGAAATTAACGGCCGGCCAAATCGAACGTATTAATCAGAACTTGTACGATAAAAATTTTGCAACAATTGACTACCAGGATGAGGCCAAAATTGTAGTGGGCTATGTTGATAGCTGCCAGCCAATGGAAAATTCTGACCACCTTAACATTACCCAAACACGGGTTGATGATGCGGAGGAAGCTCGCCAGATTGTATGTGGTGCAAGTAACGTGCGCTCAGGTATGCGGGTAGTGGTGGCCCTACCAGGTGCCGTTATGCCCGACGGCAGTGTTATTTCTCCGGGTGAGCTGCGTGGATATGCCAGCTATGGTATGCTCTGTTCAGCTTATGAGCTAGGTTTAGATCCTGACCGACAAAGACCGGGAATTCTTGAAATTAAAGATAGTGTGCCTTTAGGTACGCCGATTGATGAGATTACTCCCGCAGATTTTGCCTAAAGATTAGGAGGCCGGCCGTGATAGCTAGGGATAAGCAACCTTTTTATGAAGTCGAGGACCGTGAATACGTGCGCAAAACGGCTCCTTTTTCATACTTTCCCAACTACTTGAATTGGCAGCAAGAAGAGAAAAATCGACGTCATCCGCAAGGGCATAGTCAAGTGGCTTCCTTTGCTGGTGCAAATGATTTAAATCGACAAGATTATGTATCAGCGCGGGCAAACTATCATCCTTATAAATCTAAGGAGGTGCGCCAACGGCCTCAACTTGCTAGTAGAGGACAATTTAGGTATGGCCAGCTAGCCCCGATTGACAGTGAACCGCCTTCCTTAGCTAAAAGGGATGATTAGCTGGTAATTAATGAGCATGAAATGAATGGAGATTTTTTGGATGGATAAAGATTTAATTTACTTTTTTATAGGCATTAAGGGTTCAGGGATGAGTGCATTAGCATTAATCCTCCACCAAATGGGTTACCAAGTCGCAGGATCTGATGTAGCAGATTACTTTTTTACACAAAAGGGTCTTGATGAGGCCGGCATTGACATTGTTTCTTTTGATCCTGACCATATTCAACCAGGTATGGTGGCGATTGCGGGTAATGCCTATAAGGACGATCATCCACAAATTGAACGTGCCAAAGTACTTGGTTTAGAAGTTACCCGTTATCACTACTTCCTTGGTAACCTCATCAAAGATTTTACCAGCGTAGCAATTACCGGTTCTCATGGTAAAACTTCTACTACAGGCTTGATGGCTCATGTTATGTCAGGTATGGCGAATACTAACTATTTAATCGGTGATGGTACTGGTTATGGCCAGGCAGGGGCAGACTTCTTTGTCCTAGAAGCTGATGAATATCGTCATCATTTTTTAGCCTATCATCCTAACTATGCAATTTTCACCAATATTGATTTTGATCATCCAGATTTTTATAAAGATATTGACCAGGTTTATGCTGCTAATTTGAATTTTGCTAAACAGGTTAAAGATAAAGTTATTGCCTTTGGTGGTGATGAGCGTTTAAGAAGTTTCCGGGATGAGGGGATTGATGTTTGGTATTATGGCTTAGAAGCAGACAATGAAATCCAGGCCCGTAATATTATCCGTGATGTGCACGGTTCTCACTTCGATGTGTACATTCAAGGGGAAAAATATGGTCATTTCGATATCCCTAGTTTTGGTAAACATAGTGTGTTGAATGCCTTAGCAGTGATTGGTTTTTGCTATTTAGAAGGCTTTAGTGCCGATCAAGTAGCTCAGGAGCTAGTCAGTTTTGCTGGCGTGAAACGTCGTTTTAGTGAAAAAGAGATAGCAGGGACGGTCTTAATTGATGATTATGCCCACCATCCATCTGAAATTATTGCGACAATTGATGCAGCTCGGCAAAAATATCCGGATAAGCAGTTGGTAGCCGTTTTCCAACCACATACCTACAGTCGTACCTTGGCCTTATTAGATGAATTTTCTCAGGCTTTAGATTTGGCTGATGCCGTTTTCCTCTGTGATATTTTCGCTTCTGCACGTGAATCAGATACTCATATTGTTAGTATTCAGGATTTGGCTAACCGTGTTACTAAGCCAGTCCAAGTGCTAGATGGTCAAGATTTCCAAGATTTATTAGCCTATCAAGGACAGGTCGTACTCTTTATGGGGGCCGGTGATGTGATGAAGTATGGTAATGCATATGCAGACCAACTAACTGATGCTTAGGGAGTTATAAATGAGAAAGAAATTAGTAAGTTTATTCAGTATCGTCCTAGTATTAGCAGCCTGTGCTGGTCAGCCTCAAACAGCATCTGAGGCTGCTAGCCAAGCCAAAACTAGTCAAGCTAGTAATGAATCAGCTCTAGTGGCTGGTAAGTTAGATATTCAAGTTGATGGTCAATCAATCACTTCCGGCCCCCAAGAGCATATGTTCGATTCCAATTTATCTTTATTGGATAATATGCAGCAATGGTATGAAATTGAGGGGAAAGAAGGCTTTATTGAAACGATTGAAGGTCAGAGCCAAGATGAAGCCCAGTCTCGCTATTGGCTGTATACGGTCAATGGTGAGATGGTTAATGTCGGTGCTGATGAATATTACGTGCAGGCAGGCGATGTCATTATCTGGAATTTAGCAAGTATCTAGTTAAAAAGGAGCTAATTATGTCTGGCTTAAACATTAAACGTGCTGTTATTCCCGCAGCCGGACTAGGGACCCGATTTCTACCTAGTTCAAAGGCTATGGCCAAAGAAATTATTCCCATTGTTGATAAGCCTACGATTCAATTTATTGTTGAAGAGGCCTTGGCAGCGGGCATTGAGGAAATTATGATTATAACCGGCCGCTCTAAACGGTCTATAGAAGACCATTTTGATGCAAACTATGAATTGGAGGAGAATTTATCTTCCAAGCAAAAAGATCAGTTATTAGGCTTAGTGCGAGAGACAACTTTATTCAACATACAGTTTAAAAGGCAGCACTATCCAGCTGGTCTAGGTGATGCAGTGATGCAAGCGAAGAGTTTTGTCGGTAATGAGCCTTTTTTATTAATGCTTGGTGATGATATTATGGTCAGCGATCCGGTGGCTTCTAAAATGATGGTTGACCTGGCGACAGACTTGTCTAGTCCATTGATTGCGGGGCAGGCTTTGGCTAATGACCAGGTGTCTCACTATGGTATTATGCAAACTCACACTAATGATCAAACGAGCCCGATTATTAATCTGGTCGAAAAGCCGGCAGATGATAGCTATGGAAACTTAGCTGTTATTGGGCGTTATATCTTGACACCAGAAATTTTTGATTATCTAGCCACTACCCCGGTCAACCCTAATTCTGGTGAGCTTGAATTAACCGATGCCCTCAACCGCTATGCTCAAGATCGTAAAGTGTATGGTTTCCAATATCCTGGCAAGTGGTATGAAGTAGGAGAGCCGCTAGGATTGGTTAAAGCTAGTATTCAGTATGCTTTGGCTCATGATCAGCTTAAAGATGACTTTAGGAGTTATCTTAAGCATGAGGTTATCCCCAATTTGAAATAGCAAAAAAGCTTCCGTCACAGCGGAAGCTTTTTTAGCTAGTTAGATACGTAATTTTAAAAACCGGTAAAGTTAGCTAGAAAATCTTCTTCTTCGGGGGTAGATTGACGACCTAAAGCTTGGTTTCGGAAGGGGTAGCGGTTGAAAGCCTTAATAATCTTATAGTGGGCTACCTCATATTCTAAGGTCTCAGCTAGACCAGGGTCGCTGGAAAAGAGCATCATGGCTTGGTCATGAATAGCTAGCGATTCAGAGTGCATGTAGGGCATATATAAAAAACTGCGTTCTTGACTGGTTAATTGGTTAGTATTAAAGCGGGCTATGGCTTGTTGGGCAAGAGCCAAGGCCATACCATCTTGGGAGTAAGAACGCCAATTACCGCGAAAAAGATTACGGGAAAATTGATCAAGGATTATGATTTCAGCTAAGGCACTATCTAAGTTATCTCGCCAGGCGTATAGTTGACTCTGACGGGCGGCTGTATGAATTTGACCGAAACGATGGGCTATTTCTTGGTCTAGTTGGTCATCGGCTGTAAAATGCTGGTCGGGATTGAGTTCTTTAAACCAAAAATCAAGTATTTCTTGGTAGTTAGTCATGGTCTTCGTCCTTTCTAAATGCTTCTCTTTCTTATGATACCATTAAAAGAAAGAGTGACCTTTGGTTTTGCTTTTCCTGCTATTAAATAGCGTGATAAAATATAATAAAAACAAGGATGACAATAATGGATATTAAACAAGCAATTTTACATATTTATGATCCGGACAGCCAGGCTAGTGTGCTATCCCAGCACAGTTTGGCTTTGGATAAGCCCGTGACTAAGGAATACATTGAGGCTATGGTGGACAAGGTAATAGCCACTAGCAAACAAAAATCAGGTCAGCTAGGACCTTCTGCTCGCCAGGCTCAGTTAGACCAAGTGCAAGCCGATAATTTTATCAGTCAAAGCCAGGAGCTCAGTCAGGATTTAATGGATATTTTCAAAGCCAATCCTGATATTCCGCCAGCTGACCTCTTGTGGCTACGTTTAGCGATTGATGGCTATGAATTTGTAGGTTGTATTAAGTTAAATCATTCAAGCTCGATGACCCATCATATAGACTACCAGGATGAGGCGCTAGCGACTAGCCTGCTCAACCATCAAGCAATTCTACCTAGTAAAACTCAAGCTATTGATGAGGGCTTTTTATATTGTCAATCGACAGGAGAATACTTTCTGGTTGAAAAGAAACACCTGCTTGTCAGTCAAGGTGAACGTGGTTATTATCTTAGCCAAACTTTCATGGCCATTCAAGAACCACCGGCTAGCATGCAAGAGGACCTGCAAGTTTTGAAACGGGCCATTACTAAGACCGCTGACCAGTATGCTGACCCTGCCTATCAGGATTTAGCTCAAGCAAAACAAGTACTGATGTCTCACCTTGAGGATACTGAGGAAGTGGTACAAGCAGATTTTGCTAGGGCACTTTATCCGGATAATCCAGGTAAGCAAGCGACTTACTTGGATCAAGCGACGACTTTAGGTTTGGGGGAAGCGACGGCAATCAAGGAGGAATACCTGACAGCCAGGATGCACAAGCAGAAGTTGCGCTTGTCAAACGGAATTGAACTATCCATACCCTTGGATATCTATCAAGACCCACAGTTTGTAGAATTTAAAAATAACCCGGACGGGACTGTCCAGGTTGTTTTGAAAAATATCGAATCAATAAAAAATTTATTCTAAGACTTGGTCGCTTCTTTAACTGGCTCCATGACCTGGTCGGCAAACCTAGCCATTTGATCGTGCACCTGGTGTTGTCGGTTACCATTATCAATTTCAAAGGTAAATCTTTGGTAGTTAAATTGTTCGTACTGGTAAAGTAGCTTGTCCTTGATTAACTGGGCATTACCCACCATAAGCGGGTGTTTATAGGAACGCGCATTGATAAAGTCTTGTTTGTTCATATTTATCCCATGAATTAGCTTAAAGGTATGCTGCATTTGCTGATAGGCTAGGGCCAAGGCCTCATTGGTATCATCGGCGATAAATAAGGCACCTGAAATAGAAATGGGCACTTGGTCAACCGAATAGCCATGGTCTTGCAGGGCTTGCCGGTAAATATCTACCCGCTTATTAAAAAGACTAGATCCTGTCCATAAATAGGAGAAATTAGCTGGTAGACCTTGGCTACCGGCTTCTCTAGCAGAACTGGTTGATTGGCCGACTACCCGCCAGATTGGTAGCTGGTTGTTTAAAGGTTTAGGGTAGAGCTCTGCTTGATCAAGGTCTGGACGATATTGGCCCGACCAGGTCGTTGGCTGGTCATGATTAAGGGCTAGTAAAAGGTCAAGTTTGTCAGCAAATAATTCATCATAATCACGTAAATCATAACCAAAGAGCTGATAAGCTTGATGGCGAGAGCCGCGTCCTAACATTGTTTCAGCCCTACCGCCAGACAGGAGGTCGAGCGTAGCAAAATTTTCGTAAACTCGGACCGGATCGTGGAGGCTGAGGACAGTAGTGGCCGACGACAGTTTAATGCGATGAGTGAGAGCGGCTATGTGGGATAGGATGAGTTCGGGAGCAGAGGAAATATATTCAGCTTGGTGACTTTCGCCAACGCCAAAGAGGTTATAGCCCATCTCTTCAGCAGCCTGACCAAGCTTAACCATGTTTAGCAAGCGGTCTTCCTGGCTAACATGAATTTGCTGGTCTAAGTCAGGAAAGTAGTCACCCAAACTTATGATGCCAAATTCGACGCCTTGGCTAGTATCAATCCATTTGTTTTTCATTAGCTTCTCCTTCATATAAATATTGACAAATTAATTTGTCTAGTTGCTTAAAAAATTCATCAGTTTGCTCTGTTTTATTTTGACTGAGCCAGCCTTCAGTGAGAAAGGCTATATAATAGCGTTTTTGACTAGCTAGCTCTAAAATGCCAGCTTCGTTATAAGTACCACGACCATCGTCGAGTAGGCCGTATTTATTATAATAGTCCAGGTCTTCATGGTGGAGAAAGGGAATCGGTTCCTCACTGCGAGCCAGTAAGTCCATCAAGTAAGCTTTTTCTTGTCCCTGCAACCATTTATCATGGTCTAAATCAAAGTAAAATTGGCTAAGCTCATTGCTGGTCGTCCCACTATCTCCTTCAGGTGTTAGTTGGGCAATAGCAGGATAGCCCATTTGGCTAGCCTGCTGATAAAATTCTAAAAAGCCACCTGATTGCACCATTAGCGTTTCAATACCACTATTATCCGAGTAGATAATCATGGGATTAATGAGCGCTTTAAGCGGTTCCTGACTTGCTTGATCTGTGTGGGCTAAGAGGGCGGTAGTAGCTAGAAGGGGTTTAAAGGTTGACGCCTTATTCATCAGTTTATCCCCCTGATAATGGTTAAGAATTTGTCCCTCATGATTTCTAATAGTATAGGCTAAATCAATCTGATAGTCTGAGGCCAATTGTTGCACTGCCTGATCAAAATGGGCTTGTTTATTTTTCCATTGTGCCAGTTGTTCTGCTGCCCGTGCTTGTTCTTGTTGGTAGTCATAGACGATTTTTTGTTTGTGGGCTTGCTGACTAGTCAACCAGGTATGGATTACAATTAGGCTAGTTAGTAAAATTATCGGAATTAAAGCATAATAAAATTCTCGGTTGGGATGAGTTTTTTGATATAGTTTGATTAAGAAGATAATAACAAAAATTAGGAATGCAACTAGCATAACTAAAGATAAGACCGATATGAATAAGTGCATGAATCCACCCCTTTTAGGCTATTTTACCATGATATAAAAAAATATGAGATAAAGGTGATTATATGTTAGAAATAAAACCGATTCACGCAAAAGATGTTGCGGATTTATTAGTATTTGATCAAAAGCAAGCTAACAATCCCTATTTGGACCAGGAAGATTTACTAGCCTATGTATTTGAATTGCGTCAGGCGGCAGGTTATCAGGCTGATAAAGAGCTGATTGCATGGCAAGACGGTAAAATCGTCGGTCATGTTATCGCTCACGAACGCCCACTTTACAAGTCCAGCATCGAGAATTATCTTTTTATTGCCCTTAATTTAGTGGTCCCAGCTATTAACCAAGTTGATTTATATAACCAGCTTGCTAATAGTTTGCTAGCACTGGCAGAAAAAGAAAATTATGATTTGGTTATCGCTATTGCTGACGCTAATAATCTGACTAATAGTTCTTGGCAAGCACTGGACAAATTAAAAATAAGTAATAGAGGAGATCTGAGTTTGTCTTATCTGGTCTATCAATGGTTAGGTGAGCCAGACCAGTACAGAAATTTGAGTGGAGAAATTGAAATTGGTTAAGTCTATTTTTACCATGATTAGTGGTTATCGTACTTGGTACGCTAAGCTCACCAAGGTGCAACGCCTGTCTATTCTAGCCTTTTGGTCAGCCTTAGCGATAGTTGGGCGAGCCTTTATGTCAGCCCTGCCTAATATCCAGCCTGTAACAGATATGGTGATTTTAGCTGCACTAATGTTTAGTAGTTATGCAGGCTTGGCAGTTGCTTTTTTGGTCATGCTAACCAGCAATATTTTTATGGGCATGGGCCCCTGGCTGCTCGGCCAAGTTTTAGCCTATGCAATGGTGGTTTTATTAGTTAAAGCTTTAGCAAGTTATTGGCCCCGCCGCCATCTTAACTTATTTTTTATTTACTTTTTAGCTGTCAGTTCAGCCTATCTTTATGGCTTTGTTGTCAGCTTGGTTAGCTATTGGCAGCTAGGCGCCAAGATACCTTTTTGGCCTTATTATCTAGCTGGACTAAGCTTTGATAGTTTCCATGCTTTAGGTAATTTTTTAATTATGCTAGTACTTATACCAACTATGCAGCGGTTAGGTCAACAACTTTTTAATTAGAGAGAAGGAATATCATGAATGTAAAGAATACCTGGGATTTTGATTCAATTTATCCAGGAGGCTTATCGGGTCAAGATTTTTCAAATGATTTGGCTCAAATTCAGCATGAATTAAAACAGCTTACCTGTGCGAGTAAACAATTTAAGTTGGATACTAATAATTTACCGGCTTGGGAAAGCTTGCTGGCGGACTTGATGGCAGCTGAACTGAAATTAGGTCAATTGATTACCTTTGTGCAAATGGTGGCTGATAATGATATCCATGATAGTCAGCCGGGCGTTTATTTAGATCAACTGGCCAGCTATCAGCAAATATATCTTGAAGCTTATCAGGCCGTTATCCGCCAGTATGGAGCAGTTACAGAATCAGATTGGCACAGGGCAATTAATAGCAGTAGTTACTTACAGTCAATGAGTCTAGTTCTTAATGAAGGTAGACAAGACAGCCTAGCTCTTTTGGCACCAGAGACGGAGCGCCTAGTTGCTGCTCTTGATAAGGATGGGCTAGCTGCTTGGTCACAAATTTATGATACAGCTAGCTCAGCTTTAAAAATTTCATTTCAAGCTGAGGGTGAGATACGTCATCTGTCGGTGGGCCAGGCACAAAACCGCCTGTCCGCTGATCCTGATCCTCAGGTAAGAGAGACCATCTTTCAAGCTTGGGAAGAGGCTTTTAGTCGGCAGGAGAACTTATTCGCGGACATCTTAAACCACCTGGCAGGTTATCGTCTGACCTTGCAAACTGAACATGGTGATAGGCATGCGCTAACTGAACCCCTGCGGACCAATCGAATGACTAAAGCAAGTTTAGATAGTATTTGGCAGGTAGTTACGGATAATAAAAGTGATTTTATAGCTTATCTAGCGGCTAAGGCGGACTTGTTGGGAGTTGATCGGTTGGCCTGGCAAGATGTTGAAGCCCCTTTACCCTTGGCTGGAGAGGATTCTGAGCTAAGTTTTGAAGAAGCTGGGCATTTTGTGGTTGACCAATTTAGTAAATTTGGACCTAAACTGGCAAATTTTGCTAAGCAGGCGCTGGCTAATCATATTGTTGAAGCAGAAAACCGTGATAATAAGCGACCAGGTGGCTATTGTACTGATGTGCCCTTTGCTGATGGTAGCCGCATTTTTATGACTTTTACCGGGGCGATGTCTGATACTCAAACCTTGGCTCATGAACTTGGCCATGCTTTTCATAGTCAGGTTCTGCTTGGAGAGAAATGGTGGAACCAGAAATATCCAATGAATCTAGCAGAAACAGCTTCGACCCTTAATGAGCTGATTGTCGCAGATGCCAGCCTTCAAGCTGCTACTAGCATCGCTGATCAGTTGAAGTTTCTAGACCTCAAACTTAATAATGCCATTGCCATGTTTATGAATATTCACGCCCGTTTTATTTTTGAAGACAAGTTCTACCAACAACGGCGGCAAGGCATACTAACTGCGCAAGCCCTCAATGATTTGATGGTAGCGGCACAAAGAGAGGCTTATCAAGATAGTCTAGCCAGCTATCATCCGCATTTTTGGGCCAGTAAACTTCATTTTTATATTGACCAGCCTGCTTTTTATAATTTTCCTTATACTTTTGGTTACTTGTTTAGTTTAGGCCTTTATGCGCGCTATCAAGAACAACCTGAAGGCTTTGAAGATTGGTATATTAACTTACTTAGAGACACTGGTAAGTTAACAGCTGAGGATTTGGCTCTTAAACATTTGGGTCAGGATTTAAGCCAGCCAGATTTTTGGCAGGCCGCTATAGATATTAGTTGCCAAGATGCTAAACGTTTTGTGCAATTAGCCAAGGCCTATCAGGAAGGAGCACGGTAATGAAATACCAAGCTTTAGCCCAGCTTATTCCCAGTTTAGAACATACTGATATGCGACTAGGATTAGACAACATCCGCCAGTTCATGGCAAGTCTAGATAATCCTCAAGATGCGACACCAACTATTCATGTTGCTGGTACTAATGGTAAGGGATCAACAGCCAATTTTATGGCAGATATTCTGCAAGCAGCTGGTTACCGGGTGGGGCTTTATACCTCACCTGCCTTGGTAGAAATGAATGAACGTATTAGAGTTAATCAAGAAAATATTAGTGACCAAGACCTGACTTATTGGGCTAACTTTGTCCAGGAGCATTTGTTAGCAAGAGGGATGCATTTAACCTTTTTTGAACGGCTAACAGCGATTGCTTGGCTGTATTTTGACAGTATGAATGTGGATATTATAGTGCTCGAAGTAGGATTAGGGGGTCGACTTGATGCGACTAATATTATAAGAAAGCCAATTTTAAGCATGATTTGCAAAATTGCCCTCGACCACCAGGCCGTGTTAGGCGATGATTTGTTGACTATCGCTAGAGAAAAAGCAGGCATTATTAAAAATGGTTGTCCGGTCACTGTTTACCGGCAGAGTCCGCTGGTCTATCAGGAAATTGCCAGAATTGCTGCCAACCACCAGGCGCATTTGTACACTTGGCAAGCTGCTGATATACAAATGGTAGAGGCAAATATTCAGAGTCAAAGATTTAATTTTAAGGGTGAAAGCTACCAGTTAGCTATGGCAGCAGACTATCAAGTCGAGAATGCCTGTCATGCAATTTTGGCTTGCCAATGCTTGCAAAAGCAAGGCTGGCTGATCAGTCCCACGGATATAAAAACAGCCTTGGCTAAATCTCAGTGGCCCGGCCGGTATGAGAATATGAGCCAAGTAGCTCACTTGCCCTTTATAATTGATGGCTCTCACAATGAAGATGGGTTAATGGCTTTAGAACGCAACTTAGCAAGTTGGCCTCGCGATTACCCACGGGTTGCAATTGTGGGTATGTTAGCAGACAAGCAAAATGATAGGGCACTGGCCCAGATGATGAAACAGTTCGATGTGATATATACTGTGCCTGTGGCATCGGAGCGGAGCTTGACTAGTCAAGCTTTAGCTAGTAAGTTGCAAGCCTATTTAAAAGCCAGTAGTCAGCTAATCGTATGCCAGGAAGTTGGTGAGGCGCTTAAACAGGCGATGGCATTTCAGGAGGCCCACCAACCAAGTTTAATATGTGCTTTTGGCTCTTTATATTTAGTGGGTCAAATCAAAGATTTTTTGGGTCAAATTGCTTAGCTTATTAGGTGCAAATCTAGTTTAATTATGCTAGGCTGAGTTTAAATAAAAAGAGGAGAGGGTTAGCATGAACCAGGAAAAAGATGTAGCCACTTTAACCTTTGATGAAAAAACGATTGAACGCTTGGCTAGCCAAGCGGCCATTGCTGTTGATGGTGTCATTGCGACCAAGGGTAATTTTTTTGATCGGATTCAAGCTCAGTATGATGAGTATTTCAATGAGGCGGGTCAAGCTCAAAATGAAGAAGCTAGCGGTGTTAATGTAAAAACAGACCAAATTGAGGTTGTTTGTGACATGGCGATTATTGTTGAATATGGTAAAAATATTCCAGATATTTTCCATCAAATCGAAAGTCAGGTTAAGGAGCGGGTGGAAAATGCGACCGGCCTTAAGGTTGTCCAGGTTAATGTTAATGTCGTGGATATTCTAACCGAAGCTGAATATTCAAACCTATATATGAAATCTAGAGATTAACCACTAAAAGGCTAACCACAACTTCATGAGAAGACGAGAGGCTGGGACTAGAGTCCTGGCCTTTCCTTGCTATTAGGAGGAAGCTTTATGACAGGTAAGATTAGTTTGAGTTTGGTGCAAAGTTTAGATGGCTATGTCGCTGACCGTAATTATGCGACAGAATTTGCTGAGGGTTACCCTGGACCTAATCTTAAAGATGTTTACAGCCAAGAAAATCCCTTTGATATGTTTAAGTTTTATCAGGAAACAACGATTATTGTGATGGGGGCTCGGACCTACCGGCAGGGCTACGCTCAGGGTTTCCCTAAACAAGATATTTATGTTGTTACGGATCAAGACCCAGCTAACCAGGGTCGTATCCACTTTGTAAAAGCACGCCGGATTGTTAAGCTTATGTTAGCTAAGAAGAAGCAGGGGCATCAAATCTATATTTTAGGTGGAGCTATGACGGCAAATCTATTCATCAAAGAGCAAGCAATTGACCGGTATATGATTGCTACTGTACCCTATATTCTTGGAACTGGTCGCCGTTTATTCTATCCACAAGCTCAGCAAATCCCCTTGCAATTAGACCAGGTAGATGTGATGGGCGGCATGACTCTTCAGATTTATAGTCCAAGGCCATAAAAAAAGACCGCTTGCGGTCTTTTTTAATTTATTTGATCAGTGTTCCATTCGTGTAAATGATAACTCCCCTTGCTATAGGATACTTTAGCAAAGTGACCTAGCTCTAATGGTGAGGAGAGATCAAAATCAGCAATGACTTCATGTAGGAAGTAACGAATTGGTTCCTCGTGAGAGACAATCACCACATTGAGTTGGCGACTCTGTTTCTCCATCATTAATTCTAGAGCATCATCATAAACCTCTAGCATACCTCGTTCAATACGTTCCCAAAACTCCGTAAAGGTGTCTGAACGCCCTTCTGGGTCGCGAGCCTTTAGACTTTCTAGGATAATAGGCACAATTTCTGATGGTGGTACTTTTTGCTGTTCTAATTCTTTAACCCATTGGCTGAGTGGCTTTGGCCAGACTCGGTCTAACTTTTTACCCTCTAAACCGCCATAATTAAAAGCACGGAATTCGGGCATTTTGGCTATCTGGATATCGTGCCCCTGGCGATTTAATAGGATTTTGGCACTAGAAACGCAGCGTTCTAAGTCGCTGGTATAGGCCAAATCGATAGTCAGGTTAGAAAACGATTCTGATAGTCTTTGCATTTGCCGAATGCCGGTTTCAGTTAAGGGGGAGTTAGACCAACCTTGTTCTAAGTGCTCGGTATCAGCTTCTGTTTCACCGTGTCGGATGAAATAATATGTGATTTTGGACATCATGATACCCCTTTCAATATCTTGCTTTTATTTTATCATAATATCTGTCAACAAGCACTTGCTTGCTATTTAATTAGTCAATCAATTTTGTAAAGCAGTCTAGTTTTGGTAAACTAATCATGAGATATAGAAAGGTGGGCAACCATGGATAGTAATTTAATATTTGGAGCGACTATTGACCAACTTAAGGTTGGGGATACCTTTAGCGTAACCGAAATGATTAGGGAGAGAGATATCTTATTGTATATGGGCGTGACTGGAGATGCTAATCCAGTTTATTTACAGAATGAATATAGCCAAAATGCTGGCAACGCCTTTGCTATCGTCCCTCCCATCGTGCTAATGGGAATTATGACTAAAATAATTTCAATGAATTTTCCAGGTCCTGGTTCTCAATTAGTCGAGATGAATGTTAATTTCTCTCAAAGTCTTCCCCATAATGCGACAGTAACTTTAAATTTTGAAATTACTCGGGTAGAAGCATTAAAGGAATTTGTAACTGTCCACGTGACTGGCCACCGGGCTGAGGATGCGACGCAACCGGTTTTGGATGCTATGATTACTGTCGTGCCACCAAATAATCAATTGTCGGATCAACTAAGTTACGCTGATACTGATAATTTGCAAATCGTACCAGGAGATGATGAGCTTGTCTAAGAAAAAATTACTACTATTTGATGGGTCCTCATTAGCCTTTCGTGCTTTTTATGCCATTCGTAATGTGGAAGGTTTTATAAATAAAAATGGCCTGCATACCAATGCGCTTTATGGTTTCCATACTATGCTAACAAAAATTTTAAAAGATGAGCAGGCTAGCCATATTTTGGTGGCTTTTGATGCAGGTAAAACAACCTTTAGAACAGACTTGTACCAAGAATACAAGGGAGGACGGCAATCGGCTCCTGATGAATTTAGAGAACAGATGCCCTTCTTTCCTAAAATGCTTGATGCCTTAGGGATTAAACATTATCAACTCGCTAATTACGAGGCTGATGATATCATCGGCACTCTAGCTAGGTTGGGAGAGGAAGCTGGCTTTGAAGTAGTAGTGGTCTCTGGTGACCGTGACCTCATTCAATTAGCCCGTGACCACACGCGGGTGGATATTACTAAGAAGGGTGTATCTGTCCTAGAATCGTATACACCAGAAACAATAACTGAATCGATGGCTATTAGCCCAGAGCAGCTTATTGATGTTAAGGGCTTGATGGGAGATTCCTCTGACAACTACCCAGGAGTTACTGGGGTTGGGGAGAAAACGGCCCTAAAATTGGTCCAAGAATATGGATCTATAGAAAATTTATATGACAATATAGATGAACTAAAAAAATCTAAGCGAAAAGAAAACTTGATTCGTGAAAAAGACCAGGCCTTCTTGTCCAAACGGTTAGCTACAATTGACCGGAATAGTCCGCTTACCATTAGCCTTGAAGATACTACCTATCAGGGTTATGACCTTGATGAACTTATGGCCTTTTATAAGGATATGAGTTTCAATAAATTTTTAACCGATTTGCTTGCGGACAGTGATCAAGCCGAGGCCTTGGCAGAGACACAAGCAAGCTGGCAAGAGGTTAAGTATCATCGCTATGAGTCAGGTGATCATATCCAAGTACCAAATGACCACCAAGTTCCGGCTGTGATTTATGTTGAAATGCTAGAAAAAAATTATCATTTTGGGACAGCTGTCCAGATTGTTTGGGGTAATCACGACCAGGTCTATCTAGCTGATCCAGCAGTGGTTGCTGATTCCCCGGCATTTAAAGAATGGCTAGCTGATAAAAACTATCCGAAAATTTGTTTCGATGCCAAAAGAACAAAGGTAATCCTCCATAATCTTGGCTTAGAATTTGCCGGGGTAGTTGATGATGTCTTAATTGCTTCCTATTTAATTAATGCCAAGGACCTATCTGATGACGTTGCTGATGTTGCCCATGAGTTTGGTTTTGACGCTATTGCCTATGACGAAACGATTTATGGCAAAGGAGCTAAAAAAGCTATTCCTGAAGATTCGGAAAAAATGTATGACCACCTCGCGCGCAAGCTAGCAGTTATTGACCAATTGAATCCCGTGTTACATGATCGTTTACAGGCAGATGATATGGTTAGTCTCTACCAGGATATGGAGTTACCGTTAGCCCTAGTATTAGCAAACATGGAGCTGCGTGGCATTAAGGTTAATGAAAATTGTTTAGCTGATATGCAAATTGAATTTGCAGAAATTATTAGTAAGCTTGAAGCAAAAATTTATCAGGAAGCAGGCCAAGACTTTAATATCAATTCACCTAAACAATTAGGTAAAATTCTCTTTGAGGATATGGGATTACCTGTTATTAAAAAGACAAAAACGGGCTACTCCACAGCTCAAGATGTCTTAGAAAAGTTAAGAGACCAAGCGCCTATTGCTGATTTGATTTTGCAATATCGGCAATTAGCTAAATTACAATCAACCTATATTGAAGGCCTGGTGCCTTATATTAAAGCAGATGGGAAGATTCATACGCGCTTCTCTCAAACTTTAACCACGACTGGTCGTTTGAGCTCTGCTGATCCTAATTTACAAAATATTCCCATCCGTACAGAAGAGGGGCGGCGAATTCGTCAAGCCTTTGAACCAGCTCAGTCGGGTTGGAGTTTACTGTCGGCCGACTATTCTCAGATTGAACTGAGAGTGCTTGCTCACATAGCCCAGGATGAACATATGATTGCAGCCTTTAAAGAAGGAAAAGACATTCACCGCGCAACAGCAGCCAAAGTCTTTGGCGTGGCTGAGGACCAGGTCACAGCTAATATGCGTCGTGATGCTAAGGCTGTTAACTTTGGTATCGTATATGGTATTTCTGACTATGGTCTGAGTCAAAATCTCAATATTTCTAGACAAGCGGCTCGAGATTTTATTGACACCTACTACCAGGAATTTCCTAATATTAAAAAATATATGGATGATATCGTAGCTAGTGCACGCGAACAAGGTTATGTGGAGACACTCTTTAAAAGACGTCGTTATCTGCCTGATATTAAGGCACGTAATTTTAATCTGCGATCTTTTGCCGAACGCACAGCTATGAATACACCAATTCAAGGGACGGCAGCTGATATTATTAAATTAGCTATGGTGGCTATGGACCAGGCCTTAATCACCAGCCATTTACAGGCGCGACTATTACTCCAGGTCCATGATGAGTTAATCTTCGAAGTCCCTGATGACCAATTAAATGATCTAGCTGATTTAGTTAAGCAAGTGATGGAGGATGTTGTAGTACTTAGTGTGCCTTTAGAGGCAGATGTTGCTAGTGGTAAAACTTGGTATGATGCCAAATAGTCGCCAGTAAATTTTGCTTAATCATTAAATAGTAAGAGAAGCGAGGCCGGGCTATGCCCCGGCTTCTTAATTTATTACCTCGAAAGGAGAACTAGATTGCCAGAATTACCTGAAGTTGAAACAGTTCGTCGTGGTCTGGTAGCAACAGCTATTGGTGCCAAAGTAGTGGATGTCCATGTGCGCTGGCCTAAAATTATTCAAGATCCTATGGAAATAGGTGACTTTAGTCAAATTATGCCAGGCCAGAGTTTACAAGCAGTAGAAAGACGTGGTAAATATCTTATCTTTATTTGGAATAACTATATTTGGTTGTCACATTTAAGGATGGAAGGAAAATATTTTGTGGTGCCGAGTGACCAGGACCTGGATAAGCATGACCATGTCATCTTAGCTTTAGATGATGGACGTGACTTGCGTTATAATGATGTGCGCAAATTTGGTCGCATCCAAATTTGGCCTCTTAATCAAAAAGAAAATGCCATAGCACAGTTAGGCTTAGGGCCAGAACCAGAGGACTTAGATGCTAACTATCTCTATCAGCGCTTGCAGGCAACTAATCGGATGATTAAGCCCGTCCTACTAGATCAAAAAATATTGGCTGGCTTAGGCAATATTTATGCTGATGAGGTGTTATTTCTGGCTAAAATCAATCCCCAGAGACCGGCTAGTTCCCTTAGCCAGGAAGAGGTAGCCAAACTCACGAGTCACATCAAGGCTTTACTGGCTCAAGCTGTGGCTGCTGGGGGGACCACGATTCGGACCTATACAGATTCCTTTGGCCAATCCGGTCACTTCCAATTTGATTTGAACGTTTATGGCCGGCAGGGACTAAACTGTCCATGTTGTGGCCATAAAATTGAAAAAATAAAGTTGGCCCAGCGTGGCACCCACTTTTGTCCTAATTGCCAACCAATACCAGTAGAGGGGGAATAGAATTGACTATTGTGTTAGGCTTGACCGGTTCCATTGCAACTGGTAAATCTAGTGTTAGTGAAATCTTCAAAAAAAATGGTATTCCGGTGGTAGATGCCGATCTGGTAGCTAGGCAAGTGGTTGAACCTGGCCAACCAGGCTTGCAAGCTATCTGTAATCAATTTGGCTCTGAATATATTTTTCCTAATGGCGTCCTGAAGCGTAAGAAGTTGGGTGAATTAGTCTTTTCAGACTACAAGGCGAGACAAAAGCTAGACCAGCTACTAGCCCCCTTTATTAGGGAGGCCTTGGAGAAAGAACGTGCGCGCTACCTAGACCAAGGTGTTGCGCTTTTGGTTCTAGATATCCCCCTACTTTATGAAGCTGAATATCAAAACCTCTGCCAAGCAATCATGTTGGTTTATGTACCTGAAAACCTGCAATTAGAACGTTTGATGGCACGCGATCACTTACGACCTAATGAAGCCTTTGATCGTATGCAGAGTCAAATTTCTATTGAGCGTAAATTAAATTGGGCGGATATCGTTATTGATAATTCTGGTAGTCCAGCAGAGACTGAACAGCAGGTGGAAGCCTGGCTAGCAATTTCGGGCTATCTTGGCCATTAGTGATGACTAGCTATGCTATAATATGGGAAAGGCAAAGGGTTACATGAAAAGGAGGAAACCTTATGCAATGTCCGAAATGTCAAGCGAGTCAAGTCAAAGTACTGGATAGCCGGCCTGCTGATGAAAATCGTGCAATTAGGCGGAGACGTCAGTGTCAGGTCTGCGGGCATCGCTTTACGACTTATGAAAGGGTTGAGAGTCTCCCCTTATTAGTCATCAAAAGAGATGGGACCCGTGAAGAGTTTTCAAGAGACAAATTACTTAGAGGGATTGTTCGGTCTTGTGAAAAACGTCCAGTTTCTATGAATCAGATGCAGGAAATTGTTAATGCTATTGAAGCGGATATTAGAGAAGCTGCCAAAACCGAAGTTTCTTCGACCGATATTGGTGAAGAGGTTATGGCTCGTCTACCTAAAGTGGATGAGGCAGCCTATATTCGCTATGCGAGTGTTTATCGACGTTTTGAAGATTCGACTGTCTTTCTACAAGAAATTGAACGTCTGCGCCAAAAGCAATCTGAGGAATAATACGAGGAGCTGGTGTCTTTGCAAAAAAAACCTTGGGATCTCTTGCATCCTCAAGAATATATTGAACTCGGCCAACATGATTTGATCTCTAATTTGAGTTTAGAAGTCTTAGTCCGCCTTTATCAGCCTATTATAGGCCCCCTAGCTTATAGTCTCTACATGTTGATATATGCGCTTACTAGTCAAAAAACTAGCCAGCTAATCAAGCGGCGGCATAGTGATATGATGGATCAATTAACTATGAGTAAGGAGTCATACTTACGAGCTCGTTTTAAGTTAGAGGCACTAGGTCTACTAGATGTTTTCCAAAGACAAGCAGAGCGCAGTGACCAGGTGCAAATGCGGATGTTATTACGTGCCCCGGTTACTAGCCATCATTTTTTTAGAGATAGCATGTTAGTAACCCTGCTCCAAAGTCAGGTTGGGGAACACCGTTTTAATGAATTACTAGCTGAATTTTCTCGCCACTATACAACCGATGACCAAGATTGGGCGCAAGTAACCCGCGATTTTTCTGATGTTTACCGCGTACCAGATTATCTTAAAACGATTAGCGATAAGCAAGAAGCCCTTTTACTGACGCCTAGTCAGTCAGCTTTTAATCAGACTGGGGACTTTGGTTTTTCTTGGGCAAAATTTAAGGAAATAATTCAAGATAGTTTAGTGCCCGAGCGGTCCTTAACACGGGAGGTTAAGGAGCAAACCATTAGTCTCCATCGTATTTATGGCTATGATGAAACCAGTTTAGCCCAGCTGCTAAAAGAGTCACTGAATCTCAAAACTTTAGAGGTCGACTTGGCTGATTACCGTAGTCAGGCCATTGATTTTGCTAATGATCATTTTAACGCTAAACCATTAACAGAGCGTAGTCAGTATGTTAATGAGACTGAGGCAACTGCAAAAGCCGTTGACCAGGCTAAATGGCGGAACCAGGGTTTAAGCGATGCTGACTTACAACTTTGCCAGGTAGCTAGGCAAATACCCCCTGTACAATTTGCAGGTGATATAAAAAGACAGCAAACAGGTTACCTTACTAGTCAAGAAATCAAGTTAATTGAACATATTGTTAGCCAGAGTAAGCTGGCGCCGGCTGTAATTAATATCATGATTCATTACTATTTGGTTGTTTCTAATTATAAAAATTTAAATCGACAGGCCATGGAGACAACTGCCAACGATTGGGGCCAGCACCATATTCAAGAGCCTGAACAGGCTTTGATATATGTACGTCAGTTTGTCGCACAAGCCAAGCAACGAAAACAGATACAAAAAACGCGTCAACAGGCTAATCAAAAAGCTAAGCAAGAACCTAAACCGGCCTGGTTCGATACCCATAAGCAGGAAAAAGAAACGCGCCAACAGGCTGGTGGTCCGCAACAAGCGGCAGCTAACCAAGATGCTGCGCAACGAATGGCAGAGATGATTGCAAGTTTAGAAGAGGGTGATCAAGAATGAAGCATGTGGGAAAAGCAATGAAAGAGGAACTTAGTCGCAATCAATTGAGTGACAGATTGCAGGCCATATATCAGCAGGTCTTAGCAGATACTGATGTGAAACAATTTATAGCTGCAAACAAGGATCAACTAAGTCAGCCCATGATTGATCGCTCGATGTCTAAATTATATGAATTCACTCAAGCTAAAAAGCGGCCAGCAAGTGAGTTTACCCCGCGGCTATTTATGAATGTGAATTATATCGATGTTAACTACCAAGCCAATGATCGTTTTTATCAAAAGCAAGCAGCCCGTGAAAAAAGAGACCGGCTAGAACTCATTCAGTTACCTGATAGTTTACGCCAAGCTGTTTTCCGAGACTTTCGTACCGATATTGAAGGTCGAGAACAAGCCTTGATTGCTGCGACTCAATGTGGAAAAAACTATCAATCGGCTGCCAAGCAATCTCATAAGGGGATTTATTTACATGGTAGTTTTGGGGTAGGCAAGACATACTTACTAGCGGCGCTAGCAAATTATTTAGTAGATAAGGGGGCCCACGTGCTCCTAGTCCACTACCCGACTGAATTACAAGCTATTAAGAATGGCTTTGCTGATAATAGTGCGCAGACTAGAATCAACCGACTTAAAGAAGTTGAAGTGCTCATGCTGGATGATATTGGTGCTGAAGCCAATACTGCCTGGACCAGAGATGAGGTGCTAAGTATTGTGATGCAGCATCGGATGCAGGAAGAAAAGTTAACCTGTTTTTCTTCGAATTTTGCTATGGCTGAATTAGAGATGCATTTAGCTAACGTTACCAAGGGCCAGGATGAAGTTAAGGCAGCTCGCATTATGGAAAGAATCCGCTTTCTTGCTGATGAAATCATGATGTCAGGACCAAATTTACGTTAAGCCTATTATTTGATTATTATCTTGATTAACAGTATTCTATAGTTAATAAAAATATTAATGGAGGTGGTCTAATGGGTGAGTTTAGACGTTTCTTTCAAGCTATTTTAGCGCTCTTAGGTCTATTAGCCTTGGTTGCGGGTATTTCATTGTTTGTTTACATTCCTTACCTGACAGACTTTGTGAACTTGCATATCAGGTCTAATTATTGGTTAAGTATGCTGGTAGTTGGTTTATTAATCGTTGTGGGCTTGTATTGCTTAGTCGCTTTAATACATGGCATTTTTGCGCCATCTAAAAAGCGTCGGACAATTATCCGGGACCAAGCAGGGGATATCAGAATTTCTCGTGACGTTTTGGCTTCAGCCGCTCTTGATGGGGTACGCCAAGTACGTGATGTTAAACGCCCTAGCGTAGAGGTTGAAATGAAAGCTAACTTGGCAGATGCTAAAGTTGATGTTTATGGTGAGGTTGACCAGGACAAAGATGTTGCGGCCATTGCTAATCACGCGCAAGGCAAGGTTCAAGCAGCTTTACAAGAAGCCCTGGGCCAATCATTATCACGAGTTAATATTAATATTACCAAGTATGATTCGAGTGAATTGGCTACGCAAACATCTGTTAATCGTGGCGCTCGAGTGAAGTAAGGAGGTAGCTTAAAGTGAAACAACCACCTAAGAAATGGTATCCATACCGTCACCGGATTTTGTGTCTCTTGCTTGCCTTTTTATTTGCACTAATTTGGCTTAACCTGGGTTTCTTCGCTAGTGTTTTTGTCTTTCTAATTAGCGCAGTTGGCTATTTTATTGGCGCCTATGTTGATGGTGAATTAGATTTAGAAGAATGGTTTAATTTATTTAATCGTTGAGCAAATTTCTTGTTAAAAAATAATAAGATGATATACTAAAACTATAATGTAATACAAAAATCATTTGCTAATTTTTAGGAGGAATCTATAATGGCTGAAAACAATGTACAAAATGAAAGTGTAAAACATGAAAATACATTATCATTTGAAGATCGTGTATTAGAAAAAATTGCTAACTACACTGTTCAAAATATCAATGGTATCTTAGAATTAAAAGGTAACTTTACTTCTGGCATTAAGAGCTTCTTCCAATCTGGTGAAGATGAAACTAAGGGTGTAAGCGCTGAAGTAGGCAAAAAAGAAGTAGCTTTAGATTTAGAAGTTATTGCTGAATATGGTCGCAACATCCCTGAAGCTTTCGACAAAGCTATTGAAGCAGTTAAGAAGAATGTTAAAGAAATGACAGGCCTTGAAGTTGTTGAAGTTAACATGAACGTTAACGACGTAATGACTCGCGCAGAATACGATAAACAACAAAACGAAGACCAACGTAAAGCTGCTGAAGAACGTCGTCGTGCTAACCAAAACGGTGAGTATACTGACGGTTCTCGTGTACAATAGTAATTCCAAGAAGCTGTGACATATGTCACAGCTTCTTTTTAGATGCGCTAACTAATTTAGTCTAGTCAGCCCCGGTCGACTTTGTCACACCTTTTTTATGATAATGTGATTTTTAATAAATTAGCTAGTGACCTTAACTTGCAAATCCCAGTAAATCGTGATTAAATAGTAGTGAGATCGATGATGGAAGAATGATGATGCTAAGCTTTTTAGAGACAAGTTGGTTGGTGGAAAACTTGAGGCGAAGATCGGATACCACTTTCTAGATGCTAGTGATTAAGCTAGCCGGCAGCCACCGATAACGGCTTAATGAGAATTGGCTAGACCAATAAAATATGGGTGGAACCGCGATTGTTTTTTCAAGTAATCGCCCCTGTAGTTGTATAACTATGGGGGCGTTTTTTGTTTTGTAGGAGGAGAGAATAAAATGCTAGAAATAAAATTCCCTGATGGCAAGATAGCTAGCTTTGAAGCTGGTACTACTGCCTATGATATTGCAAAGAGTATTTCTAATAGTCTGGCTAAAAGAGCCCTTGCTGCTAAAATAAATGGACAGTTAATCGGCCTAAATGAACCGATTGAAGAGGATGGCGCAATTGAGATTATTGATCCCAAACATGATGATGCTTTGGGGATCTTACGCCACTCAGCTGCTCACTTAATGGCCCAAGCCATTAAGCGTCTATTCCCTGAAACCCACTTCGGTGTAGGGCCTGCTATTGAAAATGGCTTTTATTATGATACTGACCGTGGTGACAGTCAAATTACAGCTGAAGATTTAGAAAAAATCCAGGCTGAAATGGAGAAAATTGTAGCAGAAGATTTGCCGATTACTGGTCGAGTAGTTAGTCGTCAAGAAGCGCTTCAAATATTTGCCGATGATCCTTATAAGGTAGAATTAATTAACGACTTACCCGAAGATGAACCAATTTCAGTCTACAGCCAAGGTGAATTTACCGACTTATGTCGGGGAGGCCATGTACCTTCAACTGGCTATATTAAACACTTCCAGCTGCTATCAGTAGCGGGAGCCTACTGGCGCGGCGATGCTAACCGCCAAATGATGCAAAGAATTTATGGGACTGCCTTCTTTGAGGCGCGTGATCTTAAAGCCTATTTGAAACAAAGAGAAGAAGCTAAAGAGCGTGATCACCGCAAATTAGGCAAAGAGTTAGATATCTTTATGATTAGTCCTGAAGTTGGTTCCGGCTTACCTTTCTGGCTACCTAAAGGGGCAACAGTTCGGCGAATTATTGAACGCTATATTATTGATAAGGAAGTTTCCTTAGGCTACGAGCACGTTTATACCCCAATCATGGCAGATGTTGAACTTTATAAGACCTCTGGTCATTGGGACCACTATCATGAGGATATGTTCCCTCCGATGGATATGGGTGATGGTGAAATGCTTGTCTTACGGCCAATGAACTGTCCGCACCATATGATGATTTATAAAAATGACATTCATTCTTACCGTGAATTACCAATTCGAATCGCTGAATTGGGCATGATGCACCGCTATGAAAAATCGGGTGCGCTATCAGGTTTACAAAGGGTTAGAGAAATGACCCTCAATGACGCTCATATTTTTGTTCGCCCTGACCAAATTAAGGAAGAATTCACCCGCACCTTACAGCTTATTCAAGAGGTTTATAAGGACTTTAAGATTTCTGATTATCGCTTCCGCCTATCCTATCGCGACCCTAATGATACAAAGAAATACTTTGATGATGATGAAATGTGGGAAAAAGCACAAAGCATGTTAAAAGAAGCCATGGACGATCTAGGTCTAGATTACTTCGAGGCTGAGGGAGAAGCTGCCTTCTATGGACCTAAGCTCGATGTTCAATTCAAGACGGCCTTGGGCTTAGAGGAAACCATGTCAACTGTTCAGCTAGACTTCCTCTTACCAGAACGTTTTGATTTGACTTATGTAGGAGAAGACGGTCAAAATGACCATCGTCCTGTGGTAATCCACCGTGGTGTTGTCTCTACCATGGAACGCTTTGTGGCATATCTACTGGAAGAATACAAGGGTGCCTTCCCACTTTGGTTAGCGCCTGAACAAGCAGTGCTAATTCCGGTAAATGAGGATGCACATGGTGACCATGTTTACAAGATTGCTGATCAAATGAAGGCAGCAGGTTTCCGAGTTAAGGTTGATGACCGGAATGAAAAGATGGGCTATAAGATTCGTGAAGCCCAAACGCAAAAAATCCCTTATCAACTTGTTTTCGGGGACCAAGAAATTGAAAATAATACGGTAACAGTTCGTCGTTATGGTTCCAAAAAAACTGACACGATACCATTTGCGGACTTCTTAAGCCAAGCCCAGGATCAAATTAAAAATTACGATTAGCAATCGCTATAAATGATCACAAGCCATCTAAGTTGGATATTATCCAAAGTCTAGCCTAATTGCTATACTTTAGATAGTAATACAGCAAGGAAGTGGAGTGAGTCATTATGAAATTAAAATTAATTGGCCTAGCAAGTCTTAGCTTATTTTTAGTTGCCTGTGGTCAAAGTTCAAATGCAGATGGTCAGGTCATTCGACTAGCCTCATCTCCAGGACCTTATAGTGAGTTTTTCTTAGACTATATTGCTCCAGAGCTTGAGAACCAAGGCTACCAGGTTAAAAATATTACCTTTACAGACCTCCGGGCAGCTGACGTCGGTATGGCAGAAGGAGAGGCGGATTTGAATGTCGACCAGCATTCGCTTTATCTTGATAATTTCAACCAAGAGTCGCAGGCTAATTTGCAAAAGTTGGGTCCAATCCCAACAGTACCTACAGCCATCTATCCAGCCAACAAAGCAGATTTAGCAGGCCTGGCTGATGGTGACCGAATTGGTATTCCAGACGATCCTTCTAACTTGACACGGGCCCTGCTACTACTTGAAAAAGCAGGCATTATCAGCATCAAAACAGGGGCGAACTTGGCCCAATTAAGCCTCGAGGATGTTGAAGCCGTGGGTGCCCAGGTAGAGTTACTGGCCATGCAATCAGCTACGATACCGCGGACCCTACCTGATTTAGAATTTGCTGTCATTCCAGGCTCAATTGCCTACGATGCGGACCTTGACTTTAATCGAGCGCTAGCTTATGAGACAGTTGAAGACAAATTTTTCCTACAAGCAGTAGTGGCACCAGACCAGGTTGACCAGGACTGGACCCATGCGGTTATGGAAATTTATCAATCACCAGTAATAAAAGATAAGGTGGCTGAACTAAATCAGTCTAGCGGCCAGGCTTATTGGGTGCTACCTGAAAAATAAACTTGACATAAAAGACCAAGCATGCTAATATAGTGAAGTTGAGAAAAGAAGCAGAAACTATCCCGTTTCTCACCTGAGTTGACAAGTCAGTCCTCGGGTTGATAGAGATCAGTTCACATTAAGTGTATCATGGCGGCGGGATTACTAGCTTTCCCGCCGCTTTTTCTATGCATACTTTCTCGAAATAAATACGGAGGTGACATCCTATCGCAAAAGATATGTTTGTTAATGACAGCATTCGTGCCCGCGAACTGCGTGTGATTAACCAAGATGGTGACCAATTGGGTGTTTTATCTAAGCGCGATGCCTTAGAAAAGGCTGACCAAGTTAATCTTGATTTAGTTTTAGTATCGCCAAACGCCAAGCCACCTGTTGCTCGGATTATGGACTATGGTAAGTACCGCTATGAGCAACAACGTAAAGAGCGAGAACAGCGCAAGAACCAAAAAGTAATAAATGTTAAAGAGATTCGCTTGAGCCCAACAATCGAAGAAAATGATTTCCAAACCAAGCTACGGAATGGCCGTAAGTTCCTTGAAAAAGGTGACAAGGTTAAGGTATCAATTCGTTTTAGAGGTCGGGCGATTACTCATAAAGATATCGGACGTGAAGTTTTAGAGCGTTATGCCGAAGCTTGTGCTGATATCGCAACAGTTGAACAGCGTCCAAAAATGGATGGTCGTTCAATGTTCTTACAACTGGCACCAAGTCAGGATAAATAACAGAAAATTCTAGGAGGATAATCTCATGCCAAAGCAAAAAACACACCGCGCATCAGTAAAACGTTTCAAACGTACTGCATCAGGTAAATTTAAACGTAGTCACTCAGAACGTTCTCACCGTTTCCATGGTAAGACTAAGAAACAACGTCGTCAGCACAAACAACCAGCAATGGTTCATAAATCTGACCAAAGCCGTATCCAACAAATGATGGATACTTATAAATAAGCAACCAGCTTAGATCAAGAACTTGAGAGAATTTAAGGAGGAATAACATGGCACGTGTTAAAGGTGGTACGGTGACTCGTCGTCGTCGTAAAAAAGTATTAAAATTAGCAAAAGGTTACTATGGCGCAAAATCAGTAAACTTTAAGACAGCTAAACAAGCGGTAATGAAATCATATATGTATGCATATCGTGACCGCCGTCAAAAGAAACGTGATTTCCGTCGCTTATGGATTACACGTATTAATGCAGCTGCTCGTCCTAATGGTTTGAGCTACAGCAAATTAATCAACGGCTTGAAGAAAGCAGACATCACAATCAACCGTAAGATGCTTGCTGACTTAGCTGTTAATGATCCAGAAGCTTTTGCATCAATCTGTGATCAAGCTAAAGAAGCTTTAGCTAAATAATAATTATTTAATAAAGGGTTGGGGCTATCCCAACTCTTTTTTTTCGAAAATGATAGTTAAAAACTATCAATACCAATTGAAACATGATATTTTTGAATTGTTCTATCTGCTGGTACAATGATATGGAGACATCATAATTAATTTTGTGATATGAAATGTTAGAAAGAGGGATGTTGATGATTGATTTAAATCAAGTCTCGGTTACCTTTACCCGAGATGATGGCCAAACAGTCGATGCTGTTAAGGATGTCAACCTATCCATTAAAAAGGGAGAAATCTTTGGTGTCATTGGTTATTCTGGTGCTGGCAAATCAACCCTAGTACGGACAATAAATATGCTACAAAGACCAACTGAGGGTAAAGTTATTGTCAATGGTAAGGATATTACGGCCATGGATGAAAGTAACTTACGTCAGGCGCGACAAAAAATAGGTATGATCTTCCAACACTTTAATCTGATGGAAGCCCGGACGGTTGCTGATAACGTTCTATTTCCCCTTAAATATTCTGATTTAAGTAAGCAGGAAAAAGCAGCTAAGGTAGAATCTTTATTGGAATTGGTTGGTCTAGCTGATCGGGCTGATGCATATCCTGCTCAGCTATCAGGGGGCCAAAAGCAGCGGGTAGCGATTGCGCGTGCTTTAGCCAATGACCCTGACGTTTTGCTTTGTGATGAAGCAACCTCTGCTTTAGACCCTAAAACCACTGCGTCAATATTAGAATTATTGAAGAACGTTAACGACCAGTTGGGCATTACGATTGTAATTATTACGCATGAGATGTCTGTTATTAAGGAAATATGTAACCGGGTTGCTGTCATGCAAAATGGCCATGTGATTGAAGAAGATTCTATCTTTAATATCTTTACCCATGCCCAAGCTGACCTAACCAAAAGCTTTATTGAGTCTGCTTCTCCTACTGAAAAAGGTATCAACAACGTTTTAGCTCATCCAGACTTATTAAATATTAATGCTAATGACCGGGTAGTTCGTCTAAACTTCTCGGGAAGTTCAACCGGGGAACCACTAATTGCTACCCTGACCGAACGCTTTTCTGTGCGTGCCAATATTCTATTTGCCAATGTAGAAATTTTGCAAGAAATCCCAGTGGGGACGCTGTTGGTTAGTTTAGAAGGTGATGTTGATAATGTTCAGGAGGCACTAGACTTTATAAAAGCTTCTGATATCAATGTCTATGAATACCACAACATTTTTCAAGAAAGTGCGGGTGAGGCCTAATGAATTTTCTGGAAAACTTAATGCCTAATGTCATGGAGATTCCTGAAGAGTTTGTCCAAGCGACAATTGAAACCTTGTATATGACTCTGATTACTTGTATCGTAGCCTTTTTACTAGGTTTACTAGTCGGGATTGCCCTAGTCTTGACCCAACCAGGTGGTCTCAAAGCCAATAAAGTAGTTTACAGTATTTTAGATAAATTAGTGAACATCTTCCGTTCAATTCCTTTTGTCATAATGATGGCACTTTTAGTTGGTGTAACTAGGGCCTTGGTGGGTACTTCGATTGGGACTACAGCTGCTATAGTGCCCCTAGTTGTTGCAACAATTCCTTTTTATGCACGTCAAATTCAAAACGCTTTGGTGGAAGTGAACCCTGGTGTTATTGAAGCTGCTCAAGCTATGGGCACTCCGACTGGTGATATTGTTACTCGCGTTTATTTAAAAGAAGCCCTGCCTGGTATCGTGAGGGTATCTGCTTTATCAATAATCAATGTTATTGGCTTGACGGCTATGGCTGGTACTATTGGCGGTGGTGGCTTGGGTAATCTGGCAATTACCCGGGGTTACAACCGCTTCCAAGGGGATGTCACCTTGGTATCGACAATTATTATTTTAGTAATTGTTTTTATTTCGCAGGCATTAGCAGATCGTTATGTTAAACGGATTGAGCATTAAAGGAGGTTGATAAGATGAAAAAATGGCAAAAAATTATATTAACTGGCTTTGCAGCTTTGGGCTTAGTAGCCTGTGGCAATAAAGATGCTGTTGATAATGAGGATAATAATCAAGTAAAAGTAGGTGTCGTTGGTGATGTGGAGCGTGAGGTCTGGGAAGATGTGGCCGAACGCGCTAAAAATCAAGGTATTGACTTGCAAGTTGAAGTTTTTGCTGATTATGTGCAACCCAATGAAGCCCTGGCAGATGGCTCTCTAGATATCAACGCTTTCCAGCACCAAGCGTTTTTAGCTGACTTTGTCACTAATAAAGGAGCAGATTTAGTGCCTATTGGTTATACCTATATTTCACCAATGGCAGCTTATTCAAATAACATTAAAGATTTAGCTGAAATTAACCAGGGTGCTAAGGTTGTTATTCCTAATGACGCGACTAATGGCGGGCGTGCACTCTTACTTTTGCAACAAGCTGGTCTAATTAAATTAGATGATACAGCTGGTCTAACACCAGCCTTATCAGATATTGTAGAAAACAGTAAAAATCTGAATATTATTGAAGTAGATGCGGCCCAAGTACCACGCTCACTAGAGGACGCTGAGGTGGTCATTGCTAATACCAACTTTGCAGTCGATGCTGGTTTAAATCCTTTTAAAGATGGTATTTTTGTCGATACTGATGATCTAAGTCAGGTTGTCCAATATCGGTGTGTAATTGCTAGCCGGACTGAGGATGCTGAAAACGAAAAGCTCAAGCAGGTAGTTGCACTTTATCAATCACCTGAGACAGAGGCTAAGATTAAGGAAGTTACTAATAATGCAGACCAAAAGGCTTGGAGTGATCGTGATGATGCTCAAGCTGATTTCCAAAATATTTTAAGCCAGGTTAAAAAATAGGTATATATAAAATGAAAAATAGCGGACGGGACCTTGCCTTCCGCTATTTTTGTGCCCTGATCAGTAGTAGAAATTATTAAGACTTTTTGCTTCAACTTTGCTAGACTAGAGAAAAGCTTAGGAGAAAGGAGGCAGCCTATGCGATATGTTACTTATGAAAACGACCAAAAATTAATTACTGATCCCAGTTGGAACATTGCTTTTGAGGAATATATGATGAGTCAGGCCGACTTGGGCGAGGATATCTTTCTTTCCTATATCAATGAACCTGTAGTTGTCCTCGGTCGCTATCAATATTGGCCCTTTCAGGTTAATGCTGATTATTTAGAAGAGAATCATGTCAAATTAGTTAGGCGATTTGCTGCGGGCGGCGCATCCTACCAAGATTTGGGCTGTTTAAATTTTGCCTATATGGCTCCTGGTGACCACCAACAGGCTTGGACGACTACTGATCTTCTGGCACCCATAATGACAGCCCTTCAGCATTTGGGCGTTGATGGGGTAGCGTTAAGAAATCGGTCTAATCTGCTGGTTGATGGTCAACAGTTTGCTACAACTTCTAGCTACCATATTCAGGGACGGCTAGTCGTGCATGGTACCATCATGTTTGATGCAGATCTAATTCGTTTGCGCCACGCTTTACAACCCACCATGACACAGCTAACCAGCCCTGGCTTAAAATCTAGGCCAGCTAGTGTGACTAATATCCAACCCTATTTGGGGGATGATTTCCAGATGATAGGGATTAAACAGTTCCGCGATGCGTTACTAAAACAAATATTTAGCCAAAGAGGCAAAAGTCAGGTAGAGAGTTATAAGCTTCAAGCAGCTGACCGACAAGCTATAAAAAATCTGCAGCGCAGTTTTACGGGTCAAGCCAGCTGGAATCAACCAGAAATAAAAGGGCTGGAACTGCATCGGTTTTCAAATACATTAGCAGGACATATACATTTTAACTTTAGTATTAGGCATGGAAAAATTACCAAGTTACGTCTCTATGGTGATTTTATCGGAAGTCAATCTCCAGATACCTTGGTTGCCGACCTGCAAGGGGCAGAATATAAGCCTGATGCGCTCAAAGTAATTTTTGACCGACATCCCTTGGCAGAAATCTTTGGTCCGGTAACGAGCGCGGAATTAGTCAGGATCATGTATTAAATAAAGTGTGATTAAAGTTGCCTAGGGCTGAGGTTTTGGACTAAAAGCCGAATGATATCGAGTGGTGATAAAACACTAATCTAGAGGTTAGCCATACACCAGCTCTGACTTTTGCTATAGCCGTAGCATTTTTAATGCGTACGGATATAGTATGCTGTGCGGCTATAGCCGTAGCATTTTTAATGCGTATGGATATAGTATGTTTTCTGGCGGCTGACTAGAATAGATAGTGTAAATAAAAGAAGCTGCGACATCTGTCACAGCTTCTTTTATTTGTCAATCGACGCTTAGCTAAATTTATTTTTTAAAAAGAGACAAGCATTATCAGCTATTAATTTTTTACCATGCTCAGCCAGGACGGCTAGGTTGATTGGACTAATTTGAGTGAATTCTAACAAGCGATATATTGCATCATATATTTCGTTAGTCATGTATTCAGATCGGTCAAAGCTAACAAGTAGGTAGTACTTGTTATTTAATAAATAAAGATCATTTGCCGCCTCTAAATCTAGCACTTGGGCAAATTCTAAAACTTGGTCAAAGTGGTCAAAGCCCAATACTATTTTAACTAAATAAGTATCCTCAATTATCGGAAGAGTGGCCTCTACTGTTTTTTCTGGCTTGTCTTCTTCCTGGCTAACAGCTTCAAGCATCGTATGAAGGGTCTCCATACCCTTAGCTTCACGGTCTGCATCGCTTTTGCTGATATACAAGTCTATGCCATTATTTTTTGGCATCACTTGAAAAGTAATCGCGTCTGAATGTTGAAATTTTTTTGAAACATCGACTTCTTCAAGAATATTCATGAAGAAATTTTCTACGGAACTCTGGTTTTGCATAATATCGATAAAAGAGATATTATGTTCGAGTAAGTCATTGGCATCGATGAAGACCTTGATTGTATTTTCATTAATATATTCCATTTCCATTTGCTTCACCTCAATCTTCTACCATATGTATTATACACTAGTGTAAAACAAAATGATAAAATAGTAAATCAATAGCTTATAAAGGTTAGGAAATAAAATAGGCCGAGACATGGGTCTCAGCCTTTTTACGTTTGGTAACAGTTCTAATGATTAGCCGATATCTGCTAAAGATTTTTGTAATTCTAAAGCACGTACTTCACGTGGTAAGAAGCGACGAATTTCGTCCTCATTGTAACCAACCTGCAGGCGTTTTTCGTCTAATAAGATGGGACGACGAAGCAGTCCTGGATTAGCTTGAATTAAGTCGAATAATTCGTTTAAATTAATATCTTCTAAGTCAATATCTAAAGCTTGGAAAGCTTTAGAGCGGGTGGAAATAATTTCTTCTGTGCCATTTTCAGTCATTCTTAGAATTTCTTTAATATCCTTTACTGTCAATGGTTCTTGGAAAATATTTTGCTCCGTATATGGAATCTCGTGCGCCTCTAACCAGGCCCGAGCTTTTCGGCATGAGGTACAGCTTGGTGATGAATAAAGTTTTACCATGGTAGAATCCTCCTTAAGGAATGATTTTGCGACCCGTACATTTATATTATACTATATTTTTAATAGTATTTCTAGTCCTTGGAAGATAAGTTCACATATTTATCAAGTTTTAGCCTTCATGGGCTAGGCAATTAGTGCTACAATAATGTTAATAATAAAAACTGGAGGTAGAATATGGAAAGAATTTTTTCGGGTGTCCAACCTAGTGGGATTCCGACAATTGGTAATTATGTAGGAGCCCTAAAACAATTTGTGGATCTCCAGAATGAGTATGAAACTTATTATTGCGTGGTTAACCAACATGCGATTACGGTTCCTCAAAATCCTGCTAAGCTAAGAGAACAGACCCGTAGCTTAGCCGCCCTCTATCTAGCTTTAGGTGTGGATCCCAATCAAGCGACAGTTTTTGTGCAGAGTGATGTACCAGCCCATGCCCAAGCAGCTTGGATGGTGGAGTGTTTAACACCTCTGGGTCAATTAGAGCGTATGACGCAATATAAGGACAAGGTGCAAAAGCAACAATCAGTGCAGGCTGGTTTACTTACCTATCCAGCTTTGATGGTGGCTGACATAATTCTCTACCAGGCCAACCTTGTACCAGTGGGAGACGACCAAACCCAGCATATAGAGCTGACGCGTGACTTTGTTGACCGTTTTAACCGTGATTTTGCACCGAAAGGGAAAGAGATTTTAACGCGACCAGAGCGTTATACGCCAAAATCTGGGGGACGGATTATGAGTTTGCAGGACCCAACCAGTAAAATGTCTAAATCTGATTCTAATCAAAAGGCTTTTATTTCGCTTTTAGATGAACCTAAGCAGGTGACCAAAAAAATAAAAAGTGCAGTTACTGATTCTTCTGGAGTAATTTCTTATGACCCTGAAGAAAAAGCGGGTATTTCTAATCTATTGACTATTTATCAAGCTTTTTCTGGACAAACACTTGCTAGCTTAGTTGACCAATATGCAAATTCTGGCTACGGACAATTTAAAGCGGATCTGGCTGAAGTAATTATTTCGGTCTTGGAACCAATGCAAGCTAAATACCAAAAATTATATCAATCTAGTGATTTAGATGATATTTTGCGCCAAGGTGCAAGTCAAGCTAAAGAGCTAGCTAACCAAACTTTGGCTGACATGGAAGCAGCCATCGGTTTTTCATATAAACTCTAACAGATAACTCCTCCTATTTTACGTATTTAATAATAGGAGGGGTTATTATGTTTTATGCTAAGGATGGTCTAGGAAATTGGGTCCGTGCTGATGAGGTTATAGGAGCAACTAATAGCGGCCCTTACTTCTGTCCTAAATGTGAACAAGTACTGCAATTTAAAGCAGGTACTAAGCGACGGCCTTATTTTGCTCACCAAATTAGCTCAGTAAATCAAATGTCTAAGGGAGAATCCAGCCAGCATCGTCTGGCTAAGGAGGATTTATATCAAAATCTAAGCCAATCTGGTTACCAGGTCCGTATGGAAGTAGATTTGAAGAAAGTTGATCGTCGAGCTGATCTTTTAATAGAGGACCAAGCAAAATTATATAGCTGGGAAATCCAATATGCGCTCTTGTCCAGTAGTGATAGCCGAGCACGAGAGGAAGACCACCTACAAGTAGGGTGCCAGCTAATTTGGCTACTAGGCCAGGATAGTCCGCACTATCGATATAACAAATGTGTCTTAGATCGTCTGACTAATTTTATGACCTACCACCAGCAGCTAGGTTGGTTTGTTGCTTATTACCAGGGTGCGCAATTACCATTGAAGTTAGTGGCTTTGGACTTGTGGGGCAAGCCCTATCGGTCGTATTTAATTCAGCCAGCGGATTATTTGCATTTATTAGGGGATTTGGGAAGAAATTACCAACTGGGTCACCCCCAGCGCCCGCTTGCCAATCCCAACATTAGAGTTGAAGCTTTTATCAAACGATGTTTGCTCTCTAGAAATGCTTGTGACCGTAAATTATTAATTTTTCTTTATCAGCATGGCACGAGTTTGCAAAGCTTGCCAGTTAAAATATTTCAGTGGCAAAGAAAACTGCTTTTTTTTAAACAGGATCTTTGGCAGGTCTTAACTTACTTGTATGTATTAGGACCGAAATTACCAACTAGGGAGCGCCACCAAGCTGTGCTTGACCAATTAGACTTCCGACCTCATGCTAGGGCTAATTGTGGCTTGTATCTTGACTTTATTAGCTGGCTTGAGGGACAAGGATTTTATTAACTCATGAAAAGGGTTATAATAAAGGGAGCTGATATAGAAAGGAAGTTATATATGACGATTAAAGAAGCCAAGCCGAGATCACAAACCCCAGAAGCTGATACCTGGGATTTAACTAGTATCTATCAGGATGATGACCAAGCTAGGCAAGAGATGGCGAATTTAGCTGATTTATTAGCTGATTTTCAAGGCTATCAAGGCCAATTGAGCCAGGGCAAAGATCAGGTACTAGCTGCTTTAGCTGATCTAGCAAAGCTGAGCCGCCAACTAGAAAAAGTTTACGTCTATGCCCATTTAAAGCATGATCAAGACACAACTAATGAAGATTATTTACAGTTAGACGCTAGTGCCCAGAGTCTAGCTGCCCAGGTGGCTGAGCAATTAGCTTGGTTTACACCTGAATTACTGGCCTTAGACCAAGACCTCTTAAATGACCTTGCTCAAGTACCGGGCTATGAGCATTATTTTGATACTTTATTGAGACAAAAGAATCATATTTTGCCGGCTGACCAAGAGGCGCTCTTGGCTGGGGCTAGTGAGATTTTTAATAATCCTAGTCAAACTTTTTCTATGCTAAATAATGCCGACCTTAAATTTGGTAGTGTTACCATTGATGGTCGTCCAGTTGACCTAACACATGGTAGCTATGGTGTGATGCTGGAAAGTAAAGATCGAGAGGTTAGACGAACTGCTTTTAACCAACTCTATCAGCACTATGACCAAGTGAAGTACACCTTAGCAGCTACAATGTCAGGTAATATAAAGAGTCATAACTATCTGGCTAAAGTATATGGATTTGCTAGTGCACGTGAGCGTGCGCTCTTTCAGAATAATATTCCCTTGGCTGTATATGATGAGTTGGTCGCAACTGTTAATGACAATCTTCATCTTTTACACGACTTTGTTGCTTATCGCAAAGATCAATTAGGCCTAGATGAGGTTGAAATGTATGATATGTATACGCCTCTAGCTGGCCAAGCTCCTTTGAAATATAGTTTTGAAGAAGCAAAAGAGGTAGTCTTGGCAGCTCTAGCACCTTTGGGGGACCAATATATTAACGATCTTAAGCAGGCTTTTGACCAGCGTTGGATAGATGTATATGAAAATATTGGCAAACGCTCAGGTGCTTATTCATCTGGTGCTTATGATACTAATCCCTATATCTTACTTAATTGGCAAGATTCCTTAAATGATCTTTACACCTTGGTCCATGAATTAGGGCATTCAATGCATTCTTACTATACGCGTAAAAATCAAGACTATATTTATGGCGATTACTCAATATTTGTGGCTGAAGTTGCTTCAACAACTAATGAAAATCTACTAACTGAGTACTTGCTAAATACTGTTAAGGATAAGGATGCCCAGATTTATATTCTGAATCATTACTTGGATGGTGTGAAGGGCACAGTCTTCAGACAGACTCAATTTGCTGAATTTGAACAGTTTATGCATGAGAGTGAAGCTAAGGGTCAAGCGCTAACGGCTGACTATCTAACTAATCATTATGAGTCCTTAAATCGTAAGTACTATGGTCCTTCCTTATCAAATGATGAAACAATTGGCTTAGAGTGGGCCCGGATTCCGCATTTCTACATGAATTATTATGTCTACCAATATGCGACAGGTTTCTGCGCAGCCACCGCTTTAGCTGAACGAATTCTAGGTGAAGATGGAAGTGCCGTCAATGATTATTTAGCCTTTTTAGCAGCTGGTTCTAGCGATTATCCGATTAAGGTCATGCAACAAGCCGGCGTTGATATGACTAATCCAAACTATATTCAAGCTACCATGAATAAGTTTGAAGCACGCTTTAGCCAGTTAAGGACTTTACTGGCAAAATAGGCCTGATTTAAAGCTAGCAATTTTATAGTAAATCAAAAATCGACCCGCTGATATGAGCAGGTCGATTTTTTGTTATCGCTATAGGGGCTTACCTGAGTAATCAGATAGCTTAATAAGCTGGCCGGTGGACTTATTTGATTGAACAGCATCGCAAGTTGGCTCTTGATTGTATTTAATGCAGGCTTGACCTGAAGTAAGTTTATGGAGATGGTCAGCCGTGATATCGCTTTCTATTCGTAAACCGTATTGGAAGTTATTATTATCGAAGAGGACCAGGGATGGATTGGTGCGGATTTGCATTTGCATGGCCAATTTTTGATCATTTAAATAATCCTCTTTAACAAAATCGGATTCAATATCTTCTAAAAACATATCAATATCTAGTTTGGTATCTGCCATTAGGGCTATAGAGCGCTCTAAACTGTATTCTTCTCCTAGGATGCTAAAATGCTTTTGCATACGTAATAGGTATTCACGCCCCAGCTTTTTGCCTTGGAAAAGGGCGGCTCGATAACCTAAGGCAACTTGCTGCATTGTTTTAAACAGTATATTGCGGTCAGCCAGGCTGAGCGTTTCTTGTTTAGACATAGCTAGGTATTGGTTAACCAGTTGAAAATTATGAAAAGTAATAAAGCGAAAGAAGACGCGCTTATCTGTTTCAGAAATAAATTTTAAAATTTCCTGTTCACAGTTATAACAGGCGGAACCCAAGGGGTTGACAAAAAGAAAGAGTTCAAAAATATTTTCATCAACCGCTTTATGGTCTTGGTGGTCCAAGTCTGTCATGGTTTCACCTCTTCTCTAAGTAGTTTACATTGACTAATTAGTTAATAGAATCTTTCATCCGCTTTACTTTAGGCTGACTAGGCCGGCGCGGAATCTTAAAATAATCTAGACAGGCATTAAAAGTATGGCTACCCAACTCATAATCGTTCACTTCCATTTCGAGCTCATAATCCTGGGAAGTTCCAAAGTTGACCTGATCAAGGACCAATAACTGGTCTTGGTAGTTAACTTGGTAACGCTTAGTTTGAAAGCGGCCCGTTTGTTTAAGTTTATACAAGTTATCGATACCAACTTTATTTAAATAGCCTACTAAAGTGTCCGGTAAATCCAGGCAAGCTGCGGCCATTATTTTCTGGGCCTTAGACAGGCTAATTGGCTGGTTGATTTCTATATTTTGGTGGTCCAACTGGCCATGTTTTAAAGTGATTTCAGCTTGTTGGTCAGCTAGTCTGAGGCGGACGGCTATGCCGTGGTCAGCTAGGATAGCTTCTTGATCAAAATAGCTATTAACCTGGTAAATAGCTGGGACATGACTTAAATCCAAGCTTTGATAAATCAGGTCATACTCAGCCTGAGTGAGCATGTTTTTAAATTCAATTTCAATTTCTTCTGACATGACTAGCCTCCTTACTTCTTCATTATAGCAATCTTATTAATATTGGTGAAGAAATCAGCTTATGTATCATTTTGGCTACTTAAAGTAAGCTAGAAATATGCTACAATAAACCAGTATGTAAAAATTTAGAAGCAAAAGCGAGTGATTTCAATGGTTAGAGATTGGGCTGAGTTTTTGGCCCCCTATGGCCAAGCTGTTGAGGAAATGAAAGTAAAGTTAAAAGGAATTCGCCAGGAATATCGAAATCAAGGCAAACAAGCCCCTATTGAATTTGTAACTGGTCGTGTGAAGACTCCCCAATCTATCATGGAGAAGGTTAGAATTCGCGATATTGCACCAGAAAATTTTTATAATGAAATGCAAGATATTGGTGGGCTACGAATTATGTGCCAATTTGTTGAAGATATCTATACTGTTGTAGACCATTTGAAACGGCGCCAGGACTTTCAGGTTATTCTTGAAAGAGATTATGTCAGCCACAAAAAAGCCAGTGGTTATCGCTCCTACCATGTCGTAGTCAACTATCCTGTGGAACGTGTGGACGGCATAAAATGGGTGTTGATTGAAATACAAATCCGCACGCTCGCTATGAATTTTTGGGCAACAATTGAACACAGTTTAAATTATAAATATCGTGGTGACTACCCAGAGCATTTGCACCGTCGTTTAGAGCGGGCTGCTGAGGCTGCTTTTTCTCTTGATGAAGAAATGTCAAAAATTCGCGAAGAAATACACGAAGCCCAGCACTACTTTGATAGTAATCGCAATCCTAAATAGGAGGTAGCTGAGATGAAAATTGCTATTGTCAATAGTCCTAATCCCCAGTCTATAGCCATAAAAGAGCAGATTTTAACATTTGGTCGAGCACACGATCTCACCTTCGACCAGGACCAGCCCAATCTTGTCTTATCAATAGGAGGAGATGGTACCCTACTTAATGCTTTTCACCAATATGAGTCTATGTTAGACCAGGTGCGCTTCGTCGGTATCCATACTGGCCACTTGGGCTTTTATACCGATTGGCGCGATGACGAATTGGACCTGTTTTTTGATGCTTTGCTTCAGGATGCTGGTGAACGCGTTTCTTACCCTTTACTGGAATTAAAGCTTTTCCATTGGGATGGCCAGGTTACCCGTAAACTAGCCCTAAATGAAGCAACCATTCGGCGCTATGAAGGTACGATGACTTGCGATGTGTCTATTAAGGAGGACTTATTTGAACTGTTTAAAGGGGATGGTTTATGTGTCGCAACCCCGACTGGCTCAACTGGCTTAAATAAGTCTCTAGGTGGCGTTGTTGTTCATCCGCGCTTAGACACCCTCCAGCTGACAGAAATAGCTTCAATTAATAATCGTGTTTATCGGACCTTATCATCTTCTTTGCTGATTGCTTCTGATGAGTGGATTGTCATAACGCCTGATCCAGCTTTCAAATCTAACGTAATGATTTCAATAGACCAGGACACTTTCCCGATTGGCGATGTTGACCGGCTACAATTTGCTATTGCCAAGGAACGGGTTCATTTTGCGCGTTACCGGCATATGCATTTTTGGAATCGGGTGGAGCAGAGTTTTATTGGTGTTAAAAGTAAGGAGAGGGGTAGTCATTTTGACAGTTAAGTTCACTTGGACTGCTACTCAAAATGTTTTGTTAAAGAGCTTTCTGCAAAAGCAGGGCGTATCTAGACGTTTACTAGCTAAATTAAAATATCATGGTGGCCAAATTAAGGTTAATAACCACCAGTGCACGGTAAGATATCAATTAGAGCCTGGTGACCAAGTTACCATTGTCCTGCCCAAAGAAGGTAAACAAGAAATTATTGAACCAATCAGCCAGCCAATTGATATTCTTTATGAAGATGAGCATCTGATAGCTGTTAATAAGCCAGCTGGCTATACCTCTATTCCCTCCCAGTATAACCCACAAGGGTCAATGGCCAATATTTTAAAGGCTTATTACCAACACCGGGATTACGATGATCAGATGATTCATGTGATAACGCGTTTAGACCGGGATACATCGGGGATTATGTTGTTTGCCCGCCACCGCTTTGCGCATGCCATGATGGACCAGATACTCCAAAAAAAGGAGATTTCTCGCCAATATATTGCTTTTAACCGCAAGAAATTGCCTGAAGTTCATGGCTTTATCGAGGCCCCAATTACTAGGAAGACTGGTTCGATTATCGAAAGGCAGGTGGGCCCAGAGGGTAAGTATGCCTTGACAGAGTATCAATTCGACCAAGAGGCCGCTGGTATTAACCGCTATCGTGTTAAGTTGCACACTGGCCGTACCCACCAGATTCGTGTCCATTTTGCTTACCAAGGTGCTCCGTTACTAGGGGATGAGTTGTACGGCGGTCAACCTTGGCAGGGTTTAAATCGCCAGGCGCTTCATTGCCACCAACTATCCTTTATTCACCCCTTCACCCAACACCCCTTAACTATCGAGGCTCCCTTGGCTAATGATTTGAGCCAATTGGGATTTAATATATAAGGAGAATTTATGACTAAAGACAATGAAACTCTAAATCAGCCGAATAATGAAGAAGAACTTGAAATTTATAATGTCTATCAACCCACTGATGAGGAGATTTACCGGGAGATAGTTACTGAGCTCCATCGAGGTGATAAGGCAGGTTTTAGAGAGAAATTTTTTGAAAATCATACCTATGACCAAGCTCAAATTTACCTAAATCTAGATCCTTCAGAACGGGCTGCCTTGCAAGATTATATTAGTCCAGAAGAATTAGCTGAAATATATGACGTCATCGATGAAGAAGACCAAGAATCAGTGCTTGGATTCCTTTATGATATGTCTGACCAGTATGCGGCGACGGTTCTTGCCTATATGTATCGTGACAATGCGGTCGATATCCTTAATGAGCTAGGAGACCAGCAGGTACGTCGTTACCTACACTTGATGCCTATTAAGGCAGCAGACGAAATTTCAGTCTTAATGAACTATGCTGCTGAAACAGCAGGTTCTTTGATGACTACTGAATTTGTCTCAATTTTTGCAAATCAAACGGTTAAATCTGCTATGGCTTTACTCAGAGCCAAGGCAGCCAACGCAGAAACGATTTATTATCTATATGTCGTAAACGATGACAACCGTTTGGTGGGGGTTATATCCCTTAAAGATTTGTTGATTTCAGATTCGAATACCATGATTACTGATATTATGTCAAATCGGATTGTTTCGGGCGATGTTAACGAAAATCAGGTTCAAATTGCGAATAAAATTAAGGACTATGATTTCTTGGCGTTACCAATTACGGCGGAAACCGGGCAACTTGTCGGGATTATCACTGTTGATGATATTATTGATGTAATTGATGAGGAGGCAACGAGTGATTATTCTGGTTTGGCAGCGGTTGATGTTGAGGAGCAACAAAGCTTTAGCCCTGGTCAAGCTGCTAAATCACGGTTACCATGGTTAATTACCTTGCTGGTTTTAGGTATGGGGACCTCAACTTTGATCGGGCGTTTTGAAGGGATGATTTCTGAAGTAGCAACCCTTTCTCTGTTCATTACCTTGATTACTGGTACGGCTGGTAATGCTGGTACCCAATCTTTAGCGGTTGCGGTGAGACGTTTAGCTGCTCCTGAAGATGCTGAAGACAAGACGCTTTTTTCCTTGATTCTAAGGGAAATTACTACAGGTCTAATTTCTGGCTTAATTACCGGTATTGTTATTTGTACTATTGTTAGTATTTGGCAAGGAAACCTAGCCCTAGGTTTAGTAATCGGGATTGCTATGTTGGCGGCCATTACGGTAGCCAATTTAGCAGGATCACTCATTCCTATTCTAATGGACCGCCTTGGCTTTGATCCTGCGGTTGCCTCAGGTCCTTTTATTACGACCTTGAGCGATTTAACTTCAGTACTCATTTACTTTTCAATTGCTAGTCAATTTTTAGTCTATCTAAAATAAGATAAGTTATGCGCTGGCATGATACTTGACTTTGTGATCATGCTTGATTAAAATAACCTTACATCACATATGTTTGCGCGATGAATAGATAAGTAAATTAGTGTTGACTTAAGAGAGGCTCTGGCTGGTGTGAAGGGCTAGTTACAACTAATTGAAAATGGTCTAGGAGCGCTTGGATGCGAAAGGATAAACTGAGCATCCACGTCTAGTTAACGATAGCAAACTGCCACATGTTGGTGTGGCTAAGAGGCATTAATTTGCAAAAATAAGGTGGTACCGCGTAGAGACGCCCTTATAACAGTCATGATAGCTGTTATAAGGGCTTTTTTGTTAGAGAGGAAGAATGCTATGCCAATTAAAGTAGTACGTGATTTACCCGCAATTGAAAAATTATCTAATGAAAATATCTTTGTTATGGATGAACGCCGGGCTGAAATGCAAGATTTCCGTGAGCTTGAAATTTTAATTGTTAACTTGATGCCAACCAAGGAAGCGACTGAAGAACAATTACTGCGTCTTTTATCTAACTCTCCCTTGCAGATTAAGGTGACTTTTTTACGAATGGCTAGTCATCATGCTAGTAACGTATCTCAAGAACACTTGGCAAATTTTTATCGGACCTTTGATGATATTAAGGATCAATACTTTGACGGCTTAATAGTTACTGGCGCACCGGTTGAACACCTGGAGTTTGAGACTGTTAATTATTGGCAGGAGTTACAAGCGATAATGAACTGGTCTAAGAACCATGTTTTTGCTGAGCTTTTTATTTGCTGGGGGGCTCAAGCTGCTCTTTACCATCGTTATGGGATTGAAAAATATCCCTTAAATCATAAATTATTTGGCATCTATGATCAATACACCTTGGAACCTAAAGCCATGCTGATGCGCGGGTTTGATGAAGTGTTTTTGATGCCTCATTCCCGTCATACTGAAGTTTTAGCTGGCGATATTGAGGCTAGTGGCCAATTGGAAATACTAGTCTCTGCACAAGAAACTGGTCCGGCAGTCGTACATTCCCGCGACCATCATTCAGTTTATGTTTTTGGGCATATGGAGTATGATGCTGAAACGCTAGGGCTAGAGTACCAGCGAGATTTAGCTAGTGGCCAAGATATCCAAGTACCCTACAATTATTATCCTGAAGACTATCCGCAACAACGACCACTCTTAAGATGGCGTAGTGCCGCAAACTTACTAGTAACTAATTGGTTGAACTATTATGTTTACCAGTCCACACCCTTTGTTATTGAAAAAATTAAAGATCACCGAGATTAATTATAAAAGCCCCAGACCATATTTTTGTTCGGTCTGGGGCCTTTTGCCTTGAGATAGGCTAAAATTTAAGTTTTATCTTTCCCTTTAGTATGATGATGTCTGGTTGGTCTAGGGTACGAGCAGTTAACTTAAGCTGGGCTTGGTGGTCATCGAGCTTACTGACTTGAGCCTCAAGACTAATTGCTTGGTCCACCAGCAAGGGTTGGCTAAATTTGACATCGTAGTCGTAAAATTGACTATCGCTAGGGAAATTTTTTGTTAACAATTGTAGGCATATTCCCATACTTAGCATACCGTGGACAATTTGTCGGTCAAATCCAGCTGCCTGAGCAGCTGCTTGATCTAGATGAATCGGATTAAAATCGCCAGATGCCTGGGCATAAGCCTGGATAGTAGCTTGGTTAATCGGCTGAGAGTTAAAAGGGCCTAAAATTTGTTTATGCGTGAGCTTCATGGGCAGGACCTCCTTGGTTAGATAGATAGCCAATTAAGAGAGATTTTGCCTGGAACACGACTTGATCTTGGTCCCAACCAGCTATTATCTGCTCAAACATGAGTGTGTCTTGGCCATTAGCCGTCATCGGCCTAACGCTACTAATACTGATTTCTATCTGATAAGTTTTATTTGCTTGAATGGTTTGGTGATATGTAAAGGATTGACGGCCATGAATGAGTGGCTGAGGGATTTCTTCCTGCCAAGGCAAGTTTACACTAGTCATCAATTTAATAGGTAAGGTAAGCGCAGCCTGGCCGGTTAAAGGGTGGCCGGCATCTATTCCAATCGCCTGGTTAAATGCATCAATATCGCTTTGACTAAATTGGTAATCAAATTTACCAGTTGTCATACCTGGTTTAAGCATAGGAACCTCCTTTAGAACTAAAAGTTACTAGATTTTAGGATTAATCGTCAATGTCATGGTTATGTGTTGGATACCAGCTTCTTCAAAAACTTCACCTTGGCTAGAAAAACCCAAATCTTGGTAAAATTCGATAACTGGTAATTGGGCGTGGAGCTCAATAGTAAAATAATTTTCTTGTACAGCCTTTTGGATACATTCGTTAACAAGGGCGCGTCCTAGCCAAAATGACGGTAATTAGCTAAGACAGCTACACGTTGGATACGAATTAAATCAGGGGTTCTTGGTAATAAGCGGGCAGTAGCGATAGGTTGACCGTCCTTGTTATAGCCAACACAATGTAAGCAAGCATTCTCGTTTTCGTCAAGTTCTAGATCAGGGTCAACACCTTGTTCGCTAATAAAGACCTTTTTTCTGATGTCAATTGCTTGTTGGTAACATTGGTCAGTTAAATCATTGGTCCATTTGAATTTCATGATTGACTCCTTAAAAATATTTTTATTTATTATAGCATAGTTTTGATAACGAGATGGACTATTGGTTAATGGCTTAACGAAAAGCCGTATCTTATGTTATGATAGTAGCGCTAAAAATTTATAGATTGAAGATAGATGAGGTATATTAATGGACTTACATAAAGAAGTAGATCGGCGCCGGACCTTTGCAATTATTTCCCATCCGGATGCTGGTAAGACAACAATTACAGAGCAATTATTACTTTACTCTGGTGCGATTCGCCAAACCGGGACGGTTAAAGGGAAGAAATCCGGGAAATTTGCTAAATCGGACTGGATGGAAATTGAGCAGCAACGGGGGATTTCCGTAACCTCATCTGTCATGCAGGTTGATTATGATGGTTACAAGGTTAACATTGTGGATACCCCAGGACATGAGGATTTTTCTGAAGACACCTACCGAACTTTGATGGCTGTTGATGCGGCTGTGATGGTTATTGATTCTGGTAAGGGGATCGAGCCACAAACTAAGAAATTATTCCAAGTTTGCCGGATGCGGGGGATCCCCATCTTCACTTTTATGAACAAATTAGACCGAGATGGTCGTGAGCCGATGGAATTGGTTGCTGAGCTCGAGGAAATCTTAGGGATTGATTCTTATCCGATGAATTGGCCGATGGGTATGGGAAAAATGTACTTGGGTAATTATGATATTTATAATAAGCGTTTGGAACTTAATCATCCTGATGATTTTGATGGCTTGGATTTCATTGGTTTAGATGACCAAGGTCAACCTGAGAGTCACAAAGAGTTATTAGAGCAATCGTCAGTATACTGTGATGCCCTAGATGAGGTGGAATTAATTACTGAGGCTGGTAATCCCTTTGATCAAGCGGCCATTGCTGCTGGTGAGCTAACGCCAGTCTTCTTCGGTTCCGCCTTAACTGGTTTTGGGGTTGAGACCTTCCTTAATGCCTTTGTTGATTTTGCACCGCATCCAACGACAACCGAGACCGAAGACGGCAAAGAAATCTCCCCGTACAATGACCAAGTAACTGGTTTTATTTTTAAGATTCAAGCTAATATGGATCCACGCCATCGCGACCGCATTGCATTTGTGCGGATTTGTTCGGGTGAATTTCAGGAGGGTATTGAGGTTAAATTAGACCGAACGGATAAAAAATTGCGCCTTAATAATACCACTCGTTTTATGGCAGATAGCCGTGAAGAGGTAAAGGAATCAGTTGCTGGTGACATCATCGGCCTATATGATACCGGTAATTTCCAGATTGGTGATACGATTTATACTGGCAAAGAGCCGGTTTCATTCAAGGATCTGCCCCAATTTACTCCCGAATTATTTATGAAGGTGACACCAAAGAATGTGATGAAGCAAAAATCTTTTCACAAGGGAGTGGCCCAATTAGTTCAGGAAGGCGCTATCCAATTATATAAGACTTGGCATACTGAAGATTACATTTTAGGAGCAGTTGGCCAACTGCAATTTGAAGTCTTCCAACACCGGCTCCTGAACGAATATAATTCTGAAGTGGTAATGGAGCCGATGGGATCAAAAATTGCTCGTTGGATTAAGCCTGAGGATATTGATCCTTCTATGTCCTCAAGTAGGAACTTATTATGTAAGGATCGCTATGACCGGCCAGTATTTTTATTTGAAAATCAATTTGCTGAAAATTGGTTCCAAAATAAATATCCAGATGTTGAATTAGAAAGCTTATTGTAATCAGGCGAAATAAAAGACGACCAGCACATCAGCTGGTCGTCTTTTGTTTTAATGTTCTTCTGTGTTGTTTGTATCTTTATTGTGATCGATGTCAGTTACCATAATTTCACCTTGGTCGTTGAGACCAAAGGAAATGTTATGCATTTGCGGATTGTTAAGATAAGCATCGGCAACTTGGTCTTCAATTTGGTCTTGGATGACGCGTCTAAGCGGTCGTGCCCCTAATTTAGGGTCGTAGCCAATTTCAACTAACTTTTCTTTGGCCTGGTCATCGACTTGCACCTTGATATCTTGGCCGGCTAACATATCATTCATTTGGTCAAGTAAGAGATCAACAATGACTATCAACTCTTTCTTGCCAAGTGGCTGGAATTCTACGATAGCATCGAAGCGGTTAAGGAATTCTGGTTTAAAGTAATCACCAAGTTTATCTAGTATGGTGTGTTGATTGTTACTAGAGCTAGCAGCAAAACCGACATTGGCTTCTACGCCACCAGATCCAGCATTTGAAGTCATGATTATAATTGTATCCTTAAAAGAAACGCGTCGTCCCTGAGCATCTGTAATATGACCATCTTCCATAATTTGTAAGAAGATATTTAAGACATCGGGATGAGCCTTTTCAATTTCATCTAATAAGACGAGGGCATAGGGTTTACGTCTAACTGCTTCAGTTAAACGACCGGCTTCTTCGTAGCCAATGTATCCAGGAGGCGCACCAATAAGTTTAGAAACGGCATGTTTTTCCATGTATTCACTCATGTCAAAACGAATCATGGCGTCCTTAGATCCAAACATATTTTGGGCTAGCTGACGAGCCAATTCAGTCTTACCGACACCGGTAGGGCCAATGAATAGGAAAGAACCAATTGGGCGCGATTTTCGGTTGAAACCAACGCGATTACGGCGAATTGCCTTAGCAATCGCCTCCACTGCTTGGTCCTGTCCTACGACCTTAGCTTTTAAATCTTTATCAAGATTGAGCAATTGGTCTTGTTCCGAACCTTGTAAGTCACCAATCGGAATATTAGTTTTACTTTCGATGATGGCTTCGATATCAGCTAGGTCAACGGTGGGTGTGGTTTCTGCTAGGCCTTGGTTGTTGGCCCGCATTTCTTGGTATTTATTAAGCTGATCACGATAGTAGGCAGCTTTTTCATAATCTTCAGCTTCTGTTGCCATTTGTTTTAATTTCTCTAATTGGTTGATTTGCTCATCAAGAGATTCGGCATCTACAAAGGGAATAGTCAAGTTTTTCTTAGATCCTGCTTCATCTAAAAGGTCGATGGCCTTGTCGGGTAATTGTCGATCGGTAATGTAGCGGTCTGATAACTTGACTGTAGCCTCGATTGCTTGGTCGGTATATTTGACATTATGGTAGTCTTGATACTTAGGCACAATGCCTTTGATAATCTCTAGCGCCTCCTCAACTGAAGGTTCCTCTACCATAACTGGTTGCAAGCGACGAGCTAGCGCACCGTCTTTTTCAATCTGGCGAAATTCGTTTAAGGTAGTCGCCCCAACCAATTGCAACTCGCCCCTAGCTAGGGCAGGTTTTAAGATGTTTCCCGCATCTAAAGACCCTTCTGCACTACCAGCACCTACAATTTCATGGATTTCATCAATGAAGAGAATAATGCGTTGGTCAGACCGTACTTCATCTAAAAGTTGCTGCATCTTTTCTTCAAATTGACCACGAACACCAGTCCCTTGAACTAGGGAGACCACATCCAGGCGAATCACTTCTTTGTTAAGTAATTTTTGTGGCACAGCTTTTTCGACAATTTTTTGGGCCAGGCCTTCTACAACAGCTGTTTTACCTACCCCTGGCTCGCCAATTAAAACGGGGTTATTTTTGGTACGACGATTAAGAATTTCAATAACCCGGGTAATTTCTTCGTCACGTCCAATTATCGGGTCGATTTGTCCTTGTCGGGCCAGGTCGGTAATGTTGACACCGAACTGTGCTAGAATACCTTGGCCATCTTGGCCATTACCGCCGCGACCTTTGGCAGGTTCTTTGCTATTAGCTGGATTGTTTCCAGCTGGCATTTGTCTTTGTTGCAGCTGGCGGAAAATTTGGTCTAAATCATTGAGACCAAAGCCTTGATTATTTTGTTGGTTAAAATGGTTACTTGAACTACCTGTCATTTCACTATAGCAGTCCGGACAAAGATTAAGGGATTGACGCTTGCCGTTAACATTAGCGTACATATGGACGGCTGCCTCACGTTGGCCACAGCGTTGACATTTCATCATGTGTCACTCTCCTTATAATAAAATCAGTAATACTAGGATAATTATCTAGGTTAATTTATAATTTTTGACCTATACTGATAGTATATACTGACTAATATTGACTTTCAATTGATATGCTTTTATTGTTAAAAAATATGCAAACGTTTTAAAAAGAGTTGTGAAAGCTAAAAAAAAATGGTACATTATTGTTGAAAGAGTTTTCTTGGCCCGAGGGCTGATCACTCTGAAGTTAAGCTATAAAAAAATTACAAAGGAGTAATTAACATGCAAAAACAAGATTTTAACATTACAGCAGAAACAGGTATTCATGCTCGCCCAGCTACTTTATTAGTACAAACAGCTAGCAAGTTCCAATCAGAAATTACCTTAGAATACAAGGGTAAATCTGTTAACTTAAAGTCTATTATGGGTGTTATGTCTCTAGGTGTTGGCCAAGGTTCTGACGTAACTATCACTGCTGATGGTGAAGATGAAGAAGAAGCAATGGCAGCCATTGCTGAAACCATGAAAAACGAAGGGCTTTCTGAATAATTATGGATAAATATACCGGTATTGGCGCTAGCGATGGTATCGCTATCGCCAAAGCTTTTTTATATGAGGAACCGAACTTAAGTTTTGAAATTAGTGAAGCTGAAGATGCTGACCATGAGGTGAGTAGACTAGAAGCTGCCATTGATCAATCTCGTGAAGATATTCAAGGTATTCGCCAAGTCGCTCAAGAAAATTTATCGGCGGAAGAAGCGCAAGTATTTGATGCCCACCTAACCATTTTGGATGACCCCGAATTAAAGGCTGGTTTTGTTGGTAAGATTAACGATGCTTCTCTAGATGCGCCTTCAGCAGTCCGTGAAGTTGCTGATATGTTTATTAGTATGTTCCAAGCTATGGAAGATAATCCCTATATGCAGGAGCGGGCAGCTGATATCAAGGACGTGACTGACCGTATTTTGGCTCACCTTTTAGGGGTTAAAATTCCTGATTTATCAACAATTACTGAAGAAGTTGTTTTGGTTGCTGTTGATTTAACTCCTTCTGATACAGCCCAGTTAAATCGGAACTATGTTAAAGGGTTTGTAACTGATATTGGTGGGCGGACTTCGCATTCGGCGATTATGGCCCGCTCTTTGGAGATACCAGCTGTTGTTGGTGTCGGCAAAATTGCTAGCCAGGTTAAAGATGGTCAGCTAGTTTTAGTAAACGGTAGTACAGGTGAGGTAGTAGTAGAACCTGATCAAGCTACGTTAGATCACTTCCAAGCGGAAAAAGAACAGTTTGCAAAATTAAAAGCTGAATGGGATAGCTTAAAAGATGCCGATACTTTAACTAAAGATGGCAAACAATTTGAGTTAGTAGCTAATATTGGTTCTCCCAAGGATCTTGATGGTGTGCATGCTAATGGCGCAGAGGGTGTAGGTCTTTACCGCACCGAGTTTCTTTATATGGATTCTGCAGAAATGCCTACTGAAGATGAACAATATGAAGCATATAAAGTTGTTTTAGAGTCTTTGGCTGGGCAACCAGTAGTCGTTAGAACAATGGATATTGGTGGGGATAAACATTTACCTTATCTGCCACTACCTGATGAGATGAATCCATTCCTGGGTTATCGCGCCATCCGGATTGGTTTGGACCAAGACCACTTGTTACGGACCCAATTGCGTGCCTTACTGAGAGCTTCAGTTTATGGTAGTTTACGGATTATGTTCCCGATGATTTCTAATTTGAATGAATTCAGACAGGCTAAGGCAATTTTCTTAGAGGAAAAAGAAAAACTTCAAGCAGCTGGCCATGAGATTGCTGATGACATTCAATTAGGTATTATGATTGAAATTCCAGCCGCTGCCGTACTTGCTGATAAGTTTGCTAAGGAAGTTGACTTCTTTAGTATTGGTACCAATGATTTAATCCAATATTCTATGGCTGCTGACCGTATGAATGAAAATGTTTCCTACCTTTACCAACCTTATAATCCATCTATTTTAAGATTGATTAAATTTGTTATTGATGCCAGCCACAAAGAAGGCAAGTGGACTGGTATGTGTGGTGAAGTTGCCGGTGACCAAACCGCGGTACCACTCCTAGTCGGTATGGGACTGGATGAATTTTCGATGTCTGCACCGTCTATTCTTAAAACGCGCTCCTTAATTTCAAAATTGGACAGTCAAGAAGTTCAAGAATTAGCACGACGCGCTATTGAAGAGATGGATAGCTCCGATGAGGTTGCTAGTATGGTAGAAGCCTATGTGGCTGACCTAGACTAATATAAAAAGAGAGTGGCCCGCCACTCTCTTTTGTTTTATGTTAAAATAAATCTTCTTAGGGGAAATAAATTTAAGAGGAGGTTTTGTTTTGAAAATCGCTATTTTCACCGATACTTATCAGCCACAAACCTCCGGGGTTGCAACGTCAATTGCGCTTTTAGCTGATAGTTTTAGGCAGCAAGGGCACCAAGTTTATATTTTTACCACTACTGATCCTAAGGCTGAAGATGATCCGTATGTCTATCGCTATGAATCATTTTCTTTTCCTTTTTTTAAAGATCGGCGAGTAGCATATGCGCCCCCCTTGGCTATTAGTCAACAGATAAAAGGATTAAATATTGATTTGATTCACACCCAAACCGAATTTTCTTTGGGTTATGCTGGGCGTTGGGCGGCGAAAAATCTCGGTATTCCCCATATTCATACCTACCATACCTGGTATGAAAATTACTTACATTATATTTTTAAGGGCCGCTTAATTAAGCCTGAGGCGGTTAGGGCCTATATGAGACGCTTTTGTCAAGAAGTGGACCTGCTGATTGCGCCTAGTCAAACCATTGCTGGGGTATTGGAAGCCTATGGAATCGAAAAAAATATCCAGGTCATACCAACAGGCGTCAAAATCCCTAGACAGCTGGGCCAAATGAGCTGTCAAAGTTTACGCACTCAGTATGGCATCGCTAGTCAGGCTAAGATGTTACTCAGTGTCAATCGCCTCTCAGAAGAGAAAAACTTGCTGGAGCTATTGGATAGATTTGCTGATTATCACTGTAGTCAGCCTGATTCTTATCTAGTTTTAGTTGGTGATGGCCCACAAAGAAATATTTTAGCTGATCGGGTAGCTGATTTAGGACTTGACCAAGTGGTAGTCTTTACTGGCATGCTGGACTACTATCAAGTAACGGCTTTTTATCAAACTGCCGACTTATTGGTTAATCTATCCCAGTCAGAAACTCAAGGTCTGACCTATATAGAAGCAGTAGCAAATCGGTTGCCAGTAGTTGCTATGGCTTCACCATATTTGGCAGATTTAATGGCTATTGGCAAGTTCGGCTATTTACTGAATGATACGGCTGAATTTACTCAGATAGTCAAACAAGCCCTGTCTAAGGAAGAAAATTATCAATTTGACCAGCTTCATGGTGAAATATCTGTGGATAATTTTTATAAGCGCCTCTACCATGTTTACCAGCAAGAATTGGCCCGGGTTGATAAGTCCAGTCGGCCGGCTTTTAAAGTCTATCAATCAATAAAGAAATTCTTCACTTCTAATAATTTGTAAAAATGGGGCAAGATTTATTCCCCTTGCAGCTTATCTTTGTTACAATAAACAAGTAAAGCTTGCGAAAGGAGTTGTCTTATGAAACCATCACAATTAAAGGCCATCATTCAACGTTTAGAAAGTATGACCAAAGACGATGCCACGATTGGGCAACGTCGGTTTGAAAATAATGGTGAAGAGCGAGCCCTAGTTCGCTATAATAAAGAGAGCGAAAGTTTTGAACTAGAGGACCATTCAGTTAACGAAACCTTCCAATTCGATGATATTGACTTAGTAGCAATTGAAATTTATGAATTGATCCAGTAGGAAGTTAACTTTGTAAGAGCCGTGCCTTAGCCACGGTTTTTTTTATAAAATCGACCAGATACTGGATAGGAGGAGACCATGTTATCACATGTATTAGCAGCATTAGACCAGGCTGGTTTATTAATCACTAGCCAGGATATGGAAACAGTCGACTACGTAAGTGATCTCAGCCACGATTCTCGGCAAGTGAAATCGGGGTGTTTGTTTTTCTGTAAAGGTGCAAATTTTAATTCTAAATATCTAAAACAAGCAGCTCAAGCTGGCGCAGTGGCTTATGTCAGTGAGCGTGCCTATGAAGTGGACTTGCCCTATATTTTAGTGTCGGATATTCGGCGGGCCATACCCATATGTGCTGATATATTTTATCAATCTCCTTGGCAAGCCTTCAATTTAGTAGGTATTACCGGAACTAAAGGAAAAACGACGACGACTGATTATTTAAAAAAGATGTTTGATTTAGCCAGCCAGGCTAAGGGACGACCAGAATCTGCCTATCTTTCCTCTAACCAAGTCTATGATGGCATACTGCGGCAAGCCTCCCAGTTAACCACACCAGAACCTCTGGATTTATTTAGGCATTTTGATCATGCTCGTCAAGCCGGTGTCGATTACTTGACCATGGAGGTTTCTAGTCAAGCGCTCAAGTATCACCGGGTGGACAGGCTGGTGTTTGATGCTGTAGCCTTCCTCAATATTTCTGATGACCATATTAGCCCTAGCGAACATCCAGATTTTGAAGATTATTTTTCAAGTAAGTTAAAAATATTCAACCAGGCTAGGTTTGCCGTCTTAAATGAGGATGCTGACCACTATGATCGGATTTTATCTAACTGCACAGACCAGTTAGCGTCCGAACAAGTCGCTACGGTTAGTCGTAAAAATCCACAAGCTGATTATTATGCCTTTGATCTCGAAAGTCAGGGGGCTGGTCAAAGCTTTACCCTTAAGGCTAGCGATTTTACTGGTCGCTTTGAGCTCTCATTAGCAGGGGATTTTAATGTTGATAATGCCTTGGTAGTTATTGCTATCGGACGTCATTTTGGTATTTCCTATGATATTATCAGGGCCGCCTTGGCAGCCAAGGTGACGGAAGGGCGGATGGATATCTATCAAGCTCCAGATGAGGATCTCGTAGCCATTGTTGATTTTGCTCATAATAAATTGAGTTTTGAAGCGATGTTCCAAGCGAGTCGTCAATTATATCCAGGGTATCAAATATATGTGGTCTTTGGTGCCCCTGGTAATAAAGCCATTAGTCGCCGCCAAGATATGGCTCAAGTTGCTGCTAAAGAAGCAGACCAGATTATTATTACGGCTGATGATCCTGACTTTGAGGATGTCGATGACATTAATCAGACCATTTACGCTTATGTGCAAAAGGCCGGGGGTCAAGCCCAAATCATTGCCGACCGGCCTCTGGCTATCCAGACAGCCTTTGACCAGGCACGAGCCAGTGAAAAGCCTACCGTTATCCTGCTGCTTGGTAAGGGCGATGAAGCTTATTTAAAATATCGGGGTGGCAAAATGGATTATGCTGGAGATACTTATTACGCGAAGCAAGGAATTAAGCAGAAATAGGAGGAAGAAATTATGCAAGCAATAAAAATTGCCTTACTAGGATTAGGGACAGTTGGTGGCGGTGCTGCTAAGATTATTATTGACCATCAAGATAAAATTTCTCAGATTTTAGGACGGTCTGTTGAAATTAAACGAGTTCTTGTCAAAGAAATCGCTGAAGTTGACCACCCTTATCAAGAGCAGCTAGGATTAACGACGGATATTGCTGATATCTTAAATGACCAAGAAATTGAGATAGTAGCTGAGCTCATGGGTGGTGTTGATTTTTCTTACGACTGTATTAGCCAAGCGCTTCAAGCTGGCAAACACGTTGTTACTGCCAATAAGGATTTGGTAGCTAGTCGCGGGGTCGAGTTAGCACAATTAGCGCAAGACCAGGGGCTAGATTTCTATTATGAAGCGGCTGTAGCAGGCGGTATTCCTATTTTGCGGTCTATCTCTACTAGTTTTGCCTCAGATGAGCTTACAGCTGTTCAAGGTATTGTTAATGGGACCACTAATTATATCTTGACCAAGATGGTGGAAGAAGGAGCTAGCTACCAGGATGCATTAGCCGATGCACAAAAACTTGGTTTTGCGGAAGCAGACCCGACCGCTGATGTTGAGGGCCTGGATGCAGCCCGCAAGGTTGTTATTTTAACTAAGATGGCCTATGGTATGACGATTGATATGGCTGATATGGATGTTGAGGGCATCACTAATGTGCAAACCGTTGATATCCAAATGGCTGACCAGTTAGGTTATGCGATTAAACTACTTGGCTCAAGTTATCTTAAAGATGGCAGTGTTTATGCTGAAGTTGCGCCAATGCTAGTCGCTAAGCACCACCCCTTATCAACTGTTCGTAATGAAATGAATGCGGTTTATACAGTTGGTCAAGCTGCAGGAGAAATGATGTTCTACGGTGCAGGGGCCGGTGAATTACCAACAGCAACAGTGGTCGTTTCAGACATCATGGAAGTAGTCAAACATATTAATACCCAGTCTACAGGGCAACCATTTGCTAATTTTAACCAGGAAACTGTTTGGGCTAGTCCTGATCAAGTTAAGGCAGCCCGCTTCTTTAATTTCCAATTATTAGATCAACCGGGTGTATTTGTGGGCTTAGCTGAAATTTTTAACCAGGTTGGAGTTTCCTTTGACCAAATTTTTCAGGAGTCAGCTCATGACAACCAATACTCAGAAGTTGTTGTGACGACCCATCCTATGACTAACCAACAACGTAATGATATTGTGACAGCTATTAATCAATGTGATGAAATCAAATTAGTGTCGCAATACAGCATCTTGGGGTAGTTGACTATGATTAGTGTAAAAATACCGGCCACGTCAGCCAATTTAGGTCCTGGATTTGATTCGATTGGTCTAGCAGTGGCTTTATATTTAACGATTGATGTAATTGGACCTAGCGCCAGCTGGCGCATTGATCATAATATTGCTGATGATATTCCCAAAGATGAAAATAATCTAGTGGTGCAAACCATCCGCCGACTCGCCCCAGATTCGCAACCTTATCATTTAAAAATGGTTTCAGATATTCCTTCGGCGCGGGGGCTGGGTTCTTCTTCTTCAGCTATTGTTGCTGGTATAGAATTGGCAAATATCTTGGCCAATAAAGGTTGGTCTGACCAGGATAAAGTAAATATAGCTAACCAGATTGAAGGACATCCTGATAATATTGCGCCTTGTATCTTGGGAGGTCTAGTGGTCAGCGTGGCCTTAAAACCAGATGATGTGCTTTACACTAAAGAAGCCTTCCCCGATGTTGCCTTTGTGACAACGATTCCTCACTATGAGGTCAAAACAGCTGATGCGCGGGCAGTATTACCTAAGCACTTGCCTTTTGCAGAGGCTGTTCGGACATCTGGTATTGCTAATGTGCTATCTTCTAAAATTGTAGAGGGAGATGTGGCGGCAGTGGGTCGCTTGATGGCCTATGATCTTTTTCATGAGCCCTACCGGCAAAAGTTGGTACCTGAATTGACCAAAATTCGTAGTCTGTTAAAAGATCAAGCTGGTGCCTATGGGACCTATTTATCGGGTGCCGGACCTACAATTATGACTTTAGCGGATAGTCGCTCAGCTAATGATATTGCTAAAATGATTAGTCAACAAGTAGCTGATGTGACAGTTGAGGTACTAGCTTTAGACCAGGATGGTTCACGTGTGTTAAATGACTCTCAATAAAGTATCAGAACCTGCGACATTAGTTGCAGGTTCTTTCATATGGTGAACTTTTTATGTCTAGTCAGGTTCCGGAAGGCGTAGTAAATTAAATTTATAAGTATTAAAATGCTAGGCTTATAACCCTGCGACATACTATATCTGCAAGCATTATAAATGTTGCAGCTTATGCAATAGTCGTAAACAATTTTGATCCATCTGGCATTTGTTCTATTTAGGTCTAGCTTTAACTTATGCTATACTAAATTTGAAATAAGGAGAGGGGGTCCTTGGTTGTTAAAATACTTTAGACCAACCTGGATGCTTGAAAAAATTTATTTACTGGATAGTGCAGATATGGAGAAAAATCATATCAAAGGCATTATTACCGACCTTGATAATACACTAATTGCCTGGAATAATCCTGATGGAACTGAGGAATTAAGAGATTGGTTAGCTGATATGGACAAAGCTGACATTCCAATTGTTATCCTATCCAATAATAGTGAGGACCGAGTTCGTCAGGTGGCCAAGCAGTTTAACATCCAATTTCATGCGCCGGCTCGTAAACCTTTACGACGTGGATTTAAGCGCGCCTTAGACATGTTAGATATGGACCCAGATGATGTGGTGATTATAGGTGATCAACTTTTAACAGATATATTCGGAGCCAATCGCTTGGTAGTAAGAAGTATTATGGTATTACCGATTGTCAAAACCGATTCCTTTGTTACCCGCATTAATCGCTTTTTTGAGCGCTTGATATTTAAATTATTGAAAGAGAAACATCCAGAATTAATATGGAGGCGAGAGCTTGGAGAATAGAGAAGAAACTTTATATTGCGTAGGCTGTGGCGCCCAAATTCAAACTGACAGGGAGAGAGAACGGGGATACACGCCTCGGTCGGTCTTAAATAAGAGTTTGGCTGACCCGGATTTACCCCTTTATTGTCAGCGTTGTTTTAAATTAAGACACTATAATCAACTGCAAAATGTTCAGACTTCTGCTGATGAGTTTTTGGCTATTTTACATGAAATCGGGGATCAAGACGGTCTGATTGTTAATGTCTTAGATATCTTTGATATTGCCGGTTCCTTGATTCCAGGTCTCCAACGATTTGTAGGCAATAGGGACATCGTTTTTGTAGCTAATAAAGTTGACCTCTTACCTAAATCAACCAATCAGGCTAAACTCTTGTCTTGGTTAAAAACTTATTTAAGTGATCAAGGCTTTAAAGCCAAGCATGTGCTTTTGACTTCAGCTAAGAAGAAGCAAGATATAGACCAATTATTAGATTTGATGGAGGACTTGCGACAGGGACAAGACGTTTACTTAGTAGGTGCAACTAATGTAGGTAAATCTTCTTTGGTGAATGCAATTTTGAAGGCGACAGGTTATGATTATGATTTGATTACAACCTCTAATTTTCCAGGCACAACACTAGATACTATTGAGATTCCTTTTGCTGACCAAGGCAAGCTAGTTGATACACCAGGTGTTATCCAGCCGGGACAGATGACCTCTTTATTAGATAGTCATGGACTTAAACAAGTGATGCCAAAAAATGAAATTAAGGCCCGCACTTATCAATTAAATTCGGAACAAACGCTTTTCATTGGTGGGTTAGCCCAGCTTGATTATTTGGCTGGTGAACGTAACCAACTTACAGTGTATGCTGCCAATAGTTTGGACATTCACCGGCGGAAATTGGCGGGTAGCCAGGCCTTTTATGAGAAGCATGCTGGCAGTTTATTGACACCTACGGCTCAGGTGGAGAACCCCGTAGCGAATAGGGTGAGGAGAGAATTCCATGTTAAACCAGGTCAGGATATTGTGGTTTCTGGCTTGGCTTGGATAAAGGTTGGTCAAGCTGGTGATTTTGCGCTACATGTTCCTAAGGGAATCGATGTAACGATCCGTTCAGCTATTATATGAGGTGAAGAGATTTGAATAATAAACAAAAAAAATATTTATTAAAAGAGGCACATCAACTAAAGGCTATTTTTCAAATAGGTAAGGCTGGTTTGAATGAAGAACTGATTAACCAGATTAGTCAAGCCTTGGAAAAACGTGAGTTAATTAAGGTAGCTATTCTTCAGAATTCATTAGAAGATGTTGATGAGGCGAGTCAGGTGATCGGAGACCAAGTTCAAGCAGATTTTGTCAATACAATCGGTCATACCATTATTCTCTATCGGGCTAGCCGGCAGGAGAAGAATCGTCGCTATTCACCCCAAGTAAAATCTTTAGGTTAGGGGGTAGGAGGCTTGGCTAGTCAAGTGAAAATAGAAGAAGTTGCTTATAGTCAAAGTCAACTGCAACATAAAAAAAGGCAGCGGGTTGGTATTTTAGGGGGAACTTTTAACCCAGTCCACCAGGGTCATCTAATTATTGCTGACCAGGTGCGCGACAAATTGCAATTGGACCAGGTTTATCTGATGCCCACTAATATACCCCCTCATAAGGCTGTCGATAGTATGGTAACTAACCAGCAACGTTTAAACATGTTAGCCTTAGCTATTGCTGATAATCCAAGTTTGGCTATTGAGGATATTGAAATGGAGCGAGAAACCACTTCATACACCTACGATACCATGGATATTTTGACCCATCTCAATCCCCATACAGACTATTATTTTATAATTGGTGCAGATATGATTGAAAGTCTTGACCAATGGTATCGAATTGATGACCTGATTAAGCTAGTTAATTTTGTTGGGGTTGCTAGGCCGGGCTATAGTATTGAGACAGACTATCCAATTATGCTAGTCGATACAGCTAAGATTGATTTGTCTTCAAGCCAGATTAGACAAGCAGTGAAGGCGGGGGCCGCTATTCGCTACCTGGTGCCCGAAGCAGTTAGGCAATATATTATAGACAAGGAGCTCTATCATGGCTAAATATAAATTGGCAAATATCAGTCGCGAGGATCTAGTTCAGCAATTAGAGCAAAGAGTAAAAAAGAAACGTTTTAAACATATTCTTAGGGTTGAAGCAACAGCTATTAAACTTGCTGGTCAGTATGGGGTTGATCCTGAAGCAGCATCCTTGGCAGCGCTCCTACATGATTATGCTAAGGAGGATAGTTTTGATCAAGTCTTAGTTTTTGCTGGCCATCCTGGGTTCGATGCAGCTTGGCAAGATTATGGCTCAGAAATTTGGCACGGACCGCTAGCAGCCTTGATTGCGCAACGTGATTTTGAGGTTAGTGATATGGCTGTCCTACAAGCTGTATGGGGACATACCATTGGTAGCCGAGCAATGACGGATTTAGCTAAGGTAATTTATATTGCTGATTACATTGAACCAGGACGTGATTTTCCTGGTGTAGACCAGGCTAGGCGTTTGGCTGATCAAGATCTTGACCAAGCGGTAACTTTTAAAATGAAGCGGACCCTGAGCCATCTAATTGACCAGGGTCAGACCATCTATCCAGAAACTTTAACGGTCTATAATGATTGGATAGCAACTTTAGATAAGGAGAATTAGATAATGGAGAAAACCAGTCAAGAGATATTGGAAGTGGTTGTACGCGCTGCCGATGATAAACTAGCCCAAGATCCAGTTGTTTTGGATCTAAGAGGTTTAACACCAGTCACTGACTATTTTGCTATTTTTTCAGTTAAGAATGAGCGTCAGGTACAAGCTATTGTTGATGGTATTGAGGAGGCTCTTGATAAGTCAGCTTGTCCAATCCGGCAGATAGAAGGTAAGGATGGACTTAAGTGGATTTTAGTAGATGCCTATGATGTGGTTGCCCATGTCTTTTTATATAGCGAGCGTGACCAATATAATTTAGAGAAATTATGGAGCGATGCACCACTAGTTAATTTAGGCGAGTGGATTACTGAATAATGGCTATTTATGAAAACTTTAGCCAGGTCTACACCAGTTTGTTTGATACCGACTTGTATCTTGAGTGGGCTAATTTTGTGGATAACCAGATTAGAGCAGCTTTTGATAAGTCCACTGACCAAATAAAGTTGTTAGATTTAGCCTGTGGTAACGGCAGCTTTCTCGAACAAATGCTACTTAAAGGCTACCAGCAAGTAGCGGGTTTAGACCTGTCAGCAGACATGATTGATTTAGCCAAGCAAAAGTTAAATAAATACAATCTAGGCCTTCCTTTAGTTGTCGGCGATATGGCCAGCTTTAGCCTATCACAGCCAGTTGATGTGATTACTATCTTGTGTGATTCTTTATGCTATCTCGCAGACTGGCCAAATACCAAGCAGTGTCTAGCATCAGCTTATCATTCACTGCAACCAGGTGGTTTATTGATTTTTGATATCCATAGTCAGAAAAAGATAAACTTAGATTTTCCTGGTTATAGCTATATTGAGGAATGGGATGATCTAGTCTTTACTTGGTCTAGCCAGCAATATGTTGGGCCAGACACGATTGAACATGTTTTAAATATTTTTGCCAAAGTAACTGACCAGGATTACTACCAGCGTTTTGAGGAAGTCCACCAGGAACGGACCTATCCAATTCATCAGCTCGAAGCCTATCTCAACCAGTTAGGATTTGACCAGATTAAGGTAAGTGCAGACTTTACCAATCGATTGCCTGATGAGAATAGTGAGCGGATTTTCTTTACAGCACAAAAAAAGGAGTAACTAAGGTGATTAGAGTTAGTGGAACGATTGCTGAGTGGAATCCTTTTCATAACGGGCACAGCTATTTTATCAGTAAAGCGCGCCAACAGATGACTGGCCAGGTTCTAGTAGCCGTCATGTCTGGTAATTACACCCAGCGTGGGGAATTGGCGATAACTCATAAATATTGGCGAGCTCAAGCTGGATTAAGAGCGGGAGTGGATTTGGTTGTCGAGCTACCAGTTTGGCTGGCTAGCCAGAGTGCTGACTATTTTGCCCAGGCTGCTGTTGAAATTTTAGCTAGTTTGGGTGCCAGTGAATTGTTGTTTGGCACTGAGAATCAGGATTTTTCACATTATCAGTACCTAACCGAGTGGTTAATAGCCCATCCCCAATCTCTAAACCAAGGCAGACCTGCTAGCCAATCTTATGCAATGAATGAGGTTCAGTCGCTCTATCAATTAGTCCATAATCACAGGGATTTGCAGGGCTTAGAAATTAATTTTGAGGGCAAAGCCAATAACTTACTAGCCTTTGCCTATGCTAAGGCTAATGCCCGTTTGTCACATCCTATGCGCCTGACCAATATTTGGCGGCGTCAGGCTCAGCATGGTGACGTTAAACTTGCTAGTGATCATGATATTAGTTCCGGTACCGCAATTCGTCAGGCCCTGGTGGATGTGCCCTTTGACCAGGGGAGGGCTATTCTTAGCCGGTATGCCAGTCCGGAAATGCTCAAGGCCTATGAGACTGGTCAAATAGGACCTGATTTAGCAGCCTACTATCAGGATGTCAATTACTTGTTGACGATGCAACCGGATCAGTTACAGGCTCAGCTAGCCCTATACCATCCGGATAGCTACCAGCGCTTGCGGCATACAGCTGGTCAAGCTAGCTCATTAGCTGAGTTACTGGCTTTAAGCCAGCACCGTAGTTTATCCCAAGTTGCCTTACAACGACAACTGCTGATGTTGGCCTTGCAGGTAACTAAAGATGAGCTAACTAAACTGCGCCAACAACCTACGCCAATATTAATTTTAGCTGCTAGTCAAGCAGGGCGACAGTTATTAAAGCAATTAAAAAAACAAGAGAACCAGCCCAAACTAATTAGTCGAGCGGGGCGCGACTATTATAAAAGCTGGCCCTTAATAGATCGCTCTGAGCGCTATTATTATAAAAAGCTAGGGCTCGATAACCACGATATGATGACGCGGCCGCCAATTTTTACCAAAGACTAAAGAAAGGAAGCAACCAAAAAGAAGAATGGTAAATAAGCATTGACAAGTCTTTGTTTACCAGGTATAATTTTTCTTGTTGCTTAAAGGTAGTCACAGATGAAATGGTCAATCCAAGAGTTGCGACAAATCGCCTCTGATCCATTATTGATTTCCGAAAAGATAGATGTCAAAGCAGACTTACTTGAACGTGATTCAGAAATTTTAGATATATCGCCAGTTCAAGTTGATGGCTTCTTAGTTTATGAAAACCATACTGTTTTAGTGCAACTAGACTTAGCATGCAATGTCACGTTCACGTCAACTCGGTCCTTATCACCAGTGATTGTTGATAATTGGCAGTTGCGTATCAGAGAACGCTTAATTGAAGCCGGCTATCAAACTGATATGATTGATAGTGATGATACGATTCAGTTACCTCTTGTCAATAGTCAAACTGTTGATTTGAATGAAATGATTATTCAAAATATCGTGGTGCAAAAGCCCAGTCAGCGTTTAACTGACCAAGAAAAAGTGACTGATAAGTTGGCGTCTGGCCAACACTGGAACTTGCTCACAGAAGCAGATAAGGCTGATATTAGTCTGGCTGAAGCAGATCAGATTGATCCTAGACTTCAAGCCCTACAAGCTTTTTTTCAGGTTGACGATGAATCGTCTGATTCTTAATGATAATTAATAGGAGGTGTAATGATGGCAGTACCAAAGCGTAAAACATCAAAATCTAGAAAAAATAAACGTCGCACACATTACAAATTAGAAGTGCCAGGAATGGTAACTTGTCCTAATTGTGGCGAGCTTCGTAAATCACACCATGTATGCCCAAGCTGTGGCCATTACGATGGTAAAGAAGTTGTCCAAGTGGATGCTTAAGCGTAAAAAATATATTTTTTAAAGAAAGCCAGGCGCTATGCCTGGCTTTCTTTAATTACTGTCAATTGATATCTAGTAAGAAGGAGGTTATCATGCAAGTTTTTTCTTGGTCTGAGCTGATTTTATATTTTATGCCCATTATTAGCCTAGTCGTTGTTAATGGTTTTTTGCGCCCCTATCTTAAATTTGGTGATCGCTTAAATTTAGCAGTGATCGACGTTCTCCATCCTATTCTATGGGTCGCCATCCATATCCTATCGCTGCGGATCGCTTACCAGTCATGGTTACCTTATCTATTTATCTTTGTAGCAATTTATGCCCTAGCCTATTTACTGTACGCTTTTTATGCTAAAAGGGACTTTATCCCGGAGCAATTTTGGCGTCGCCTTTCTTCAATAGGTATTATAGCCGGTTTTATCTTTTTTTATGCCCTGGTAATTTGGCGGCTGATTAGGCTTATTTTTAATACATTTTAAACCCGTAGAGACTGTGTCAAGATGGCCAGTCTTTTTTAATAGCTATTTTTTAAAAATATATGGTAATTGTGGGGAAGTGTGGCGAATTGTGGGGAGATATGGTAGACTAAAAAATGTGTAAGGTGGTGGATAAGGTGCTAATGGGTGAATATAATCACAATATCGACGCTAAAGGTCGGTTGATTATTCCAGCCAAGCTGCGGGAAGGATTGGGCGACCAGTTTGTAATCACCCGTGGGCTCGATGGCTGTATTTTTGGCTACCCAGAAAATGCTTGGTTACAAGTGCAAGAAAAGCTTAAACAGCTACCATTAGCACGCAAAGAGTCCCGCGCCTTTACCCGGTTCTTTTATTCAGCAGCAGCCCAGGTCACAGTAGATAAGCAGGGTAGAATCAATATCCCGGCCACCTTATGTGACCACGCCGGTCTCGATAAGGCCTGTTTGATTATTGGTGTCGCTGACCGAATTGAAATATGGAGCCAGGAACGTTGGCAATCTTTTGCTGACGAAGTTGAAGATAATTTTGAAGATATTGCAGAAAATTTACTTGATTTTGGCTTGTAGGAGACAGGAGGATTATATTGACGCAAGAATTTAACCATATTACGGTTTTGTTAGACGAAAGTATAGACCAACTGCATATCAAGCCTAATGGTGTATATGTCGATTGTACCCTAGGCGGTGGCGGCCATACTGCTAAGATTTTGGCTAAGCTCGATCAAGGACGTCTCTACGCTTTTGATCAAGACCAAGTTGCTATTGATAATGCACAGCTTCGCTTTAAAGATGAGTTAGCTGAAGGCAAGTTGGTCTTAATCCACCGTAATTTTAGCCAAGTGCAAGCAGCTTTAGCTGAGTATGGTGTTAGCCAAGTGGATGGTCTGTTATATGATTTGGGTGTCTCATCGCCCCAGCTTGACCAGGCAGAACGTGGATTTTCTTACAATAAACAAGCACCCTTAGATATGCGCATGGACCAAAGTCAAGCATTAACTGCCTATCAGGTGCTTAATGAGTGGTCTTATGAAGACTTAGTGCGCATATTCTTCCGCTATGGCGAAGAAAAATTTTCTAAACAAGTAGCTCGAAAAATTGAAAAAGCCCGCGCGATTCATCCAATATCAGATACTTTAGAGCTAGTAGACTTAATAAAAGAAGCAATTCCAGCACCGGCTAGACGCAAAGGTGGTCATCCGGCTAAAAGAGTTTTTCAAGCAATCCGTATTGCGGTAAATGATGAACTAGGGGTGGTGGAGCAATCTCTTGATCAAGCCTTAAAGTTACTAAAAAGCGGGGGGCGGATAGCTGTCATTAGCTTCCATTCACTGGAAGATCGTATTGTGAAACAAATGTTTAAGCAAGCGAGCACACCACCAGAATTGCCTAAAAACTTGCCAGTCCCTGCCCAAGATTTACAAGCTGAATTTAATTTGGTGACTAGGAAACCGATTTATCCTAGTCCAGAGGAATTGGCAGTTAATAAGCGTGCCCAAAGTGCCAAATTACGCGTTATTGAGAAAAAATAATTAATGATAGAATTAGATTGAGAGGTGGCCCATGGCGATTTTTGCCTTGGAGAGGGACAAGACCTTTATCTTCCATGCCATGCCCGCAGAAAAGGCGATTCCTGATCAGACTAGCGACCAGGGAGATAGTCGTGATGCGACCAAGCATGATATTAATGAATTAGATCGAGCCTATGAGGCCTTGCCTAGTAATATTTTGACTGGTAAAAATTGGCTAACTTTAGCAGGCTTTTTTGCCTTTAGCCTACTATGCCTGTGGGGGGCTGTAGGCTCGCAGGCGAACGCTTCTAAGCTGGAGCAAGACCTTAGCCAATTACAAGGGCAAGCTCAAGAGTTGTCCGTTAAAAAAGGACACTTAAGCCAGGAAGTTCACGAACTATCTACTTATGACCGTGTTATGGAAATTGCAGAAGATTATGGTTTAACAATGAATGAAGATAATATAAGGAATGTGGAAAAATGAAAGAAGACCAGGCAAAAACAAGGAGAATAGCTTTTATTCGCCGAATGTTACTGGTTGTTATCCTTGTAGCCGTCATTTTTTTAGCACGCTTCGGCCAAATTATGCTTGCCGGGCGTGCTTTTGGCGTTAATTTGAGAGAACGGACACAAGTGATGTATGGCCAGGAAAATTTAGTTGTGGCGCCAAGGGGAACCATTTATGATGTCGGTGGCAATCCGATTGCCTTAGATGCGGATGCTTATACGATGTATGCCGTATTAACTCCTAAATGGACTGATGCCGAGGCAGAACCTGAACATGTTGAGAACAAGGAGGCAACTGCCCAAGCATTGGCTAAGCATATTGATATGAGTGCTGAGGATATTTTAAAAACCCTTAGTCAAGAGGGTGTAGACCAAGTACAATTCGGTAATGCAGGCCAAAACTTATCCTATGCGCAAATGGCTGCTATCCAGGCTGAAAATCTACAAGGTATTAAATTTAGTGAGACACCGAGTCGGCTGTATCCTAATCAGGTTTTTGCCTCGCATTTAATTGGTTATGCTGATTTTAAACAGGCAGCTGATAAGATAGATAGTCGTTTGTTTGGTGAATTAGGCTTAGAGCTCAGCCGAGATGAAAATTTAGCAGGTGAAAATGGCTATCAAACAGCAAATAAGAAAACTGGTAATAAAACGATAGTCAAAGAAGCCCAAGAGGGGCAGGATATTTATACAACCCTAGATTCACGTTTACAAACCTATTTGGAAACTTTAGTTAACCAGGTAGATGATAAGTATCAGCCCAAAAAACTGACTGCTATGTTGGTTGAACCGACTACAGGTAAAATTGTTGCTGCCACCCAAAGACCAACCTTTAACCCACAAACTAGGGAAGGTTTAGAAGATATGTGGCAGAATCTCTTAGTTGAAGATTCCTACGAGCCAGGATCGACATTTAAAATCCTGACAGTTGCGGCAGCCGTTGAAGAGGGCATTTTTGATCCTAATGCTTATTACCAATCCGGTTCGATTGAAATTGATGGTTCAGTTATCAGTGATTATAATAAGGTGGGCTGGGGGGCAATTACCCAACTAGAAGGATTAGCTAGATCTAGTAATGTGCTGACGGTTGAGCTAGTTCAGGCGATGGGTTATGATACTTGGAAAAACTATATGTATGAGTTTGGACTCTTGCAAAAGCCCAACTCAGGTTTTGCTAATGAGACAGCAGGATCAATGAATTATGAAGTAGAGTTTGAAAAAGCTTCAACCTCCTTTGGACAGGGTATCCGCCTATCCCCCTGGCAAATGGTTCAGGCGCTGACAGCTGTTGCTAATGATGGGCAGATGATGGCTTTACAGATTATTGATCGTTATGAGGACCAAGATGGTCAAATTCAAGTAGTTAAACCTGAACAGAAAAATCAACCTATATCTGCCGAAACAGCCCAAAAAACACGTCAATTTTTAACTGAAGTTGTTAATAGCGAACATGGATCTGGTCGATCTTATGCTATTGAAGGAGTTGACTTAGCAGTCAAAACGGGGACGGCAGAAATTTTTGATGAGGATGCCCAGCAATATCTAGCTGGTGGTAACAACTACCTCTTCTCTATGGCTGGAATGGCTCCTGCTGATAATCCACAATATATTATGTACATTACCCTACAGCAACCTATTGAAGGCACAGGGGTTTATCCTAACCAAATGATTGCAGAAATTTTTGTGCCCCTGATGGAAAGAGCTCTAGCATATAATGCTGTTGGCAATGAATTAGAGCACCAACAAGAGGTCTTGCCTGATTTCAGCGGACAATCTGTCTTATCAGCCCAAAGTCGACTGAATGAATTAGGATTCTTGAAAACTCGGCGAATTGGCCAAGGAGACCAAGTGATTGCCCAGAGTCCAGCTGGAGGGGAAAGCCTAGCTAGTAACCAAACAGTTATCTTAATTACTGATTATGATGGGCTTGCGCCTGATTTTAGTGGGCTAACCCGTAGTGAAGCCCAGCGACTCGCCAATAGTCTAGGGATTGAAGTCCGCTTAGAAGGTGAAGGAATAGTTGTTGGTCAATCGATTGCAGCCGGCAATCCTCTAGCCCAAGATCAGCCACTTGTCCTGCAGTTACAGCAAGCCTAATTTGAAAGGAATGTATTATGCTAATTAATTTCATAGTGACATTTATAATCACAGTAATCTTAATGCCCATATTTATAAGATTCATGCGCACCCACCAATTTGGTCAAGAAATTCGTGACGAAGGGCCAGCCTGGCATGAAGTTAAATCGGGAACACCGACTATGGGTGGCACGGTCTTTCTGATGGTAGCCAGCCTAGTAACAGTTGTGTCCTTGCTATTTAATCAGCAAGGTGGAGAGGCCCAAGCCTGGCTCTTAGTTTTCGCTCTTTTATTTTTTGCTGCTATCGGCTTTTTAGACGATTTTTTGATTATCTTTCGGAAGCAAAATGAAGGATTAAAATCGGGACAAAAATTTGTTGCTCAAATGATTGGATCAGCTGTCCTTGTCCTATTAATGACGCTGATGGCCCAGCAGGTGGCTATTCCACTCCCTATGATAGGCTTAGTGACTAACCCACTTTTGGTTTTTGTTTTTCTATTGATTTGGATTACCGGTTTCTCCAATGCTTTTAATTTAACAGATGGTTTAGACGGTCTCTCCTCTGGGGTCGGGATCGTTTCTTTTACCACCTATGCCTACCTAGCTTACCAAGCTAATCAAGCGGACATTGCTGCTTTCTGTATGGCTGTAGTTGGTGGGTTACTAGGTTTTATTATATTTAATGTGAAGCCAGCTAAAATTTTTATGGGCGATGTGGGTTCCCTGGCTCTAGGGGCGGTACTAGCGGTTATCTCAGTTTTATTAGGTAATCCCTGGACCCTATTATTAGTAGGATTTATCTATATCGTTGAAACACTTAGTGTGATTTTACAGGTTATTTCCTTTAAAACTACTGGTAAGCGTCTGTTTAAGATGAGTCCAATTCATCACCATTTTGAGATGTTAGGTTGGTCTGAATGGCGGGTAGTAACCACCTTTTGGGCCTGTCAATTACTGGCTAGTATTATTGCTATCATCCTCTTTTAAAAAGGAGTTTTAAAATGAAAAAACAAGCAATCTCTAATCTTGCTCAGGAAAAGATTCTGGTCTTAGGTTTGGCTGTGACTGGAATGAGTGTGGTTAAGTGTTTAAACCAACAGGGTATTAAATTAACAATCAATGATATAACTCCTATTGATGAAAATGAGGCTGCCCAGATGGCTAAAGCTGCCGGTAACCGAGTTATTACAGGCGACCATCCGGTAGAAATACTGGCGGACGGTTATACTTTGCTAGTAAAGAATCCTGGTATTCCTTATTCTAATCCCATGGTAGTTGAGGCTTTACGCTTGGGAATTCCTGTTGTGACTGATGTAGAGTTGGCGGGTCGACTAAGCCAGGCGCCTTTGATTGCTATTACTGGCTCTAATGGCAAGACCACAACCACTACTATGACCAGCCAAATTTTAAGGGCAGCTGATCAACCAGGACATAAAAGTTTTGTGGGTGGGAATATCGGGATTCCCTTACTAGAAGTGGTGACCCAAGCTGGGGATGGAGATCGGATAGTTTGTGAATTATCAAGCTTTCAATTAAAGGGAACCCAGGAATTCAAACCCCATATTGCAGCCATAACCAATATCTTCCCTGCCCACCTGGATTATCATGGTAGTATTGAAGATTATATTAATTCTAAATGGCAAATCACTAGCAATCAGACAGCAGAGGATTATTTAATTGTCAATGCTGACCAAGATGACCTAGTACAGCTGTTGCCAACTAGTCAGGCACAAATCATTCCGTTTTCACGAAAAATAAAGCTAGACCAGGGTGCTTACTATGATGAAGCCAACCAGGGGTTTTATTTTAATAGCGAGCTGGTGATGACTAAAGCAGATTTAGCCTTGCCTGGCGGTCACAATATCGAAAATGCCTTAGTGGCTATTGCTATCGCTAAATTACTCGATATTGATAATGTCATCATTAAAACTGTCTTGAGTCAATTTCACGGCGTGGCACATCGTTTACAATTTGTAGATCAAATCAACCAACGCCTCTTTTATAACGACTCTAAAGCGACCAATAATGAAGCAACCATTACTGCCCTGTCTAGTTTTAATCAAGACTTAATCTGGTTAGCTGGTGGTCTTGACAGGGGCAGCAAGCTTGATGTCTTGCTGCCTTATCTTGACCATGTTCAGACCATGGTTGTCTTTGGTGAAAACCAAGCAGATTTCATAGCTTTAGCTAGTCAAGCTGGTATTAATCAAGTTATTCAAGCCCGGGATGTCGCCCAAGCAGTTGGTCTAGCCTACCAAATTAGCCAGGCCGGAGATGCTATTTTATTATCACCAGCCTCGGCCTCGTGGGACCAATATCCTAATTTTGAAGTCCGTGGACAGGTATTTATTGATGCAGTTAACCAGCTAAAGGAGGAAATTGAATCATGAGAATTGTGCTATCCGGTGGGGGAACAGGTGGCCATATCTATCCTGCTCTGGCGTTAAGAGTCGCCCTACTAGCTCAGTATCCTCAAGCAGAATTTTTGTATATTGGTACCGAAAATGGCTTAGAGAGTAAACTTGTGCCTAAAGCAGGGCTCGCTTTCCAAGCCATCAAGATTCAGGGATTACGTCGTAGTTTATCACTAGAAAATGTGCGTACCGCCTACTATATGATGACCAGTGTAAATCGGTCAAAAAAAATCCTCAAAGATTTCAAACCCGATATTGTAGTAGGAACAGGCGGCTATGTCTGTGCACCTGTGCTATATGCAGCTAGTCATATGGGAATTCCGACTATTATCCATGAGCAGAATAGTGTGGCTGGCGTGACTAATAAATTCCTCGCTCGTTATGTGGACCGGATTGCTATCTGCTTTGAGCACGCCCGCCAAGACTTTGCTAAATATAAGCATAAAATTGTTTTTACGGGCAATCCTAGGGCTCAAGAAATAGCGCAAATAGCAAGTAAGGCTGATTTGACTTCGTACGGTTTGAATAATGATCAACCAACACTCTTAGTTTTTGGAGGCAGTCGTGGGGCGCAAAAAATTAATGAGGCTGTTTTAGAAATGGTTCCCTTGTTGGAAGAAAGGAATTACCAATGTCTAGTAGCTACCGGTGAAGCCTACTACCAATATTTTAAAGAAGAACTAGGAAATTTAGATCAATTTAATCAGGTAAGTATCCAGGCTTATATTGATGATATGCCAAGTTTGATGAATGCAGTTGATTTAGTGGTATGTCGTAGTGGTGCAACAACTCTGACAGAAATCACGGCTCTGGGTTTAGCTAGCATTTTAATTCCTAGTCCTAATGTGACGGGGAACCACCAACATGTGAATGCCCGTAGCTTGAGTGATCAGGGCGCAGCTATCTTACTTGATGAAGCGGATTTGACAAGCCAGCAATTGCTTGCCCAAATCGATGATTTAATGGCGTATCCTGACAAACGTCACCAGATGGCTAAGAAAGCCAAAGCACTCGGAGTAGCCGATGCAGGTGACCGTCTCGTTAGCGTGGTAGCAGAATTGATCAAAAGTAGTTAAAGAAAGGAGCTGGTGGAGTGGATTGGAATAAACAAAGACAACGCTATCAAAATAGGCGCCGTAATGACAAAAATCCTCAATTAGACCAGAATTATAATAAAACATCGGATAGCCTCGACCAAGTTGATCCTCCTAACCGCCACGCAAGTACTAGCTCCAAATCCACTACTACTAGTAATACTGATTATGATAGGTTAGTGGACACGAGCAATAGGGGATTTAAGCAAAAGCAGGCTCGGCAGACTCAAGGACTAAAAGTTAACCAGCTCGAATTGACATTCGGTCAACAAATCGCTTGGTTATCTGGTCCCATTTTAGTGTTGGTTTTATCGTGCTTATCCTTGTCACCACTAAATCAAGTAGGGCAGATCAAAGTAACTGGCAACCATTTATTAGCTAGTGACCAAGTGATTACAGATATGGGGATTCAGAGCCAGATGAGCCCTTGGTTTGTTTGGCGTAACCAAAACCAAATGATTCAACAGCTTGTTGGCTTTTATCCTCAGGTAAAAAACGCTAAGATTAATATCGGTTGGCGCCAGACGGTGGTAAATGTTGAAGAAAATCGGGTGGTGGGCTACGAAAAGCAAGCTGATATGTATTACCCCTTGCTAGAAACAGGCGATATTTTGAACCAAGCCAACCACCAACCCGGACAGCATGCCCCTATTTTACAAGGATTTAAGGAGGCTGATCGCCAAGCTTTACAAAAGGAGCTAGCTAAGCTAGGGCCAGATATTCTCAGCCAGATTGCCTTAATTGCGGCAGGAGATCGCCCTAACCTACTTTATCTACAAATGACAGATGGACAGGTGGTTGTCGCCCATATCAGTAGTTTGGCTGACCGCTTAATTTACTATCCAAGTGTGGCCAAGTCACTGGCGGAAGATGGATTGGCTCCGGGTTTGGTCGATATGCAGATAGGTATCAATTATGAGCCCTTAACTAGCGGTAATAATCCTTTCCATGACGGGCCGGCTCAAGGTGCTCCTGTTGACCAGGAGGCTAGCAACCAGTCAGCAGACAGCGGAGAACATGCCACCAGCCAGGAGGTAAACAGCCAAAGCCAGTCAGTATCTACCGATGAAGGTGTAGCTGTTAGTGATGAAAATTCTACTAGCGTTTCTCAGGAAAGCTTAGCAGGGTCAACTAGCTCATTTAGCCAGCAATAGTTAATCCGATAGATTAATATTAAGGATTTTGTTTCGTTCTCAATACTATTTGTGTTATCATTATACTGATATTAGTATATCTTGAAATATTAAGGAAATAAGGAGGTTTCAATAGCATGGTGCAACCCCAAATACATGTTAGTTTAGATATTGGAACCACTTCAATAAAAGTTATCGTTGCAGAATTTATTAATGGACAGTTAAACGTTATTGGAGTTGGCACTGAGCGTTCTCACGGTCTGAGCCGCGGTGTAATTGTTGATATAGATCAGACAGTCTCAGCTATCAAGGCAGCCGTTGACCAGGCTCAGCAAAAGTCTGGCCATAAAATTACTGAAGTTGTGGTCGGTGTTCCGAGTAATCAAATTAATATAGAACCCTGCTATGGGATGATTGCTGTAAATAGTGACAATAAAGAGATTACCAGTCAAGATGTTAAAAATGTCTTGCAGGCAGCCAAGGTTAGGGCAGTACCCCCGGAACGGGAAATTATTTCGGTATTACCAGAAGAATTTATTGTTGATGGTTTTGATGGTATTCGCGACCCGCGGGGCATGATTGGTGTACGGTTAGAACTATATGCTAGCCTAATTACCGGTCCTAAGACGATTACCCATAATATTCGCCGCTGTGTCGAATCAGCTGGCTTAAAGATAAAAGATTTTGTGGTTCAACCTTTAGCTATCTCTCAGGTCGCATTAAGTGAGAGTGAGCGTGAATTTGGTACAATCTTAATTGATTTAGGAGGCGGCCAATCTAGCGCTAGCGTCATGCATGATAACCAATTGAAGTTCTCATTCGTTGACCAAGAAGGTGGTCAGCATGTTACCAGCGATATTTCACAGATACTCAATACAACCATGGATAGCGCAGAACGAATTAAGCGAGAATATGGTTACGCTATTCCTGAAGATACTTCAAGTGAAGAATTTTTCCCGGTCCAAACAGTGGGTTCTAAGGAACCTGTTAAAATTGACGAGCGCTACCTATCTGAAATTATTGAAGCGCGTTTAAGACAGATTTTTGAAACTTTGAAGAAAGCACTCGACCAGGTTGAAGCCTTTGACCTACCAGGTAATGTGGTTTTAACAGGGGGCGGTGTCTCTCTGCCTGGCTTAGTTGAACTAGCTGAAGAGGTATTTGGTACGGAAGTTAAGGTTTATATACCAGAATATGTTGGCTTGAGGTCTCCTATTTACGCTACTGGTGTCGGTTTGATTCAGTATACTGAGCAATTAGCTGATGTTTACCAGCTTACCCAAGAAGAAGCCAGTATTGATAAGGCTCCTACTGAGGAAAGTAGGCGTCAGCAATCAGTTAATCGGCCAGTAGAAGTAGTCAACCACCGTCAGACTAGCCGTCCAGAGCCTGCGCCTGAACAATCGACCGTTAGGGTTGAAAAACATGATCAAGCTGGTCCTACTGACGATCAAGTTGAAAACCAAAATCAAGGTCATCAAGAGAAACCCCAATCTTTTGGTGAAAAAATCAGAAAATTCATCGATGAAGCATTTAGTTAAAAGGAATAAGCAGGAGGATAAACATGGATTTAGAATTTGAAAATGGATACAGCGACTTCGGTCATGCTGCAAATATTAAAGTTGTTGGTGTTGGTGGCGGTGGTAACAATGCTGTTAACCGTATGATTGCTGAGGGTGTATCCGGTGTTGAATTTATTGTTGCTAACACTGATACTCAAGCTCTAGAAAAATCTAATGCGGATGTTAAAATCCAATTGGGTCCTAAATCTACCCGTGGTTTAGGTGCCGGTGCGCAACCAGAAGTTGGTCGTAAAGCGGCTGAGGAATCAGAAGATAAGATTAAGGAAGCCCTAGAAGGTGCTGATTTAATCTTCATCACCGCTGGTATGGGTGGCGGTACCGGTACTGGTGCTGCCCCAATTGTTGCGCGTATTGCCAAGGAAGAAATTGAAGCCTTAACTGTCGGTGTAGTTACCCGTCCGTTTACCTTTGAAGGGCCAAAACGGGGCCGGTCAGCTGCTGAAGGTATTGCTGAAATGAAGCAACATGTAGATACCTTAGTTACAATTTCTAATAATCGATTATTAGAAATTGTTGACAAGAAAACGCCTATGATGGAAGCCTTTGGTGAAGCTGATAATGTCCTGCGCCAAGGTGTCCAAGGTATTTCTGACCTTATTACTTCACCTGGCTATGTTAACCTTGACTTTGCGGATGTGCGCACAGTGATGGCTGACCAAGGAACCGCCTTAATGGGTATCGGCGCTGGACAGGGCGAAAATCGGACAGCAGATGCTACTAAAAAGGCGATTTCTTCACCATTACTTGAAGTTTCAATTGATGGCGCTGAACAAATCCTCTTAAATATCAAGGGTGGTCATGATTTAACGCTGTTTGAAGCCCAAGATGCAGCTGATATTGTTGCAGCCGCTTCTTCATCAGAGGTAAATATTATCTTTGGTACTACAATTGATGAGTCATTGGAAGATGAAGTAATTGTTACTGTAATTGCGACTGGTATTGATGTTGAAAAACGTCGGGAAGAAAAGCAAAATCAACGTGGTGGCCGTCAGTCAGCTTTTACTAGTAATAATCAGACTCAAAATAGTAGCCAACCAGCTCGTAGCCAGTCTAGCCGTGACATTTCAAACCGGCCTGAACAATTTGAGCAAAAGATTAGCCGGGAACCCGTACAAGAAGGCCGCTATGATAGCCACTCAAACTGGGAACAACCAGCTAGTCGTGAACGTGACTATGACTATAATCGTTCTCAACATAATTCAAACTTTGACCGCGGCCAAAGCTACGGCGACCAAGCTGCATCTGAGGATGAATTAGATACACCACCATTCTTTAGAAAGCGTCGTCGTTAAGATGACAATTAGTGAGAATGTAAACCGCCTCCAGGCAGGTATTGACCAGGCCAAGGCCCAATCAGCGTCGTCTTCGCAGAAGGTGACGCTGATTTGCGTATCCAAGTATCATACAGTGGATGAGGCTATGGCTGTTTATCAAGCTGGGGTCCGTAACTTCGCTGAAAATCGGGTGGAAGGCTTTCTAGAGAAAAAAGCTGCGATGCCCAAAGATATCACTTGGCACCTTATTGGTAGTCTGCAGACACGTAAGGTTAAGGATGTTATTAACCAAGTTGACCTCTTTCACGCTTTAGACCGAATAAAATTAGCTAAGGAAATAAACAAACGGGCTGACCACGTGATTGATTGTTTAGTTCAAGTGAATGTCTCTGGCGAGGCCAGTAAACATGGCTTGGCGCCTGACCAGCTACTGGATTTCATTGATCAGCTAGCTGACTATCCAAAAATAAGAGTACAAGGTTTGATGACTATGGCACCTGCCCATGCTGGAGTAAATGATCTGCATAAGTATTTTAGCCAATTGCGGCAACTTGGCCAGCAAGTGGTTAGTCGCCAACTTAGTTATGCCCCTTGTCAGGAATTGAGTATGGGGATGTCGGGAGACTATCCTGTTGCTATTGCTGAAGGTGCTACCATGGTACGTATTGGCTCTGCATTTTTCCAAAAGGAGACCATTAATGACTAGTCTTGTCTATCTTATTAATCGTTTGATTACGATTTATATCTATATTTTAATTATCGATGCCATCCTTTCTTGGTTTCCTAATGCCAGGCAGTCTGCCTTTGGCCGCTTTATCAGTCGTCTAGCAGACCCTTATATTGAGATATTTGATGCCTTTATTCCAAGTATTGGGGGCCTCAGTTTCAATGTAATTATCGGTATTTTTGTTTTACAATTGGTACAACGCGGATTGATATACTTACTATAAAAGGAGGTTAGCTATAAGCTATGTGTCACTTACAACATTATGCTGACCATGAACATGACTTTGTCAGTCAAGTTGAAGAATGGCTAGATATTGTCGTACGCGACTATCGTCCTTGGTTAAGTTATTTTTTAAATCCTCGTCAGCAAACTATTGTGCGTCAATTAGTTGCTAGCTACCCCGATTGCCAGGTTTCTTTCTGGGGGGGCTATCGGGGAGCTGAGAACCAGCGCGCTTTGATTGCCCCAAGCTATTACCCAGCTCAAACGGCGGACTTTGAAATTAGCGCTTTTGAAATTTTATATGGTGCTAAATTTAACCAATTATCCCACCGGCAAATTTTAGGCACCCTATTAGGCCAGGGAATTGACCGCAACCGGCTCGGGGACATCATTAGTGATGGCCAGGCTTGGCAATTTTTTGTTGACCAAGCTATTGGTGATTTTCTAAATATTAGCGTAGAACGCATCGGTTCGACTAAGGTGACTTTAAAGGCACTGACCGATGCTGATGAAATTCTGCATTTACAAGAAAATTGGCAAATGCGTGAATTAGTGGTTTCATCTTTGCGCTTAGACTTAGTGATTGGCGAAGCCCTAAAATTGTCACGGCAAAAAAGTAAGCAGTTGGTTGAAGGGGGCCAGTGTAAGGTGAACTGGCGTCAAGTCGACCAGGCAAGTTACTCGCTTGCCCAGGGGGATATTATTTCGGTTAGGTCTTTTGGCAGATTACGCTTTGATGGTATACTAAAAGAAACCAAAAAAGATAAGTACCGAATTAGTATCGCTGTTTTAAAAAGTAACAGTTAGGAGCAAGTATAATGAAGGCCAAAGATTTAGCAAAAAAAGAATTTAAGCAAAAGCTATCTGGTTATGATAAGCAAGAAGTCAAGGATTATCTCCAAGAAGTCATGCGGGCAATGACTAATTTGGAGGAGTCTAATGCCTATTTGCAAGACCAACTGTATCAAGCCAATGCAGAATTAGATGATTATCATAAGAAAGAGTCTGCTTTAAACCGTTCGATAGTAGTAGCCCAAGAAGCAGCTGACCAATTGAGAGCTAATGCCTTAAGTGAGGCAGATACGATTATTGCTCAGGTGGAAAAAGAGGTAGAAAGTCTACTGACTCAGGCGGCTCAAAAAGCAACTAATATCAATTATGAAACCAATAACTTACAAGAAGCATCGCGCACCTTTCTCCACCAGATGGTTGCCATGACTAAGGGTGCTCAGGCAATGTTAGCGGATGAACGATGGACCCACCTTTTTGGTCCGGAAGGTGTTGAAGAAGTTGCAACGCCTAATCTCAATGAAGTGTTGGCTCAATATAATTTGCCAGTCTATAGTGATGCGGCTGCTGTTTTTCAAGATCAAGCTGACCAAAGTCGTAAGCATCATGAAACTGAGGCTTTCTTTAATAACGATCGACCAGCAGTTAGCCAGGCTGAACTGGCCAGCCTGAACCAGGAGAAGGATGACCAAGACCAGTCCAGTCAGGCTGAGGCAACAAGCCAATCCTTGACTAGCGACCAGACCACTGAAGAGCTAGTTGATCAGAAGCCATTAGCAGATGATGAAGCAGCTAGCCTAGCCCCAATTAATCTTGAAGAAGATACTAATCAAGCTTAATTAAATATTGAAATCTGTTTGGCTTTTAGTTATGATAAATCTATATTTAAAGCAAAGAATGGAACAAGATTTATTGCCAGCTAGTTCAAAGAGAGGTCTACATTAGCTGAAAGTAGACTAGTTAGCCCAATAAATTATCATCCAGGAGCTGTTTACTGAAGCTAGTAGGTAAACCGTAGGCGGCGATAACGCAGTAGAGTGCTATAGTTGCTATAGTTAATTTGGGTGGTACCACGATAACTTCGTCCCTTTCGGACGGAGTTTTTTTGTTTGCAAAGGAGAAATAATATGAAAATGAAAGATACTTTAAACTTAGGGAAAACTAAGTTCCCAATGCGGGGAAATTTACCAGTAAAGGAAGTCGAACGACAAAAAGTTTGGGCAGATGCCGATGTTTACGGCCAAAGACAAGCTAAAAATGAAGGCAAACCGACCTTCGTGCTCCATGATGGTCCCCCATACGCTAACGGTAATATCCACATCGGGCATGCCATGAATAAGATTTCTAAGGATATTATTGTGCGCTCAAAATCAATGTCAGGCTATCGGGCTCCTTACGTTCCGGGCTGGGATACTCATGGCCTACCAATTGAACAGGCCTTAACTAATTCAGGTGTTGACCGCAAGTCAATGTCTACTGCTGAATTTAGAAAATTATGTGAAGAATATGCTTGGCAACAAATTAATGGTCAACGAAATGATTTCAAGCGTTTAGGGGTTGCCGGCGAATGGGATAATCCCTATGTTACGCTGGATCCGGTTTATGAAGAGCAACAGATTCGCCTCTTCGGTAAGATGGCTAGCCGTGGCTTAATTTACCAAGGCAAGAAACCAGTTTACTGGTCACCATCTAGTGAATCAACTCTAGCTGAAGCTGAGATTGAATATAAGGATGTTGAATCTGATTCGATTTATGTAGCCTTCCAGGTTAAAGAAAGTTTTGGTAAGTTACCAAGTGATACGAACTTTATTATTTGGACAACCACCCCATGGACCCTACCAGCCAACTTAGCTATTGCTGTTCATCCGGATTTTGATTATAGCTTAATCGCTGTTAATGATAGTCATTACTTAGTAGCAAGTGACTTGTTAGACCAAGTGGCAGGTATTTGTAACCTTGAAGGCTACCAGGTAGTTGGTCAGTTCAAGGGCCGTGATTTGGAAAAAATGACAGCTCAACACCCATTCTATGACCGTGACTCATTGGTTATTTTAGGTGACCATGTTACCTTGGATGCCGGTACTGGTCTAGTCCATACTGCGCCTGGGCATGGTGAAGATGACTATTATGCTGGCTTAAAATATGGCTTAGAGCCCTTATCACCAATTGATGACCAGGGTCATTATACCGATGAAGCACCTGGCTTAGAAGGCGTCTTTTATGCTAAAGGTAATAAATTGGTGCTAGAAAAGTTAAAAGAAGTCGGTGCCTTATTACATAGCAGCCGTTTTGTTCACTCTTATCCACATGACTGGCGGACTAAAAAGCCGGTTATTTACCGGGCGACACCACAATGGTTCTGCTCAGTGGACGATATCCGTGACCGCACCCTTGAAGTGATTGAAAACGAAGTAGAATGGCTCCACCCATCAGGTCAAACCAGAATTTATAATATGATCCGTGATCGGGGCGATTGGGTTATTTCTCGGCAAAGAATTTGGGGGGTACCATTACCAATCTTTTATGCTGAAAATGGTCAAGCAATCATGACCGAGGAAACCATTGACCACGTGGCTAGTTTAATTGGCCAACATGGCTCTAGTATTTGGTATGAGCTGCCAGCTGAAGAGCTACTTCCGGCCGGATTTACCCATCCAGGGTCACCGAATGGTAAGTTCACCAAGGAATTAGATACGATGGATGTTTGGTTTGATTCCGGTTCTTCTCATGCTGGTGTGCTAGAAACCCGTCCTAATCTAACCTTCCCTGCTGATATGTATCTTGAAGGGTCTGACCAATACCGAGGCTGGTTCAACTCCTCATTATTAACGAGTGTAGCAGTTAACGACCAAGCACCTTATCGGTCAGTCTTATCTCAAGGTTTTGTAAATGATGGTGAAGGCCGCAAGATGTCTAAGTCGATTGGTAATGTTGTATCACCTAATGATGTGGCTGGTCAAAGAGGAGCCGATATCTTACGCTTATGGGTGACGTCAGTAGATACCAGGTATGATGTGCGGATTTCAGATGATATCCTGGCGCAAGTTGCTGAAAACTATCGTCGGATTCGTAATACCATGCGCTTTATGCTCGGAAACTTAACTGACTTTGATCCAACCAGTGACGCGGTTGCCTACGCTGACTTAGATTCAGTTGACCAATTTATGCTTAACCAATTAAATGATTTGGTCGCTAATGTTCGTAATGCCTACGACCGCTACGATTTCATGGAAGTAACACGCTCAATTTCTAACTTCTTGAATATTCAGATGTCTAGCTTCTATTTAGATTATTCAAAGGATGTTACCTATATCGAGCTGGCGGATAGCCCAGCCCGTCGCAATATGCAAACGGTTATGTATCAAGTGACGCGTGACTTAACGATTCTGTTAACCCCAATCTTGGTACATACCACTGAGGAAATTTGGCCTTATCTGAAAGAAGCAGAAGAGTTTGTACAATTGACGGAATTCCCTGAGGTTAAGCAATATCCTAACCATGACCAACTAGCAGAAATTTGGACCGCCTTTATTACCTTGCGTGACCAAGTTAATAAGTCTCTAGAGCAAGCTAGAGAAGATAAGGTAATCGGTAAATCTCTAGAAGCCCATCTGACCCTTTATGTTGATCAGGCTCACCAGGACCTAGTCGACCAAGTTGGGCCTAAATTAGCTACCTACCTAATCGTATCGCAATTAGATGTGCGTCCCCTCAAAGAAGCTGATGACCAAGCAGATCAGTATGACGGCCTAGCTATCAAAGTCGACCATGCACACGGGGAAACCTGTGTCCGTTGCCGGGGGGTTTACGAATCAGTTGGTACGGTTACTCAGGCGCCAGAGCTTTGTCAACGCTGTGCTGATATTGTGATTAACCATTTCCCTGAAGCATTAGAAGAAGAGGAAGAATAGCATGTTTTTAGGCCAAGTTAAGTCTTATGATCCGAAAAGGGGATATGGCTTTATTACCATTCCTAACCATCCCGAGGAAGGTGAAGTCTTTGTTCAAAGACAGGCCTTCGCGCATACCTCGCTTGACCAATTAGTTGTTGGCCAGGAGGTCTATCTGGAGATTGCTGAAGGTAAGCAAGGACCCCAAGCGGTAAATTTACAGATTAAATAATAAAAATCCACTTGCCTGACTCTGTTGCAGAGTAGGCAAGTGGATTTTTTCATAAACGATTAGAAAAGTATGGTTTACATTTTCCGTGAAATCAGGCTAAATAGCAGGACTAAGATTACTGCACCGATTGTAGCAGGTACTACAGCCATGCCTGATACAGTAGGGCCCCAGTCACCAAACAGCCAGCCACCTAGTGAAGAACCGAGGAGACCAGCAATGATGTTACCAACGACACCACCTGGTACATCACGACCAGCGATTAGTCCGGCTAACCAGCCAATGATACCACCGACGATTAGACTAAAAATCCAACCCATTATTGTCACATCCTTTCTTCATAATAGCTTTATTATACTACAGCTTACTATTTATTTCCTGTCATAAGCCTTTGGCGAATTTCTTGCTCCATATCTTGGAGCTTGGCTTCAGCTGCTTGCCGTTTCTGGCGACCTTCAGCTTGAATAGTGAGACTTTCGTCAATACTAGCTAACAGGTCGGCCTGGCTAGCTTCCAAGGTTTCAATATCAATAATACCGCGCTCACTTTCTAGCATAACTTCGCGGTTACTCTGTCTCAGTAGTTGGGCATTTTCTTTCAGTAATTGATTGGTGGCTTGGCTGACCGCCTGTTGGGATTCTAAAGCAGCTTTCTGCTTGTTTAAAGCTAAGGCTAAAGCAATTTGATTACGCCAGAGCGGAATCGCTGTTGAAATAGAGGACTGAATTTTTTCAGCTAAGAGCTGGTTGCTATACTGGATTAAACGTATTTGAGGGGCCTGCTGGATGGTGAGTTGTCTGGTCACTTTAAGGTCATAAATTCGCTTTTCTAAACGATTGGTAAACTGCTCTAAATCAGCCAATTCTTGATAAGCCATATCTTCACCGGTTGGTCTGCTTTCAAGTGCTTGTCTCAATTGAGGTAGCTTTTCTTGGTTAATTTCATTCAATTTTAACTGGCCAGCTGCCAAGTAGATATTAAGGGCTTGGAAATAATTGTAATTTTGCTGGTAAAGGGCTTCCAGTTGTTCACTATCATTAAGGATATTTAAACGGTGTTGGTTGAGTTGTTGGGCAACCTGGTCGACTTGGCTGTCTAGCTTTTGATATTTAAGGTTAAGTTCAAAAAGGGAAGATTTTTGCTTTCTAAACCAGGAAAAAAGTCCTTTTTCTTCTTCTCCTTGTAGCTCTTTAGGTTTAGATTGGTTAAGGATGGTGATTAATTGCCTTAATTGGTCCCCCACAGCACCACTATCTTTGTTTTTGACCTGGCCCAGTATATCTCGTGAAAATTGTCCAATTTGCTCTTGGGCCCGGCTGCCGAAATTACTTAAGCCATTTAGTTCATCTTCTTGAATTGTAGCTGCTAAGGCCTGGGCTTGCTGCTGGTCAGCTTCGCTTAATTGGTCAAAAAGTTGGGTATCATGGTCTTGATTATTAGCGGATGGTTGGTCGGGAGCTAGGTCAGCAGCTAAAATTTCATCGATGCTTACTTGCTTAAAATTATTTTCTGATTTGGTCATAATGAATCTCCTTATCTAGGTTAATAAAATCTTGATAATCTTGGTGAATATGGCTGGCTATTTCATCTATGCCAGCGATGAGACTTTGCTGCTTTTGATAATTGGTTCGTTTTAATATATCGCTATCTACTTGCTGGTAGTTATCAATTAAATGGACCAATTGGTCGAGGTCCTTGAAGATGAAACGGCTGGCTTGGTCAAGTCTTTTAGGGGCTCGGTTAATCGCCTTAAAGTATTGTTTTAATAGTTTTTTTATTTGCCAGTGATTAAAAACTGCTTTTACACGTGGGTCTGAGCTTTGAAAGTTTAATACTTGATTAATTTTATCCAAGCTAACCTGCATTTGCTGGCGGTAGACATGGATGTCGCGGTTGGTTAAACCCTGGCTGCGGTAGAAATCATAGCGACGCGCCGATAATTTTTTTGATGGCGCCTGTTTATTTTTAGCTTGATAACCCCACAAAAGTAGCCAAATGATAGCAATTAGGCCTAAGCTAGTTTGCCAGGAGGTCATACTGATTAGGCAAATAAATAGTATTACTGTGGCTAGCATCCAGGGCAGGGGGCTAGCCAAAAAACACTTTAACTTCATTGTAATTCACCTCATTTTAGCTTAGTATATCAAGCGCAATATCAAATAAAATCGGACTTGAGTCGGATTCTTGGGCTCTGGCGTGTTATTTGCCCATCTTTAGGCTATAATAGGAATAAAATTAAGGAGGTAGGCTATGGAGTTCGGTGAAAAAACCCTTAGTAAGCAAACAATTTATGAAGGAGCTATTCTAGATTTAGAGGTCCACCAAGTAGCTTTACAGGATGGTAATCAGGCCAAGCGTGAAATCATTCGCCACCAGCCAGCAGTTGCTATTTTAGCCCTGGTTGATGACAAGATTATCTTGGTTAAACAATATCGTAAGGCGATTGACCGGGCTATTTTGGAAGTACCGGCGGGCCTAGTAGATCCGGGTGAAGATTGGCTAGCTGCAGCTCAAAGAGAACTTGAAGAAGAGACCGGTTACCAGGCTGACTCTTGGACTAAATTGTTTGGCGGCTACCTTAGTCCTGGTTATTTAGATGAGTATTTGCAAATATACCATGCTGATCAATTGCGACTAGTTGACCAACCCTTAGCCCAAGATGAGGATGAGCATATTGAATTAGTTAGGCTAACCCTTGACCAAGCCTTAGATATGGTTAACCAAGGCGAAATATGTGACTATAAAAGTTTTTGTGCCATCCAGTATTGGCAACTACTAAAGGCTGGTGGTCACAATGGCTAAGAAACCTTTAATCACTCGGAAAGCTTATCGGGAGTATATGGCAGATAAGCAGCAGGGAGAGGCGGGTAGGCCAAGAAAAACAACTAGTAAAAAACAAAATGCACCTCGTTTCAAGCGCACTAAGGATCAGGACCAGCGTCGCTTTCATTGGCGCCAGGATGATAGGTTTAATGAAAGCAACACAGTAGCACCTGAAGTCCAAGCCCGTCCTAATGACCAATTTGATCGTAGAGACGACCAAGCCGATAACCGGCCTTTTTGGCAGTCACCAGCTAAACAGAACAAATTTTTAAATTATGGGATTGGTTTAACAGTGTTTGGTATTATTATTTTGACCTTAATCACCTTTTTTGTTTAGGAGAATGATATGAAAATTGGAATTATTGCGGCCATGGCTGCAGAAATAGCATGTTACCACCAAACAATCAGTCAGGTTACAAGTAAGACGATTGGTCCCGTTAGCCTTTATCAGGGGCAATACGCTGGGCACGAAATTTACTTTGTTGAATCTGGTATTGGTAAGGTCAACGCTAGTATTGCGACAACTTGCTTGGCTTTAGAGGATTTAGATTTGATTATTAATACGGGTTCAGCTGGGGCGGTTGCTGATCAGCTGAAAGTAGGGGACTTAGTTTTAGCTAGCCAAGCGGCCTATCATGATGTAGACGCTACGGCTTTTGGTTATGCTAAAGGACAGGTGCCGCAAATGCCGGCTTCTTACCCGATGTACCAAAATGAGCGCTTAGCCCAAAGTATTGACCGCCTTAGTCAAACTAACCTTTACCAGGGTATGATTGTATCTAGTGATTCATTTGTTGCTAGTCAGGCTGAAATCAGTCGTATTCAAAGGGAGTTTCCAGCTGCCCTGTGTACAGAAATGGAAGGGGCAGCCATAGCGCAGACTTGCTATCAATTTGAAATTCCCTGCTTAATTATCAGGGCAATTTCTGATACAGCTGCCCAGGATGCGGATGTTTTGTTTGATGAATTTATTGACCAGGCTGGACGGGACTCAGCCCAGCTCACTTTGAAATTGATAGAAGAGGGGATTTAGAGATGAGAGCCTTACTCGTAGTTGACTATACTAATGATTTTGTTGCTGACCAGGGCAGTTTGACAGCTGGAGCACCGGCCCAAGCACTAGAAGATACGATTTATGATTTAATTGCCGACTTTCATAGTAATGGGGACTTTGTTGTTTATCCCACCGACCTCCATAGCGCTGATGACCACTATCACCCAGAAAATAAACTCTTCCCACCGCATAATTACGCGGATACTTGGGGCAGGGAGCTTTATGGTAAATTGGCTGATCAGTACCAGGATATTGCTTCAGATGATAATGTTTATTTCTATGATAAACGCCGCTATTCAGCCTTTGCTGGTACTGATTTAGATATTCGTCTGCGGGAGCGGGGCATTAAAGAACTTTATATTGTGGGTGTTTGTACTGATATTTGTGTACTCCATACAGCTGTTGATGCTTATAACTTAGCCTATGATATTGTGATTCCCGCCCAGGCAGTAGCTAGCTTTAATCAGGCTGGTCACGAGTGGGCCTTAGACCATTTCAAATCTTGTTTGGCCGCAAAAGTTATTGATTAATGCTTGACAGGTTTTATAGAATTTGTTACAATATCTTTTGTGTAAAATATGCAGCACAATTGAAACAAGCTCGTCAACAGTTGTACGCTGGTTCTCCAGTGAATGAGTAGCTCGCGGCTGCAAAGAGTGAAAGTGTCCGGTACACCTGCACGAATGTGGTCAATTGATCGCCTATTTTACTCCAAATAAAAATTATTGGAGGACTTATACATGTCACGTTATACAGGACCAACATGGAAAGTGTCTCGTCGTTTAGGCATTTCACTTTCTGGAACAGGAAAAGAATTAAACCGTCGCCCTTACCCACCAGGACAACATGGCCCAGGCCGTCGTGCTAAATTATCAGAGTACGGGCTACAGTTACAAGAAAAACAAAAACTACGTTATATCTACGGTATGAATGAAAAACAATTCCATTCACTATTCTTAAAAGCCGGTAAAATCCGTGAAGGTAAACATGGTGTTAACTTTATGATTTTATTAGAGCAACGTTTAGACAATGTGGTATACCGTTTAGGTTTAGCTTCAACACGTCGTCAAGCACGTCAATTAGTTAACCATGGTCACATTACTGTTGATGGTAAGCGTGTGGATATCCCTTCTTACCAAGTAGAAGTAGGCCAAGTTATTGGTGTTCGTGAAAAATCTAAAGACTTACAAATTATCAAAGACTCTGTAGAAGGTCTTTATGGTCACGTGCCATATGTTGAATTTGATGCTGATAAGTTAGAAGGTTCACTATCACGTTTACCAGAACGTGATGAAATGATTGCTGAAATCGATGAATCACTTGTCGTTGAATTCTACAACAGATAATCACCTATCAAGAGGTTGGCTTTGCCAATCTCTTTTTCTTTTTTTAAACTTTATTCTTGGGCCTGTCCATAACTATGGTATAATTTATAGTAAACTGGGGTTTTACCCTAATTTTAGAAGAATGGAGGAGCTAGAGTGGGATTTTTAATCGGGTTACTCGTAATAATTGTCCTTATCCTACTAGGCTATGGTATCCTTTACTTTCTTGGTCGCCGACAGACCAAGCAAAATATCCAACTGGATGAACGTAAGCAGGAAATCATGTCTATTCCGGTTTCAGATAAACTATATACCCTGCGCAACAAGAACTTAAGTGGTCAAACTTTGCGCCAGTATGAGAAAATTCAAGCTGACTGGCAGGCGGTAACTAAGTACCAGCTACCAGAGATAGAATCTGCTATGGTAACTGCTCAAGCTGATACAGATAAATTTTCTTTAGTCCAAGCCCACCAAGTTTCGGAAAAGGTAGCTGGTCTACTAGATGAAACTGACCAAGAGGTGCAAAGGATTTATCAGGAGGTTAATGACCTACTGGCGAGTGAAGAGGCAGCTGAAGCAGGTTATCAGACTAGCTATGACCGCTATGCTAAGGTTCGTAAGCAGTTATTAGCTCATTCTTATAAGTATGGGGATGCTCAGGATACCTTAGAGAAGAACCTTTCATATATTGAGTTAGACTTTACCAAATATAACCAAGCGATGACAGATGGCGATTTTGTTGAAGCTCAAGATATATTGAAGCAGATTAACACAGATTTAGATGACTTAGAGCGTATGATGAAAAAAATTCCAGAGCTCTATCAATTAGTCAGCGAAGAGTATGAGGAACAGTACGATGATTTAGTGCAAGGTTACCAGCATATGTTAGCTGAAAATTATCGCTTTCCTAACGATGTTGATGTTAAAGAAGAAATTAATAAGGTTGATAAGATTATCCATGAAGCTAACCAAGCAATTGCAGATGCTGATTTAAATGATGCTCAATCAATTATTGAACGAGCTGCCCACCAGATTGATGATACCTATGAGTTAATGGAACGTGAACTCAGGGCTAAAGATTATATCGGTAAAAACCAGGGTGGCTTACAAAGACGCTTGGATCAAGTACTCAAGAGTAACCGATATGGTATCTTAGAAATAGATCGTGTGTCACAATCCTATATTTTGCATGGCAATGAAATGGGTAGAATGCAAGACTATGCTGACCGTATTGACCGATTGGCAGCTAATTTTGACTATTGGAATCAAAAATTAGCTGAAAATATTATTGCTTACACTGAAGTTGAGCGGAATTATCAGGAACTAGAAGAAGATTTACAGACGATTGACAAGGACCAATCTCTTATCCTAGCTTCTCTGAGCAATCTAAAGCAGGATGAGCGTCAAGTTCGCGAAGCTGTTTATCACTATGATTTAGACATTCATAATATGAAGCGAACGGTTGACCAGTACCATTTGCCAGGTCTTAGTGATAGCTATCTAGACCTATTCTTTGCTACTGATGAACTAATAGACAGTTTGGAGAAGAAGCTCAATCGGGTCAAGTTAGATATGGATGAGATTAATCACTTATCTCAAGCTATTGAGGATAATCTCGATAAGCTTAACCAGGCAACGGAAGAAATTATTGATTATGCCTTACTAACAGAATCAGCTGTCCAGTATGCCAACCGCTTTAAGATTTCTAATCCACAAATTGCTGAAGATATCCAGATTACTTACGATATTTTCCAAAATGAAAATGATTACGAGAAAGCCTACCGACATATTGCTCAAGCGATTGATCGGATTGATTCGCAAGCCTCTCAACAAGTTGAGGCCTTGTATCAAAAGGATAAAGCTAACCGCCAATTCTAAGATAACCCCCTAAGCAGCTGAATCAGCAGGCTGGGGGTTTATTTTTTGCCCTAGATGCGCTGATATGGCTATAAAAGCAGTAAAGGAGTATTCGATGTCACCTAACATATATTTTGATAATGCAGCTACGACACCAACTTTCCCTGAGGTCGTCACTAGTATGGTAACGACTATGGAAAAGTTTTATGCCAACCCATCCAGCCTACATAAGGCGGGCACTAGGAGCCAAGCTTTACTCAAGCAAGCGCGCCAGCAAATTGCTACTAGTCTGGGCTGCCAAGCCGAAGAGATTTTCTTTACTTCAGGGGGAACTGAAGCTGATAACTGGGCTATCAAGGGAACCGCTTGGGAAAAGGCGCAAACAGGAAAACATATTATTACTACCAAAGTAGAGCATCCAGCCGTTAAGGAGCCAATGAAAAGATTAGAAAAACAAGGCTTTCAAGTGACTTATTTAGACGTTGATCGAGAAGGTAAAATAAAGATTGAGGATTTGGCCCAGGCTATTCGCCCTGATACCATCTTAGTATCAGTGATGGCAATTAATAATGAAGTTGGCGCCCTACAACCGATTGCCGCTATCGGGGATTTACTTAATAATTATCCTACCATCCATTTCCATGTTGATGGGGTCCAATCCTTAGGTCACTTTGAAAAGCCACTGATTCACGACCGAGTTGACATGTTGTCCTTGTCAGCCCATAAATTTAATGGGCCACGTGGTGTCGGGCTCTTATACAAGCAAGCTAATCGTAAAATTGTCCCACTACTAGAAGGTGGTGGCCAAGAATTTAAGCAAAGATCAACTACTGAAAATTTACCTGGTATTGTTGGTATGGCTAAAGCAATGCGACTAACGCTTGACCAGGCTCCAACTGTCAACCAGCGCCACCAAAAAATGATGCAAAAACTGAGAGATTTCCTAGCAGACTATAGCGACCGGGTGACTATCTTTTCACCTCAGGATGCTGCCAGCCATGTGCTTTGTTTTGCTTTGTCAGGAGTAAGAGGCGAAGTTATGGTCCACGCCCTAGAAGATGAAGGGATTATGGTTTCGACAACCTCAGCCTGTTCAAGTCGGGCTCAGCAGGCCTCTTCGACCTTGGCAGCCATGCATGTTAGTAACCAGGCGGCTAAAGAGGCGATACGTCTCTCTTTGGGCAGTCACAATCAGTTGGAGGAAATGACGCGCTTTATATCAGTTTATCAAGAGAAGTTAAAGCATTTTGAACGTATCCAATAGGAGGAATTATGGAACCAATGATTATGATTCGTTACGGTGAGATCTCTATTAAGGGCCGTAACAAGAAAAAATTTACTAAACGTTTACAAGAAAATATTAAAGAGCTATTTACTGATATGCCCAATATGGAAGTATCCCGTAGCCATGATTATATGTTTATCGCACCCAACGGTGAGCCAATTGATGAAATTGCTGACCGCTTAAAAAAAGTAGCGGGTATTCAAAGTTTTTCCTATGCTTATGTATGCCCACGTGATTTTGAGCAATTAGAGATACTAAGCCGTGAAGTTTTAAAACAAGAATTAGCCCGTCGTGAGATTAAAACTTTTAAAGTGATGACATCAAGGTCTGACCGTTCCTATGAAATGGATACACCACAAATTAATCGGGAATTGGGTGCTAGTATTCTGGACGCCTTTCCTCAATTACAAGTCGATGTTAATGAGCCAGATTTAATTGTTAGGGTCAAAGTGAGGACCGATGACTTTTTCTTATCTACTAATTGGATTGATGGCCTGGGTGGTTTACCAGTTGGCTCATCTGCCAATGGGTTGTTAATGTTATCGGGAGGAATTGATTCGCCGGTTGCCGGCTTCCTAGCTATGAAGCGAGGCATTCGTATTACTGCTGTTCATTTTGCTTCGCCTCCTTACACGAGCCCACAAGCCTTGCAAAAGGCTAAGGACCTTACTGAGAAGTTAACCCAGTATGCTGGTTGGATTAACTTTGTCGAAGTGCCATTTACGGAAGTTCAAGAAGCCATTAAAGCCCAAGTTCCCGATGCTTATTTAATGACTATTACGCGTCGTTTCATGATGAGAATTTCTGATCGTTTGCGCGACCAATTCAACGCTTACGCAATTATTAATGGGGAATCTATTGGTCAGGTTGCGTCACAAACTTTAGAAAGCATGTATGCTATTAATGCTGTCACTACTACTCCAGTCTTAAGACCATTAGTTACCATGGATAAAATTGACATTATCGATATTGCGCAAAAAATTGATACCTACGAACTATCCATTCAACCCTTTGAAGATTGTTGTACTGTATTTGCCCCGCCATCGCCAAAAACAACTCCGCATTTGGATAAAGTAGAAAAATTTGAGGCCCGAATGGATGTAGAAGGCTTAGTTAATCGCGCTGTTGCTGGGATAAAATTTGAACGTATCCAGCCAAATAGTCAGGTTAATTCAAGCCAAGATTTTAGCGATTTACTATAATTCAAAAAGACTTACTAAAAGTAAGTCTTTTTGCTTCTGATTGGAACTATCATCTGTTATACTAGTTTTAGTAAATAAATTGAAAAGGATGATAACTAAGCTATGACTAGAACAGTTACTCAATCGACGACTCAAATTGAAACAGCTGCAGTGACTATTAATGCAAAAAATCCTGAGAAACTGAGTAAATTTTACCAGGATATTATTGGCTTAACTTTATTCAAAAAGGACCAAGGTGTCTATAGCCTGGGAGTAGGAGAAAATCATGTATTAGTTGAGATATATCCAGCTAACTCAGCTGATACGCCACGCACAGGCCTTTATCATATGGCCTTCTTACTACCGACTCGCAAGGACTTAGCTGATAATCTTTACCATCTACTTAAATCGGGACAGGAACTGGAAGGGGCTTCAGACCATGGCTATTCTGAAGCACTTTACTTACATGACCTTGAAGGTAATGGGATTGAAATCTATGCCGACAAGGATCAGACTGAATGGGAGATTAGTACTGAAGGTTATATCAGCGGCATAGTTGAGCCGATGGATGGTGATGGTGTTTTGGCCTTAGCAGACCAATCTGACTATTATGCGGGTATGCCTGCCGGTACAATTATGGGACATATCCACTTGTCTGTAGCTGATCTTGACCCAGTTATTAATTTCTACTACCATGTGATGGGCTTGGGAGTTAAATATGCCATGGGTCAACAAGCTGTCTTCTTAGCCAGTGGTGGCTACCACCATCATTTAGGGGCTAATACTTGGCAAAACCGCGGTAGCCAAGATAGAGATAGCCATGGTATGGGTCTGCGGAGCCTAGTATGGCAGGCTAGCGCCAGTGATATGGCCATCATTAAGGAAAATCTAGACCAGCGCCAGATTTTCTATCAAGAAAAAGATAATGGCTTAAGCTTTCACGATCCAAGTGGTAATTTGGTTGAGGTGAAGCTTGCTTGATGAAGCAAAAAAGAGGACTCCCACGGGGTGTCCTCTTTTTAAACTATATAATAATTATAAAATACCGAAATAGCCGAGTAATGCGTAACCAACGCTCAGAAGTACTGAGCCAGCAATGGCAATCAACATTACCCAGACAAAGAATTTACCACGTTTTTCGCGGCGTTTTTTACGACGAGCCTGTTTTTCAAAGCTAGTTTGTTTACCTGTTTGACGAGCCATGACAACCTCCTTGTATCTAAATAGTATAACATACCTCATTATAGCGGTTCTTTATTTTAAGGTAAAGCTAGCAAAATTAAAGCTCTTTATCTTAGTAAAAAACTTTGCTAATATTAATAACAAGAAAGCATTATCTTAAGGAGGAAATTTCATGTCTAAAGCCCAAATTGGTGTAGTTGGTATGGCGGTAATGGGGAAAAACCTGGCCCTGAATATTGAAAGTCGGGGTTACCAAGTAGCTGTCTTTAACCGAACTACAAGTAAAACTGAGGAAGTTGTAGCAGAAAATCCAGATAAAAATTTACTAGCCGCAACTAGCTTAGAAGACTTTGTGGCCAGTTTAGAAACACCTCGGCGGATTGTCTTGATGGTTAAAGCTGGACCGGCTACCGATGCCACTATTAAATCACTCTTACCGCTTTTAGATGAAGGGGATGTGCTCATTGACGGTGGTAATACCTTCTTCAAGGATACCATGCGTCGCTCAGAAGAATTAGCTGAGTCAGGTATTCACTTTATTGGTATGGGAGTTTCTGGGGGTGAAGAAGGCGCCCTTAAAGGTCCTAGCTTGATGCCAGGAGGGCAAAAAGAAGCTTATGACTTAGTAGCGCCAATTTTAGAAAAAATTGCTGCTAAGGCGCCTCAAGACCAGGCACCATGCGTGACTTACATTGGCCCTAATGGCGCTGGTCATTTTGTTAAAATGGTTCATAATGGCATTGAGTATGGGGATATGCAGCTAATTGCTGAATCTTACGACTTACTACGTCGCTATTTAGATTTATCAGTTGCTGAGATTGCCGATTATTTTAAAGAGTGGAACCAAGGTGAACTTGATTCTTATCTAATTGAAATTACCGCCGATATCCTAACTAAGAAAGATCCTGACACCGGTAAGCCAATGGTTGATGTGATTTTAGACCGGGCTGGTAATAAAGGAACTGGTAAATGGACCTCTCAATCTTCACTCGATTTAGGTGTGCCATTGCAAACCATCACGGAGTCAGTTTATGCTCGTTATATTTCAGCACTTAAGGAAGAACGGGTTATTGCTTCAAAACAATTAAATGGTCCTGAGGCCTTAGCTTTTGAGGGCGATAAGGCAGACTTTGTTGAAGATGTGCGCCAAGCGCTGTTCTTCTCTAAGATTATGTCCTATGCGCAAGGCTTTGCCCAATACCGTGAAGCTAGTGAAACTTATGATTGGGATCTTAACTACCAAGAGATTGCCAAAATCTTCCGGGCAGGCTGCATTATCCGGGCCCAATTCCTAGATGATATCGCTGCTGCTTATGATAAGGATGGCCAACTGCAAAATATTCTGCTGGATGATTATTTCCAAGCTATTGCGGAAAAATATCAAGCAGCAACTCGGCGTGTAGCTGCTGCTGCTATCCAAGCAGGTATTCCAGTACCTGGTTTCACCAGTGCCTTGTCATATTATGATAGCTACCGGACAGAAACTTTACCGGCTAACATTATTCAAGCCCAACGTGACTATTTCGGAGCCCATACCTATGAACGGACTGACCGCCCAGGTTCTTATCACTTCTTATGGGATCAAGAAAAAGAAATTGATGCCTAGTAATTCTTAAACTAAAAAAACAGCGGATATGCTTAGGCGCATCCGCTGTTTTAATATTTTATGATTTATTTTGTTTACCTTGGTTACGGTTACCTTTTGACTGCCTATCAATCTGTTTACTAACTGTATTAGTTACATCTTTGATGGGGCCATTAGCTTGGTTACTTGTATTAAATTTAATAGGATTTTCAGCCAGTTCCGCCTCAACCTGGGCTTGCACACGTGGGCGGAAGACTTTATTGGTATAAAGTGATTGTAAAATAGCCCAGAGACCACCGACGATAAAGTAGAGGGTCAGACCAGCTGGGGTAGTAAAGACGATGAAGGCCATCATGATGGGCATCATCATCATCGAAGACTTCATCTGAGCCTTCTGTTCTTCAGGAACCGCCTGGATGGTAATAACAGATTGGAGGGCATAGAGGGCGACTGCGATAATACCGTAGACGATGCTAGGCTCACCTAAATCAGTATTGAAGAAGGTGAAGTTAGCAATCCCTTCATTAAGGCGGATAGCATTATACATTCCCGAAATAATTGGTAGCTGGATGAGTAGGGGGAGGCAGCCCATACCGCCGAGCATAGAAATATTATTGTCCTTAAAGAGGGCTTGTTGCTCTTGGGCAATTTGCATTTGCTCAGCCTGGGTTTGAGCACGTTTTTGACGTTCTTGAATATCCTTAAGGTAAGGCTGGATTTTTTGCATTTTTACAGATTGTTTAGTTGTTGCGTTTAACTGTTTCATAGTTAAAGGTAGCAAAACTAAACGCACAATAATAGTGATGGCAATAATAGCCCAACCATAATTACCATTGAAGAAGTCCGCTAGCCATTCAATAAGATTGTTAATGGGTTGGACAAAAAGCTTAAAAGTTAGTGAATTGGAATCCTTGGCATTTACACACCCGGTGAGGAAAAAGATACTGGTCAGCATCATCAAGTTGAATTTTAGCCGACTTGATTTCAAAAAATTAATGGTCAAAATGACACTCCTTTACAAAGTCAAATTCGCTTTATTGTAACTAAAATAACTAGTGATTTCAATGCTAAGGTCTATAGATTGAAAAATCCTTAAAAACTGGCATGTTTTTGGTTGCCACTAAGTCAATTTGGTCAATATTGATGGCAGTGTTGTGCTTAGGTGCTTTGAGACTAGTTAAAAGCTCATCGATTAAGTCAGGACTAGCTTGTACTACTAATTGTACGCTGCCGTCAGCCATATTGGCGACTTGGCCCTTTATACCTAGTTGACGAGCTAACTGACTAGCAGTATAACGAAATCCGACCCCCTGCACTTGGCCAGTGATTTGATAAATTTTACTTTCCATGGTGGTCTCCTTTTTATAAATTTGATGCTAAGCTAGTTAGTATAATTATAACATGTTACTAATCCGTCTGTGGCTATTAGGAACATACCAATTTGACTGAAAATTTGTTATACTAGGGGTTTGTAAAGACTTATCAATTTAGGAGGCAGTATGGCGAAAAGAAAAACTAATCGAAGAAAAAAGCAAAGTAATTCTGGCTACCAGGCTCTGGCCCTCCTGATAATTTTAGTGCTAATTATTGTGGGCCTTTTGAACTTAGGGATTATCGGCCAGATTGTTCGGGCTATCATACAATTTTTTGTAGGTCAACTATACTTGGTTGTTATGGTGTTAGGTTTAGTAATTGTGATTTATTATTTACTCGCCGGACGAGGTGTCAACTGGAACAATCGTTTTAATTTATCCCTATTAATGTTGCTGCCAATTGTCTTAACCCTACTCCATGCTTGGTCATATCAAAGTATTGCTGCTAGGCAGGAATCAGTCATTACTATTACCTTTAATCGTGGTCTGACAAACTTTAGTCAAGACCAGCTGAGTCAATTAGGTGGTGGATTAATAGGGGGCATTCTATATGCCTTATCCTACCTGCTTGTGAGCCAAATCGGCACCTATATTTTATGTGGTTTAGCTTTGATTGTTATTTTTTGTTTTTTATTTAATATTACATGGTTTGATTTGCTAGAAGGCTTCCGGCTGTTAGCTGATGCCGTGGCTAATTGGGTGAAATCTTTTGGGCAGGCAACCAGTCAACAATTTGCTGACTACCAGCAAGCTAACCAGGATAAAAAGGCTGCTAAGGCTAAGCAGGCATCTTCAGACCAGCAAGCAAGACCTAGCCACCGCAAGAAAAACCAAGTCAAGGCGGCTGAAAATCAAGATGTCAACCGCTATGAGCGTGATGAGGAAGTGCCGATTATAGCAGCTAGTGGCCAAACTAGGCAGACTAATAATGGCCAGCCTGAGCAGACCCAGCTGGATATCCCTGATATCCAAGCTCATAAGTTGGCTAAAGACGAGGATCATAGCCGGGATAGTCATGATGATGGTGATTCAGATTTAGACATGGCGGATATTGATCAGATGGTCATGTCGGGAGATGATGAGAATCCCAACTATCAATTACCGCCGGCTAGTTTACTGAGCCATGTTGAGGCGACTGACCAATCAAGTGAATATGATGTTATTAAGCAAAACATCAAGAAGCTTGAGGCTACCTTTGAAAGTTTTAATGTAGATGCGCGTGTGGTTAAGGCTAATCTTGGTCCTTCTGTAACTAAATATGAAGTGGAACCGGCCGTTGGGGTTAAGGTCAGCAAGATTGTTGGCTTATCTGATGATATTGCCTTGTCCCTTGCAGCCAAAGATATCCGTATCGAAGCACCTATTCCTGGTAGAAGTGTAATTGGTATCGAGGTACCTAACCAACAAGTAAGCCTTGTATCCTTTAAAGAAAGCTTCGAAAACCAGCCTAGCTCAGACAAACTCCTGGAAGTGCCATTAGGCCGTGATATCTCAGGTAATATTCGTACGGCAGATTTAACCAAAATGCCCCACTTACTAGTAGCTGGGTCAACTGGGTCAGGTAAGTCAGTTGCTATTAATGGGATTATTGTATCAATCTTACTCAAGGCTAAACCCAACCAGGTTAAGCTGATGATGATTGACCCTAAAAAAGTAGAATTAAATGTCTATAATGGCATTCCACACTTATTGACCCCAGTGGTAACTAATCCACGTAAGGCTGCACAAGCCCTTAATAAAGTAGTTCAAGAAATGGAGCGACGTTATGAGTTATTTGCAGCTACTGGGCAGCGAAATATTGATGCCTACAATGAATTAGTCCACCATAACCAAACATCCAACGATGAAGCCATCAGTCAACTACCTTATATTGTAGTGATTGTGGATGAGCTGGCTGACTTGATGATGGTGGCATCTAAAGAGGTTGAAGCAGCCATTACTCGTTTAGCTCAAATGGCGCGGGCAGCAGGTATTCATATGATTTTAGCGACGCAAAGACCTTCAGTGGACGTTATTACCGGCATTATCAAGGCTAATGTGCCTTCACGGATGGCTTTTGCGGTTTCTTCGGGAACTGATTCACGCACTATTATTGATCAGAACGGGGCTGAAAAGCTTTTAGGACGTGGTGATATGCTCTTTATGCCAATGGGAGAATCTAAGCCGGTTCGTATTCAAGGCGCCTTTATTAGGGACGAGGATGTTGAAACAGTGGTGGATTTTGTCAAGGACCAGCAAGAGGCAAATTATGTGGAAGCCATGATGCCCACTGACCAGGAGGCAATTGATCCTGGTGAGGAAGTGGATGAGCTCTTTGACCAAGCTTTGGACTATGTCAAGACGCAAGAAAATATTTCAACTTCTAAATTGCAACGTCGCTTCCGGATTGGTTATAATCGGGCGGCACGTATGATTGAAGATATGGAAATGCGCGGCTATGTTGGTCCCCAGGAAGGTTCAAAGGCCAGGGTAGTTAACATTTACCAAGAAAAAACTGATGATGACCTACCTCAATAAGCCTTTTTCTCCTAAGACATGATATAATAGCAGAGCGAGAGGAGGGGTAAAGTGAATTTACCCAATAAGCTGACTATTTTTAGAATATTATTAATTCCCGTATTTATGCTCTTAACTAGTTTTGACTTAGCCTGGGGTTACTTAGAAATGAACGGGCAGAGTCTCTCTTGGCAGTTATTACTAGCTGCTCTAATTTTTGCTGGTGCTTCTTTTACGGATTGGCTTGACGGCTATATTGCGAGAAGAGACCAGCTGGTCACTAACTTTGGTAAATTTGCTGACCCGCTAGCAGATAAGATGCTTGTGGCGACAGCCATGATTCAATTGGTGGCTCTTAATTTAGCACCGGCCTGGCTAGTTTCGATTATCATTATGCGTGAATTAGCCGTGACCGGTTTACGTCTTCTATTGGTTCAAGATGGCGAAGTGATGGCTGCAGCTTGGCCGGGTAAAGTCAAAACCTTCACCCAAATGTTGGCAGTAATTTTATTATTAGTTAATGATATTCCCTTTAATTTCCTGCCTATTTCTCTTGGACAGTTGTGTTTGTATTTAGCACTTATCTTTACCCTGTATTCGGGAATTGATTATTTTGTAAAGAATAAGCACGTTTTTGCTGATGGTTTATAAGTATATTTTTTGATAGGGTGCGATGAGCAGCTTCCTGAACTGAATTCTTGAAATAAAAGACGGTTAATATCGCAGATATTGTGTCGAATTTTGTGAAGCCACATCAGTTGGGCTGTTTTGAACCCGACTATGCTGCTAAGATTCGTGTAATAGCGAGAGCCTGGGACTTATGCCCAGGCTTTTTCTCTTGGGCTACAGGCGGCATTCTGGTTATTTATGCCCTGTTTCACTATAATAAAAAAGAAATTAGGAAAAAATACGTATTTATTAGATAGGGTGAAGAAATGCAAGCGGAGATTATTGCGGTCGGAACAGAATTATTGATGGGGCAAATTGCAAATACCAATGCACAATTTATAGCTAAGCACCTAAATGAGCTAGCGATTAATCATTACCAGCAAACTGTGGTGGGGGATAATCCTCAACGCTTGGTTCAAGCTACCAAGGCTGCAGAAGCTCGAGGGGCTGATTTATTGATTTATTCAGGTGGTATTGGACCAACCAGGGATGATTTGACGAAGCAAACTCTTGCAGATTATCTGGGCTTATCTTACCAAGTAGATCCCAATCATTTAGCCTATTTAGAGGAAGACTTTGCCAGTCGTGGCCGAGAGTTAACAGCAAATAATAAAAATATGGCTTTGGTTATTGAGGGCGGACAAGCGCTAACAAACCCTAAAGGGCAAGCCTTGGGTGCCTTAATAGAGAAGGGAGGCCGGACCTATATTATGCTACCCGGTCCTCCTAGTGAGCTAAAGGCAATGTTTATGAGTCAGGTTTTCCCTTATTTACAGGAAAAATCGGGACAAGCGGACTGGCTTATGTCACGCTACTTGAATTTTTTTGGCTTGGGTGAATCGCAAATTGCTACTAGCCTAGATGATCTAATTGCTGGTCAAACGAATCCAACCATTGCCATTTATGCGGCTAATTATTTAGTAACTGTACGGATTACTGCTAACGCTGATGATAAAGACCAGGCCCTAGATTTGTTAGATAATTTACAAGCAGAGATCCTAGATAGGATCGGCGATAATTTTGTTGGTCTAGGAGAAAATTTTGATCCTGCTAGCCTAGTGCGTGATTATCTAGCTGACCAGAATTTGACGATTGCACTTGCTGAAAGCTTAACTGGTGGTTTAGCTGCAGCTAAATTAGTTGCTTTACCAGGTATATCGCAATATTTCCAAGGCAGCATTGTGGCCTACCAGGCCCAGGCCAAACATGATTTATTAAATGTTGATCAAGCGGTGTTAGACCAGCATGGTATGGTAAGCTCGGCATGTGCGCGCCTGATGGCTGAAAATACACGCGTAGCTTACCAGGCTGACATTGGCTTATCCTTTACTGGCGTCGCCGGTCCTGAGGAAATGGAAGGCCAACCGGTCGGTAAGGTATTTGTCGGTATTGCTCGTCGTGGTCAAGAAAGTCAGGTTTTAGACCTGCAATTGTACGGAAATCGACAAGATATTCGGACTCGGGCTATCTACCAAGCTTTTATCACCCTAACAAAAGAACAGAACATTTGTTCTTGATTATTTATCTGATTAAGCTTACAATATGAATGACAAATCTAAAGGAGGCCCAATATGGCGAAAAATAATGATAACAACCGTGAGAAGGCCCTACTAGAAGCGGTAAAAAAAATTGAAAGAAACTTTGGTAAAGGCTCTATTATGAAGCTAGGGGAACAAGCTGATGCTAAGATATCGGCTGTTCCTTCCGGCTCTCTTACCCTGGATATCTGTTTAGGCGTTGGTGGTTATCCGCGTGGTCGGATTATCGAAGTTTATGGTCCAGAATCATCAGGTAAAACTACCGTGGCTCTCCATGCTATTGCAGAAGTACAAAAACGGGGTGGTATTGCTGCTTTTATTGATGCTGAAAATGCCTTGGACCCTGAATATGCAAAAAATTTAGGCGTAAATATTGATGAATTGCTGCTTTCTCAACCTGATACTGGTGAACAAGGCTTAGAAATTGCTGATGCCTTAGTTTCAAGTGGCGCTATTGATATCGTTGTTGTTGACTCAGTCGCCGCCTTAGTGCCACGTGCTGAAATCGAAGGTGAAATGGGCGATGCCCATGTGGGGTTACAGGCACGTTTGATGTCTCAGGCTTTACGTAAACTATCTGGAACTATTAATAAGACTAAGACAATTGCTATTTTTATTAACCAAATTCGGGAAAAAGTCGGTGTAATGTTCGGTAACCCGGAAGTCACGCCTGGTGGTCGTGCCTTGAAATTTTATTCAACAGTGCGTTTAGAAGTGCGCCGCGGTGAACAAATCAAGGATGGCACTGATGTCATTGGTAACCGAACTAAAATAAAAGTTGTAAAAAATAAGGTGGCACCACCATTCCGGGTAGCGGAAGTCGATATCATGTATGGTCAAGGTATCTCACAGGAAGGTGAACTAGTAGACTTAGCGGCTGATTTGGATGTGATTCAAAAATCAGGCTCTTGGTACTCTTATGGTGAGGATCGTATTGGTCAAGGTCGGGAAAATGCTAAGCTCTTCTTAAAGGAAAATCCTGATGTTAGAGAAACAGTTGAAAAACAAGTAAGGGCCCATTATGGTTTTGGTGATGATGGTAAGTTATCCGCAGAAGAATTAGCTGCTTTAGCCGATCATCAAGACCAAGTACCAGCAGATGACCAAGTATCTCTTGATGTTGACCTTGGGGCTGATGAGGATTAGGTCAGTAATTGACAAAACCTGTGAATAACCGTAAAATAGAGTCATGTGAATTTTCACATGACTCTTTTATTGATATATAAAACAATGAAAAAGTAAAAACAATTAAATAGAAACGGAGGTGTCACTATGGACGTTCAAACCGTAATTTGGGCCCTCGTTACTTTAATTGTTGGACTTTTAGTCGGTGGTTATTTTGGTAAGACCAGAGAAGCTGAGCGGCAAGAGCAGGCCCAGCAACTGGCACAAAATACGGCAGCTAGTATTATTGAAAATGCTGAACGAGATGCTAATGCTAAGAGTAAGGAAATCATCTTAGAAGCTAAAGAAGCTGCCCAGCAGTACCGTACGAGTGTCGAAGATGAATTGAAAGATCGTCGTAGTGAAGTTGTTAAACTTGAGACACGTTCCGATCAAAGGGAAGAAAAATTAGACCAACGTGAAAATAATCTAAATATTCGTTACCTAGATCTGAATGACCGAGAAAAACAATTAGAGACACGCACTAGCCAAGTAGCAGCAAGTGAGCAAGCAGCTCAAGACCTGATTCAGCAGAGAAATGACGAGCTGGTTAGGGTAGCAGCCTTGTCTAGAGAAGACGCAAAGGAAATCATACTTCAGGAGACAGAACAGAGTTTAGAGCATGAGCTGGCTGTTAAAATCCGCTTAGCTGAACAAAAAGCTAAAGACGAGTCTGATCGGATTGCCAAGGAAATTATCCTGCAAGCAATTGAGCGCAGTGGTGCTGATACCGTAACAGAAACAACTGTTAGTGTTGTCCATTTACCTAGCGATGATATGAAGGGCCGTATAATTGGTAAGGAAGGGCGTAATATTAAGACATTAGAATCGCTCACAGGAATAGATTTAATTGTCGATGATACGCCTGAGGCCGTCGTTTTAAGTGGTTTTGATCCAATTCGCCGCGAAATTGCTAAGATCGCATTGGAACGCCTGATTGCGGATGGTCGCATTCATCCAGCTAAAATTGAAGAGGCGGTAGAGAAATCACGTAAAGAAGTAGATAGTCGTATCCGCCAAGCTGGTGAAGAAGCCTGCTTTGAGGTAGGCGTTCATTCCCTTAACCCTGACCTGATTAAAATCTTAGGTCGTTTGAATTACCGCACTTCATATGGACAAAATGTCCTCAATCACTCTGTTGAGGTTGCTAAGCTAGCGGGTGTTATGGCAGGAGAACTTGGTGAAGATGTTAACCTTGCTAAACGTGCTGGTTTACTTCATGATATTGGCAAGGCCCTCGACCATGAAGTGGAGGGTTCTCACGTGCAAATTGGTACGGAGTTGGCTATGCGTTATAACGAGCATGATACCGTTATTAATGCAATTGCCAGTCACCATGGAGATACCGAAGCAACTAGCGTGATTGCTAATTTAGTTGCTGTAGCAGATGCCTTATCAGCTGCTAGACCGGGCGCGCGCAGCGAATCTTTAGAAAATTATATCCAAAGATTACGGAGCTTGGAGGCAATCGCTAATGATTTCCCAGGTATTCAAAAGGCCTATGCTATCCAAGCAGGCCGGGAAATTAGGGTTATGGTAAAACCTGATGAAGTTGATGACCTACAAGTGGTAAAATTAGCCCATGATATTTCTCAACGTATCGAAACGGAACTTGATTATCCAGGCCAAATTAAAGTAACATTAATAAGAGAAAAGCGCGCGGTAAGCGTTGCTAAATAAAAAACTTGAGGAGTTTTCCTCAAGTTTTTTTATTGGCATTATAGGCCTGACTTTAACTCAACTTTGCTAGTATGGTAAGATTATAATTTAAGGAGGAGGGTAACGGTGAAAATCCTTTTTGTTGGTGATATAGTGGGTCGCCTCGGTTGCGACTTGTTAGCTAAGCATCTGGCAGATTTAAAAACGACTTATAAACCTCAGTTAACGATAGTGAATGGTGAAAATGCTGCCCGTGGTCGCGGGATAACTGACCAGCTTTATAGGGAATTTTTACAAGTGGGCGCTGACTTGGTGACCTTGGGTAACCACAGTTTTGATCATCCGGATACCCTAGCATTTATCGACCAGGCCGACAAGTTAATTCGTCCTGCAAATTATCTACCGGGGACGCCTGGCCAAGGCTATCGGGTGGTCCAAGTAAATGATGAAAAATTAGCGGTTGTTAATTTAATGGGCACCGTCTTTTTACCTGATTTAGCCAACCCGTTTTTGTGCTTAGACCAGATATTGGCGGATTTAGACCCTGATATAAAGTCAGTTTTTGTCGATTTTCACGCGGAAGCAACCAGTGAAAAACAAGCACTGGCTTGGGATTTTACCGGTCGTGTCTCAGCTGTTATAGGCACCCATACCCATGTCCAAACTAACGATGCGCGTGTACTACCTGGTGGTCTGGCTTATATGAGTGATGTTGGTATGACAGGATCTATTGATAGTGTGTTGGGCATGCAAAAAGAAGCTGTCATTAACAAATTCCGCACTCAACTACCAACTCGTTTCAATGTTGATGACAATCCAGCTTCAAACCAGGTGCTCTCAGCCTGTATAGTTGACATTAAAGCAGACGGCCAGGCCCGAAGTATCAAACCAATTTATATTAAAGAAACTGGTAAGCAGTTATAATAATCAGAAAGGAAGACCTTGATGGCGAAAAAAGACAAGCAAACGCCGATGATGGCCCAGTATTTAGAAATGAAGTCCCACTATCAAGATGCCTTTCTGTTCTATCGTTTGGGTGACTTCTATGAGCTATTTTACGAGGATGCTGAGCAGGCTGCCCAGATATTAGAAATTACCTTAACCTCACGCAATAAAAATGCCGATAATCCAATCCCAATGTGCGGTGTTCCTTATCATTCAGCCGATGATTATATCGAAAGCCTCATCAATAAGGGTTATAAAGTGGCGATTGCGGAGCAGATGGAAGATCCTAAATTAGCTAAAGGCATGGTTGAGCGTCAGGTGGTTAGAGTTTTAACCCCAGGGACCTACTTGGATAAAAGGCAAGGGCACAGTGACAACAATTTTTTGGTTGCTCTGATTAACCAGAATCAAGCATATCACCTAGCCCATGGTGATGTGGGCACTGGTGAATTAAGAGTGACTAGTTTGAAGCATCTAGATAGTGTCATTACTGAGTTAAACCAGTTGGCAGCTAAAGAATTAGTGCTAGGTCAGGAATGGCCAGCTGACCAACTAAATGCTTTAACAGGTCAAAATGACATCACCATATCCTACCATCAGATGACAGATGAATCGGCTGAATTTGCGCATATTTTAAGTGAAATCAGTCAACCAGTCCAACGTCATGTCGTAAGCTTACTATTAGATTATGTCCAAGAAACCCAGTTTCAAAGTCTTGATTACTGGCAAATTGCCCAGGCTTATGAGGTGGACCATTATTTAATGATGGACCATTTTGCTAAACAAAATTTAGAATTAACCAGTTCTATCCGCAAACAGTCTCGACAAGGCTCTCTACTAGCCTTTTTAGATCAAACTAAGACAGCTATGGGTGGGCGTAAATTAAAACAGTGGCTAGAGCGCCCTTTGATTAATCAGGAACAAATTGAGCGACGTCATGATCAAGTTGCTGACTTAATTGATTTCTTCTTTCAACGCCGGACTATCCAGGACCAATTAAAAAATGTCTATGATTTGGAGCGACTGGTCGCCAAGATTGGGTTTGGCAATGTCAATCCGCGCGAACTATTGCAATTAAAACGGTCACTCTTAGCTATTCCAGATTTATTAGCTGGCCTGCAAGATATCGAAGCGAGCAGCCACAAAGATATGAACTGGCAAGATTTGCTGGCTAAAATTGATGACCTACCAGAAATTGTCGATTTAATAGGCAAGTCAGTTGATGAAGATAGCCAAGCGGTTTTAAAGGATGGTGGCGTCATCAAGGATGGCTTTAATAGTGATTTAGACCGCTATCGTCAGGCCATGCGTCATGGCAAAACCTGGATTGCAGAGCTACAAGCTAGCGAACGGGAAGCAACAGGTATTAAATCTCTAAAAATTGGTTTTAATAAAGTTTTTGGCTACTATATTGAAGTGACTAAGGCTAACCTCCAGCACTTGGACCCTGACCGTTATGAAAGAAAACAAACTTTGACGAATGCTGAACGTTTTATCACACCAGAGCTAAAAAAAGTTGAGCAAGAAATATTAGAGGCTCAAGATCGGTCTTTAATTTTAGAACATCAGCTTTTTATTGAGGTTCGCGACCAGGTCAAGACCTACTCTAGTCAGCTCCAGCAGCTGGCCGCAGCTGTTGCTGAGCTTGATGTTTTACAATCATTTGCTGAGGTTTCCGAAAACTATCAATTCTGTCGACCTAAACTACAGACAGGCAGCCACCAGCTAAAAATTGTTCAAGGGCGCCACCCTGTTGTTGAGCAGGTGATTGGTCACGACCAATTTGTAGCCAATGATTTAGAAATGGGGCCAGAATTGCAAACGGCCTTGATTACTGGTCCTAATATGTCAGGGAAATCAACCTTTATGCGCCAGGTTGGCTTGATTGTTATTATGGCTCAAATGGGCTGCTTTGTTCCTTGTCAAGAGGCAGAATTGCCGATATTTGATAAGATTTTTACCCGCATTGGAGCAGCTGATGACCTCTTAGCTGGGCAATCAACTTTTATGGTAGAAATGATGGAGGCTAACCAGGCCTTACAAAAAGCAACTGACAATAGTCTGCTGCTCTTTGATGAAATTGGCCGGGGAACTTCAACTTATGACGGTATTGCCTTGGCCCAAGCTATATTAGAGTATCTTAACCAACATTTGCGAGCTAAAGTGCTATTTTCAACCCATTTCCATGAGTTAACAAAGTTGGCGGAGAAAATTAAGGGATTGGAAAATATTCATGTTGGTGCTGTTGAAGAAGACGGGGAGGTCATTTTTCTTCATAAAATATATCCCGGCGCAGCAGACCAATCTTATGGTATTCATGTTGCTAAACTAGCGGGCATGCCACAAGAACTCTTGCAAAATGCGCAGGGTATTTTGGCCCAATTAGAGGCCGATAATCAGGCTGGTCCAGGTTTTGATTGCCAGGTAGACGCCAGTTCAGTTGCGCCTATAGTCAGCCAAGACCAGGCTGACTTAGGGGGGACAGAAGTTGATTCAGTCCAACAATTATCTTTATTTACAGCGGATTCGGATCAAGACTTAGCTTACCAGGAAATTTTAGAAAAAATACGTCAGGTTTCCCTCTATCAAATGACCCCCTTGGAGGCACAGTTATTTATCAATGACTTGCAAAATGACTTGAAAGGAGTAGACCATGGCCATTCATGAATTAGCACCCCAAGTTGCTAACCAGATTGCAGCTGGAGAAGTTGTTGAGCGACCTGCCTCAGTCGTTAAAGAACTTTTAGAAAATGCAATTGATGCTGGTGCTAGCCAAATCGAAATTCAAGTAGAAGAGGCTGGTTTAAGGGCCATTCAGGTAACTGATAATGGCTGCGGTATGAATGCGGCTGATAGTCAGCTAGCTTTTAAACGTCATGCTACTTCTAAAATTAGTCGATCCCATGACCTCTTTCGTATTCATACCCTAGGCTTTCGTGGTGAGGCGCTGCCATCAATTGCCTCTGTGGCGGAAGTACAGTTAGAAAGTTCTGATGGTGAGCGTGGCCAATTGGTTTATGCCCAGGCCGGGGAGATTATTGCAGTGGAACCCAGTCACTTGCGTCAGGGGACTACGGTACGGGTAGAAAATCTTTTTTACAATACCCCAGCTCGCTTGAAGTATATAAAAAGCTTAAATACTGAATTGAGCCATATCACTGATATTGTAAACAGGATGGCTCTGGGGCATCCAGATATCCAATTTACTTATAGTCATGATGGTCAGCAAATTTTGGCTACTAATGGCAAGAACCGTCTCCAGGAGGTTTTGGCTGCAGTATATGGCTATAAAACCGCCAAAGATATGATTGCTATTTCCGGAGAATTGCTAGATATTAAGCTGTCTGGCTATGTCTCCTTGCCTCAACTAACTCGGGCGCGGCGCAATTATATGTCAATTTTTTTGAATGGCCGTTATATAAAGAACTATTTGCTCAATCAAGCCATTGAGAAAGGCTATGGTTCTAAACTTATGGTGGGACGCTATCCTATTGCGGCCCTGCATATTGAAATGGATCCACAATTAGTCGATGTTAATGTCCATCCAACCAAGCAGGAGGTCAGAATTTCTAAGGAAAAGGATCTTTATGATTTAGTTATTAAAGCGATTGATCAAGTGCTGGCTCCTCGCCAACGGATTCCTCGTCCCCTAGAGGCTGAAGGAAATCATGAAGCCAGTAAGCATAGCCAGCAAGAAAAAAATAGCCAACTAAATCTTTTTAGTCCAGCTAGCAATCTGATAAAAGAAGTGGCTAACCTTAGTGAGCCTGGTCAGTCGGAACCTGGTTCAAATTATGGCAGTGATTATGGTGCTAGCCTATCAAATCATGCAGCTGGTCCCAGTCCTAGTCTGACTTTTGATTCAATTCAAACTGAAGGTGAGGGAGCAGACAAGTTTGGTCCGGTGAGTCATGCACTGTCTAAACAGGACATTCCTAGCAGACACCAACAAGATGTTTGGACAACAGTTAAGAAAGTAAAACAACAAGTAGCTAGCCAGGATAATCGGTCTTTTCCTCAATTGGATTATATAGGCCAACTACACGGCACTTACCTCCTAGCCTCTACGCCAGCTGGATTCTACATGGTTGACCAACATGCTGCCCAAGAACGGATTAAATATGAATTTTACCGGCAAAGTATTACTAGCTATGGGGACCAGCTTCAAGATCTCCTTATACCGATTGTTTTAGAATTTCCGAGTGATCAAGCTCTGGTTGTCAAAGACCTACAGTCAGACTTGGCTGATATGGGCATTAAGCTAGAATCTTTTGGCCCCAACACTTTTATCCTCAATCACCATCCCCTGTGGATGGGGGAACAGCATATTGAGGAAATTGTTCATGATTTGATAGACTTACTTTTAATTGATCCAGAGGCCAGTTTAGCAGACTACCGTGAGGCTACGGCTATTATGATGTCTTGTAAAAGATCAATCAAAGCTAATCACTATTTGGATGATCGCCAGGCCCGCCAATTATTAGCTGATTTAGCGACTTGCGAAAATCCATACAATTGCCCACATGGGCGACCGGTCTTAATTTTTCTATCTAACTATGACATTGAAAGGATGTTTAAACGGATCCAAGATCCTCATTAAACAGATAAGACCCAGGCTTAGCCAAGAGATGGTATACTTATTTATAGGAGTGATAAGATGACTAATAAAGAGGAACGTTTAAAAGAATTAACAGATATCCAATATGAAGTGACACAAAACGCTGGTACTGAACGGCCTTTTTCAGGCCAATACGATGACTTTTACGAAAAAGGCATTTATGTAGATATTGTTGATGGCACACCACTTTTCTCATCGGCAACCAAGTTTAATGCCGGCTGTGGTTGGCCGAGCTTTAGTCGTCCAATTGAGAATAATGAGATAAAAGAAGTTGTTGACAAATCCCACGGGATGATTCGTACTGAGGTACGTAGTCAAGGTGCTGATTCTCACTTAGGCCATGTTTTCCCTGACGGACCGAGTGACCAAGGTGGCTTACGCTATTGCATTAATTCAGCTGCCCTCAAGTTTATTCCTTATGATGAGATGGACCAAGCAGGCTACGGGGCCTATAAAGATGTGGTGGAGTAAGGAAATATGTATGAATATTTAAAAGGCTACGTCACTGCCATATACAGTGATAGTCTAGTCTTAGATGTAAACGGGGTTGGCTATCTGATTTATATAGCCAATTCCTATCGTTTTACTGATCAAATAGATCGAGGCTTAGTAACCATATATGTATATCAATCTATTAGTCAAGATGCTGTTCGCTTATATGGATTTGCTGACCAGGAGGAAAAGATTCTTTTCCTGCAACTGATTTCGGTATCGGGTATTGGTCCCAAATCAGCTATCTCCATTCTATCTTTGGGTGACCAAAATGGGCTTGTCCAGGCAATTGAAGCTAGTGATAGCCAGTTTCTAACTAAATTTCCTGGCGTGGGCAAGAAAACGGCTCAGCAAATTATTTTGGACTTACAGGGTAAGCTGCCTCAGCTACTGCCAACCTTGGCAAGTGAGCCACTTGGTCAGGAAGTGAATGGGTCAATGACTGAAGCTTCTTTAGAGGAGGAATTACGCCAAGCGCTGCTTAATCTAGGCTTTAGTCAAAGAGATGTTAATCGGGTGGTGAAACAGATTGATTACACCCAGGTTTCTGGGACTGCAGAAGCCATTAAATTAGCCTTGAAATGTATAACAAGTAGCTAAAGAAGGGAGGGGTTAGCTAGTGAGTGATGATATGAGTTATCTGTCTGGTGATTTTCAGGAGACTGGTGATGATCAGGAGCAAGGCCTACGTCCGCAACGACTGGTGGACTATATTGGCCAGTCAGAAATGAAAGAGGAGCTGAGTATCTATATCCAGGCTGCTTCTGGCCGGGAGGAGGCGCTTGACCATGTCCTCTTGTATGGACCGCCCGGTTTGGGTAAAACTACCCTAGCTACAGTTATAGCTCACGAAATGGGGGTTAATATTCAATCCACATCAGGACCTGCTATTGAAAAAACTGGCGATTTGTTAGTCTTGCTAAATGAACTCCAGGCCGGCGATGTCCTCTTTATTGATGAAATCCATCGTCTACCGCGAGTAGTAGAGGAGATGCTCTACTCAGCTATGGAAGATTTTTATGTGGATATAATAGTAGGCCAGGATGAAGCAGCTTATCCTGTGCATTTTCCCCTGCCTCCTTTTACCTTAATTGGAGCGACTACTAGGGCAGGTGCCCTATCTCAGCCCTTGCGGCATCGTTTTGGTATTGTCAAGCATATGCGTTACTATACGGAAGCGGAGTTGGCTGCAATTATTCAGCGAACCAGTAAGGTTTTAGCTACACCCATTGACTCAGCAGCATGTCTTGAGCTTGCGCGCCGGTCACGTGGTACGCCGCGAATCGCCAACCGACTTTTTAAACGGGTGCGCGATTTTGCTCAGGTCTACCATAACGATGGCCACATCGATTTAGCAGTTGTTAACCAGGCCTTGACTGTTTTGAATATTGACCAGATTGGTTTGGATGAAACTGACCGTCGACTATTGCAGTTAATGATTGAGTTTTACGATGGGGGGCCAGTCGGTCTATCTACTTTGGCCGCCTCGCTGTCAGAAGAAAAAGCTACGATTGAGGATATGTATGAGCCCTACCTTATCCAGCAAGGCTTTATGCAACGGACACCGCGTGGTCGGATGGTTACCGGTAAAGCCTATGATCATTTGAATATACAAAGGAAAGAAGATTAGCATGACTTTAACCACTAAAGATTTCGATTTTGATTTACCAGAAGCACAAATTGCCCAGAAACCAACTGAAGACCGTCTGGCTGCCCGCCTTTTAAAATTAGATGCCCAAACAGGTGACTACCAAGATAGCATGTTTGAAGATCTATTGACTGAGTTAAATGCAGGCGATGTATTAGTTTTAAATGATACAAAGGTTTTACCAGCTCGCTTATACGGGCAAAAAGCAGAAACAGGCGGCCATGTTGAGGTGCTCTTGTTGAATAATACAGAGGGTGACCAGTGGGAGTGTTTGGTTAAGCCGGCTCGACGGATTAAAACTGGTACCAAAATTAGCTTTGGCGATGGCCGCCTCCAAGCAGTGGTGACTGATGAATTAGACCACGGTGGTCGGATGGTTACTTTTTCCTACCAAGGCATATTTTTAGAAGTATTAGAATCTCTGGGCGAAATGCCCTTGCCACCCTACATCCACGAACGCTTGGAGGACAAGGACCGCTATCAGACGGTATATGCTAAAGAAGCAGGCTCTGCAGCGGCGCCAACAGCTGGTCTTCATTTTACGGTTGACTTCCTAGACCAAATTAAGGCTAAGGGTGTAGCTATCGCTTACCTGACTTTGCATGTTGGGCTGGGTACTTTTAGACCAGTTAGCGTTGAGAATTTAGCTGACCACCAGATGCATTCTGAGTTTTATGCCTTAGATGAAAAGAATGCTGCTATTATAAACCAAGCTCGCCAGGCAGGTGGTCGAGTGGTGGCGGTTGGCACGACAGCCATTCGCACCCTAGAGTCGATTGGTCAAAAATATGCAGGCCAAATCAAGGCAGATTCAGATTGGACAGATATTTTTATTGCCCCCGGTTACCGCTTCAAAGTTGTTGATGCCTTTGTCACTAACTTCCATTTGCCCATGTCAACTTTAATTATGCTAGTATCGGCTTTTGCTGGCCGCCAGCAGGTTCTCGCCGCCTATCGTCATGCAGTTAAAGCCGGCTACCTTTTCTTTTCTTTTGGAGACGCCATGTTTGTTAAGGGCCCCCAATACAGCGGGAATCCAGAGGCTTAAATTTGTAAAGGAGTCTATTTATGCTTGCCCTAGATGTTCGTTCTGCTTATAGCCTGCTAAGTTCACCCCTTGACTTATCAGATTATGTTAGCCAAGCTAAAGCGCTAGCTTATCCAGCTTTGGGTCTAGCTGACCGTAATGTTATGTATGGAGCCTGGCAATTTTACCAACTCTGTCGGCAAGCGGGTATCAAGCCTTTAATCGGCATGACCTTGGTTTTACCAAGTTTAATGGCTGGTCAAGCTGAGGAAGAATGGCTGGTTTACGCCAAAAATTATCAAGGCTATCAGAGACTAATGAAACTTTCCAGTCTCATGCAAACAGAAAAAGACCTCAGTAACCGCCAGGTCTATGACTACTTAGTAGCCAACCAGGCGGATTTTCTGCTTATCATGCCGGCCTTAGAAGGTCGGCATATTCAACTAATTAAGGCCGGGCATGCCAATGTTAGGGCAGAAATGAAACAGGTGATAACTGATTTTGAACAAATCTATATTGGCTTGTCACCTCTTGAGGCCGACAATTATCACTTAGACCAGGTCCTATCCATAGCTGACCAATTACAAATTCCTTTATTAGCTTTACCGCCGATAAAATATTTGGAACCCCATGACTTAGCTAGTCTTAAAGTGCTCCAAGCGATAGATAAAAATCAACCACTTGACCAACCAGAAATATTAGCCGATATGTCTGGTCCATACTATTTATGGTCTCAAACAGACTATGAACAAGCTTATCAAGATTTAGGTGTAAGCAATCGTTTGGTTGATTCAGATATAATTTTAAATCAGTTAAATCTGGACATGCCTAAACAGCGCTTGCAGCTACCACATTATCCTGTACCGGACGGGGATAATCCAGCTGATTATTTGGCCCGGTTAGCCTATCAAGGTTTGGCAGAACGTACCGATAATAGCCAGGCCTATCAAGACCGCTTAGACTATGAATTAGCTGTGATTCATGATATGGGCTTTGATGATTATTTTCTGATTGTTTGGGATGTTATGGATTATGCCCACCGTCAGCAAATTCAAACCGGACCAGGTCGGGGATCAGCTGCAGGTGCTTTGGTTGCTTATGCCCTCTATATTACTGATGTTGATCCCGTAGCTAACGCCTTACTCTTTGAGCGGTTTTTAAATCCAGAACGTCAAAATATGCCTGACATTGATTTAGACTTTCCTGATAATAAGCGCCAAGAAATCATTGACTATGTGGTAAGGAAATACGGCCCGGAACACGTGGCACAAATTGCTACTTTTGGAACCTTTGCGGCCCGCCGTGCCCTAAGAGATGTTGGGTCGGCTCTTGGGCGTGATCAGCAAAGTTTATCGCGTTGGTCCAATACGGTGCAAGGCGACCAAAATGTCGATATTAAGAATCTTTTCCAAAACTCGCATGCCCTTCAGCACCTAGTAGCTGAAGATCAACTGGGGTCGACCTGGTTAGAAATAGCCCATAAAATTCAGGGGCTCCCCCGTCACGTTTCTACTCACGCCGCAGGTATCATCCTTAGCGACCAGCCGTTAACCGATAATGTGCCCTTGCAGGCATCCAATAACCATGTCCCACTATCTCAATACACCATGGGAGATGTCGAGGCAATTGGCCTGTTAAAGATAGATTTTCTTAGTTTGATTAATTTAACAATCCTAGCTAATAGCCTTGCAGCTGCGAGTAAATTGGCCAAAAAAAAACTAGAGCCGCTAAGCTTTGATCGGGAGGACCAGGCTGTCTACCAAGTTTTTCGTGATGGCGATACCAATGGGGTCTTCCAATTTGAATCCGAGGGGATTCGTCAGGTGTTAAAAAGGGTGGCACCTACTTCTATGGCGGATGTAGCTGCTGTTAATGCACTCTATCGACCAGGCCCCATGCAGCAAATTGATCATTTTGTTAATCGTAAGCATGGTCGTGAAGCCATTGCTTATCCCCACCCAGATTTAGCTGATATTTTAGCGCCAACTTACGGTGTAATGGTCTATCAAGAGCAGGTTATGCAGGTAACCAACCGCTTAGCTGGTTTTTCACTTGCTGAGGCCGATATTTTGCGTCGGGCTATCTCTAAGAAAAATGAGGGGCAACTGGCAGCTATGCGTGATAAGTTCCTGAATGGGGCGCAAAAGTTAGGCTACAGTCAGGCAACAGCTGACCAGGTTTTCCAATATATCGAAGCCTTTGCCAATTATGGGTTTAATAAGTCTCACGCCTATGCCTACTCTTATCTGGCCTATCAGTTGGCTTGGCTTAAAGTTTATTTTCCTGCCGCCTTTTATTTTGGTAATTTGCGCAGTCATAGTTTGCATGATAGTAAGGGTAAGCTATTAGTCCAAGAGGCTAAAGAACATGGTGTGACGATTTTGCCACCAGATATTAACCTATCGTATTATGACCTAACTGTGATAGATGACCAGACCTTGAGATTGGGTTTGTCTGATATTAAGGGACTGAACAAACCTTTAATTAGGGATATTTTATCCAGTCGGCAACATGAGGGTAGCTTCAAAAATTTAAAAGATTTGGTGACTCGTCTTAACTCTAAATACTTAAAAGAAGACCAACTGGCTAAGCTAGCATGGGCCAATGCATTAGATTGCTTTGCTATGAACAAGCGCACCCTTATAGAAGAGGCTATTCCAAAATGGTTGACCCATGCTAGTTTATTTGCTAGTCCAGGGCAACAGTTGTCTTTGGATTTTGGTAGTCATAACCAAAGTTTTCAGGAACAATTTGAGCCACAGATTAATCAGTTAACTGAGTATGATAGTCGCACTTTGTTGACAGGTGAACAAGAGACTCTGGGGCAATCCTTAACTGTTGACCTCTACTCTGATTATCAATATTTTTATCAATTAGGAATTTTAAAGAAAATCCATAGCCTAGGCGCTCAAGAAAAAGTAACTGTCTTGGGAGAATTAGTCACCAAAAAACAAATTAAAACTAAAAAAGGCCAGCAAATGGCTTTTATAGACTTACAAGATGATACGGCCACGATCGAGATGGTGGTATTTCCCCAAGCCTTTATTGAGAATGCGAGCGTTTTATTGACCGGAGATCAAGTGATGGTACAAGGGCGGACACAGCTACGCCAAGATCAGCTTCAACTGGTGGTTGACCAGGTCTACTCTTTAAACGATAAAGTTAAGAAAAAATTATCTGACCAAGCCAAAAAAATCCAGGCTAAGCGCCAACTGTATATTCGTGTTAGTGACCGTCAACAGGCTAGTCAATTAAAACCAAGCCTTCTTGCTGTCTTGGCCGAAAATCCGGGACCGAATAGGGTATCTATAAGCATGGAGGCTGAACAGGAAACGTATCGGCTTGGGTCTAAATATAGCGTTCTTGCCAATAAGCAGGTCGTTAACCAACTGAGAACAATTTTTGGGTATGATAACGTTATCTTGTCTTAATTAGACAAGATTTGCTATAAAATGGCGACATCTCAGTTAAAAAATGCTATTATAGTTTTGTTGAGAAAAATCATTCAACGAGGTGGGAAAATGGTAAAAAGGATTGGCGTTTTAACTAGTGGTGGGGATGCTCCCGGCATGAACGCAGCGATTCGCGCAATTGTCCGTAAGACAATTTATGATGGTAATGAAATTTATGGCATTCGCTATGGTTATCGCGGCTTAGCCGAGGGTGACATTTATCAGATGACGATTGACAATGTGAGTGACCTCTTAGCTCGTGGTGGGACCATGCTTTATACTGCCCGCTATCCAGAGTTTAAGACCAAGGAAGGCCTAGAGAAAGCAATTGAGCAGCTTAAAAAATTTGGCATCGATTCACTGATTGTTATTGGTGGCGATGGCTCCTATCGTGGTGCCCGTTCCTTGTCACAAGCAGGATTTCCGACAATTGGTATTCCTGGTACGATTGACAATGATATTCCAGGTACTGATTACACAATTGGTTTCGATACGGCTTGTAATACAGCCTTAGATGCAATTGATAAATTGCGGGATACAGCAACCAGCCATATTCGTACTTTTGTAATCGAAGTAATGGGCCGTAATGCTGGAGATATTGCCTTGGTAGCGGGTATTGGCTCAGGCGCGGAGCAGATTATTATACCTGAAGCCGACCTAGATATGGATTTGATTGTTAGCGAAATCGATGCTGGCCGCGAGCGTGGTAAAAAGCATACGATTATCGTGCTAGCCGAGGGTGTGATGTCAGGCCATGAATTTGCTGAAAAATTATCAGCTTATGGTAACTACCATGCCCGGGTAACTGTACTTGGCCATGTTCAGCGTGGTGGGTCACCATCAGCGCGAGACCGCATGTTAGCCAGCTCTTTTGGCTATGCTGCTGTTGAATTGTTGAGCCAGGGTAAATCTGGTGTTTGTGTTGGCATCCGGGGTGAAGAAATTGTCTATGGGGATATTATTGACACCCTAGACCAGAAACGAGAATCTGTCTTAAAACCGCTAGCTAAAATTAATGAAGAAATTTCGTATTAAAGGAGAATTTGAATCATGCAGAAAAAAACTAAAATCGTATGTACTATTGGACCAGCTTCAGAATCTTTAGAGACCTTAGTGGCCCTAATTGAAGCTGGTATGAACGTTGCCCGTTTAAACTTTTCTCATGGCGACCATGACGAACATTTAGCTCGTATTGAAAATATTCGTAAAGCGAGTGAGCAAACTGGTAAACGTGTTGCGATTTTATTAGATACCAAGGGTCCTGAAATCCGTACCCACAACATGGTTGATCATGCACCTGTCTTCCTAGAAAAAGGTAGCGAAGTGCGTATTGCTATGAATGAGGTTGAAGGTGACGCAAGCAAGTTCTCTGTGACTTATCCTGAATTAATCAATGATGTTGCCGAAGGTAGCCATATCTTAATCGATGATGGTCTAGTTGATTTACGGGTAACTGCCATTGACCAAGCCAACCAAGAAATCGTTACAATTGTTGAAAACTCAGGTATTATTAAAGACAAAAAGGGTGTCAATGTACCTGGCGTATCAATCCAATTACCAGGTATCACTGAAAAAGACGAAGCTGATATCCGCTTCGGTTTAGACAATGATATCGACTATATTGCTGCTTCATTTGTGCGTAAACCAGCTGATGTGTTGGAAATCCGTGAAATCTTAGAAGAGACAGGTAACGAAACTGTTCAAATCATTCCTAAGATTGAAAACCAAGAAGGCGTGGATAACTTAAACGAAATCCTTAAGGTATCTGATGGTTTAATGGTTGCCCGTGGTGACCTTGGGGTAGAAATCCCAACTGAGATGGTGCCAGTTGTGCAAAAAGAAATGATTCGTCAATGTAACCTTCAAGGTAAGCCAGTTATCACTGCCACTCAAATGCTGGATTCAATGCAACGTAACCCACGACCAACACGTGCGGAAGCATCTGACGTTGCTAATGCTATCTATGATGGTACTGACGCCATTATGCTTTCAGGTGAAACAGCTGCAGGGGACTATCCAGTTGAAGCAGTGCAAACGATGACTCGGATTGCCCAAACCACTGAGGCACAATTAGTAAATCGCCCAGTTCGGCAAATTAAAGAGTTTGGTAAGGGTGATATGGCCGAAGCAATTTCTCAATCAGTTGCTTATACTGCTAAAAATCTAAGCATCAACACCATCGTTGCTGCTACAGAATCTGGTCATACGGCTAAGATGATTTCTAAATATCGTCCAAATGCGATGATTTTAGCCTTAACCTTTAGCGAAAGCCAAGCTCGTAAACTAATGTTAGCTTGGGGGGTTGACCCACGTGTTTCTGATAAACCAGCGACCACTGATGATATGATGACCAAAGCTGGTGAAATTGCTCTGGCTTCTAACTACGCTAGTGAAGGCGACTTAATTATCGTAACTGCTGGTGTACCAGTTGGTGAACGTGGTACAACTAACTTGATGAAGATTCAATTGTTAGGTGAAAAATTATCTGAAGGTAACGGTATTGGTGATAGCTCAGTAGTTGGTCATGCAGTAGTAGCTGCTTCAGCAGAGGAAGCTAATCAAAAAGTTCAAGCTAATTCAGTCTTAGTTATTAAAGAATCAGATGCTAGCTACAATGATGCCATCTTGAAGGCGGCAGCAGTTATTGTGGAAACTGGTGGCTTAACCTCACATGCAGCTATTGTAGGGGTAGATTCTAAGACACCTGTAATTGTTGGCGCTGAAAATGCTACTTCAGTTATTAAGGATGGTCAATTGATTACTGTTGATGCCCGTCGTGGTATCATCTATGATGGTGCGACAACCACTATCTAAAGCATGGTTATAAATAATGAGTAGGCATTTTGCCTACTCATTATTTTTTTGTTGTTTAAAATGTTATAATATAAAAGATAACTTGAAAAAATTATTTCTAGTAGAGGAAAGTATATGAATCAAGAACTAGGCAGTGTTGTTACTGCATTAATAACTGATAAAAATGACCAGGGCTATTTTGTGCAAAGATCAGGGCTTACCTATAAATTACTAGCAGCCAATGAAGACTATCAATTAGGGGATACGGTCAGGGGCTTTATCTATGAGAATAGTAAGGGTCAAAAAATAATGACCCAGGACCTACCCAGTGTTAGACAGAATCGTTATGCTTGGGCTCAGGTCACGAGCGTGAAAAAAGATCTAGGCGTCTTCACTGATATTGGCTTGCCAGATAAAGATATTGTGGTCTCTTTAGATGACCTGCCAACTATTGCCCATACCTGGCCTAAAATAGGCGATTACTTATTTATTCGTTTAGAAGTTGATAAAAAGAACCGGCTATGGGGTAAACTAGCAGAGGAGCATGTTTTTCAAGCGATTAGCTATAAGTTGCCGAGTCACAGCCGTAAATTTAATAACCAGGAAGTAACAGCTAGGGTTTACCGCGCTAAGCTAGCAGGTAGCCAACTCCTCACTGAAGATTATCATTTAGCCTTTATTCATACGAGCGAGTTTGATGAAGAGCCGAGATTAGGTGAACAGGTAAAGGGTCGGGTGATTGGTGTTGGGCAAAATGGTAATTTGAATTTGTCATTGAAGCCACTAGCTCATGCGGTTTTGGACGATGATGCCCTAATGATCCTGGCTATGCTTGAAAGGCGGCCAGACGGATTTTTACCCTTTAATGATAAGAGTGATCCCCAGGCGATTAGAAATCATTTTGGCTTATCGAAGGCTCAGTTTAAACGGGCTTTAGGTCGATTAATGAAGGATAAAAAAATCACCCAAAATACTGAGGGGATTGAGAGAATTTAGGAGATGAGGAGGTCGCTTATGGAAACGGAAGAATTGCAAACTTTGACTAGCCGCGTCCAAGAAGCAGGCTTTAAATTAACCCCACAAAGGCGAACAACTATTGAAGTCTTGGCTGACCATGACAATAAAATGTTAACAGCAGAGGAAATATATATGGCAGCCCGTGATAAGAATGCTTCAATTGGTCTAGCCACTGTTTATCGCACACTGGAAATTTTAACAGAGCTAAATATATTAGCCCGGATGACCTTTGATGATGGTCAAGCCCATTACAGTTTAAAAGGGCAGCGATCTCGTCACTCGCACCACTATCTCTTGTGCACCTCATGTGGTCGCGTAGAAGAAGTGCAGGAAGATATGCTCTCAGACTTGGAAAAAGAAGTTACGAACCGCTACCATTTTAAAATAAGTGACCACCACCTTACTATGCATGGCTTGTGCTATGATTGTCAGTTAGCCCAGATGACTTCAGAGATTGATGCCTACCATGACCATGACTAACCAAGACTTGATTGAGGCTTTTTTGGTTGCCATGTGGGTTGAACGTGGTCTGGCAGAAAACACCATCTCTGCCTATCGCCAAGATCTTGGACAGGCTAGTCGTTTACTAGCTGACCGAGAGGTAAAATCATTCATGGATGCTAGCCGTCAAGATATTGTGGCTAGTTTGGGGGATTTAAGAATGGCCGGAAAAAAAGCAACTACTATTAGCCGGTATTTATCGACCTTAAGACATTTTTATAAATTTTTACGTTTGGAATATCAATTAATCGATAATCCTATGCTAAACATTAGCCAACCCAAGAAGCAGGAACGTTTGCCACAAGTTTTAACAATTACTGAGGTGGACCGTTTATTAGCCAGTCCAGATACTAGTCAGCTTTTGGGCTTAAGAGATCGGTCCCTTCTAGAATTGATGTATGCTTCTGGTTTGCGGGTTAGTGAGTTAATTCAACTAAAAATGGATGATGTCCACCTGGAAATTGGTTTTCTACAGACCATGGGTAAGGGTGGAAAGGAGCGGATTATCCCAATTGGGGACCAGGCTAGCTATTGGTTGCTTGAATATATAAACAAAGCTCGACCCAAATTGATTAAAGATCAGAATTTTGATGAAATTTATCTTAATTTTCGTGGCCACCCCCTAACCAGACAAGGTATTTGGAAAAATTTAAAGGCGCATGTCAGGCAAGCGGGTATCACAAAGCCGGTCAGCCCACATACGCTGAGACATTCCTTTGCCACGCATATCTTGGAGAATGGCGCTGATTTACGGGTGGTCCAAGAATTACTGGGCCATAGTGATATTTCCACCACCCAGATTTATACCCATGTGCATACCTATCATATGCAAGAAATTTACCGCCAAAGTCACCCGCGGGCTTAAGAGATTGCACGACTAGCCAATTTGTGCTATCGTGAAATTAATTCTGAATAAGGAGTAGACATATGCTAATTCCATATATAGCAAAATACGAAAAAGTTGTTATGGGTCTTTTAGCTTATATCGATGAGTTCAAAGATTTTGAAAACTTGACTGAAGAAATGGATAAGATTCAAAAGGGTGCCCGCCAACTTTACCTTTGGAGAAATGAAGATTCTGATAATATTATTGGAATTGTAGGTTTCGATAAAAAAGATGAAGATCAGACCTTGATTATACGCTATTTATCCATCAACCCTTCCTTTAGAAACGAAGGACTAACGGTTGATATTCTGTCGGCATTAAAGGATGAATTCCCTATCTTTTCCTTGAATGGTACGCTGGAAACATCCGGTATAATAAAAAATTGGGCCCAATCAAAAGATCATGACTAATTCGCAAGGGTCTCAAGATCCAACTTACATCGAACTAGCGGCCTTTGCAGGGCCGCTAGATTTACTTATGCATTTGATAAAAAAGCATGAATTAGATATTTTTGATATCCCGATTGCTTTAATTACAGACCAGTATTTGTCTTATATAGAAGGCCTAGAAGCTTATAACCTAGAAAATACAGGTGATTATCTGCTGATGGCAGCTAGTTTAATAGCCATAAAGAGTCAGATGTTATTACCACGGGAGGAGCTACCAGCAGGGGATGATGAGTCTGATCACCAAGATCCTCGCCAACCACTTGTTGACCAGCTATTAACCTATCAGCGCTATCAGGAGGCTAGCCAGGTATTAGACCACCTTCAGGCTGACCGGGCTCTAACATATTCCAAGGCTGCCGAAGATCTATCTGAACTTCAGGCCAAGATTCCCTTAGCTGAGGATGAAATTGACTTGGATGATTTGTTTAAAGCGCTGAATAAAATGGTGCATCGCCTACAAGCAACTAAGCCCTTAGCTACGCGCATCGTAGGAGATGATTTTAGCATTCAAGCTGGTATGCAGGTTATTATTGAGGGCTTAGCTAAAAATCAAGGCCAAGCTGTTACCTTTTCTAATTTGGTCTTAGGATTGGATCCCTTGAGCCGGGACAGAATTGCTTCCGTCTTTTTAGCTATGCTGGAGCTAACTAAAGAGCAGAAAATTTACTTTAAACAAACTAGCTTAAAAGATGACTTATATTTGTATAACATAGAAGGAGGTTAGACATGATTGCAGCGCTACAAGCCTTACTATTTGTTGCTGGAGATGATGGCATCAGTTTGACCGACTTGTCTCAGTTACTGGGAAAAAAGGCCGAAGTGGTGACCTATCATTTGATGCGACTAGCTAAAAAATTAGCTCAAGATAATGACTCAGGACTAAGGCTAACCTTAATTGATGGTCGCTTTCAGCTAGTAACCAAGAAAAACCAGGCCAATATTGTTCAGCAATATGCTATCTCCCCCTTTTCTGCCAAACTGAGTCAAGCAGCGTTAGAAAGTTTAGCGATTATTGCCTATCGTCAACCAATTACTCGCTTAGAAATTGATGAAATTCGCGGCGTGCAATCATCGGCTATGCTGCAAAAACTATTACAGCGTGATCTCATTGAGGTGGTTGGCCGTCAAAACTCACCGGGTCGTCCCTTGCTTTATCAAGTGAGCGACTATTTTTACCAGTACTTTGGCCTATCTTCCCTGGACCAGCTACCAGATTTAACGAGTCTAGCTGAAGCTAACCAAGCTGAGGAAACCAGTTTATTTGATTTTGCAGATTTAGATATCCAGGAGGACTAAAATGGAACGGTTACAAAAATTAATTGCCCACGCCGGTGTCGCCTCACGGCGTAAGGCAGAAGAGCTGATTAAGGCAGGGCGGGTTAGTCTAGACGGTCAAGTAGTGACAGAACTAGGTACCAAAGCTAGTCGTAAGCAACGAATCGAAGTAGATGGCGTGCCTATTTATAAAGAAGAGCCTGTTTACTACTTGTTTAACAAGCCTGACGGGGTTATCTCCGCGGTTAGTGATGATAAAGGGCGTCAGGTGGTCACCGATTATTTTCCTGAAGTGCTAGAACGGATTTACCCAGTTGGGCGGTTAGACTATCATACGACGGGGCTCTTAATCCTTACTAATGATGGTGAATTTGCCAACCTACTCATGCACCCATCATCAGAGATAAAGAAAACTTATGTTGCTAAGGTAGAGGGTATAATCAGCAACCAGCAACGTCAGCAATTAGAGCGAGGCGTGGTTATTGATGGTCGTAAGACTGCACCAGCTCAGGCTAAAATTTTATCCACTGATTCAGAAAAAGAACGGACAGTGATTAGACTAACCATACATGAAGGACGTAATCGTCAAGTTAGAAAGATGTTAGAAGCAGTCGGCCACCCGGTTTTAAAATTAAAAAGAGAACAATATGGTCAGCTGACTCTCGATAAACTAGCAGCAGGCGCTTACCGGCCTCTTGCCAAGTACGAAGTGGACCATTTAATCCATTTAGCTAAGCACTAGGCTTGCAAATACATTAAATCTGGTTTATAGTAGATTTAAATAAATATAAAAATATGGAAAATCTTCGGGGCAGGGTGAAATTCCCGATCGGCGGTAAAGTCCGCGAACCAATTTGGTTGAACTAGTGAAATTCTAGTACCGACTGTATAGTCAGGATGAGAGAAGAAGATACTGGGTGCCCAGTGTCTATTTTTGCAAACTCTTTTTATTCTCGTGGATAAGAAGAGTTTTTTTATTCTGATATTTCCCTACTCGAAGTAGGAGGATATTATGAGAAAACAATCGACTCAAGCTATTGTAATGGCAGCAGTTATGGGGGCTTTGGCCTACTTACTGATGTTTTTTGCTTTTCCAATTTTACCAGCCTTACCATTTTTGAAAGTGGATTTTTCTGATATTCCCTTAGCCTTGGCTACTTTTTCCTACGGGCCAGGGGCAGGTTTCCTAGCCATATTGGTTCGGTCTGTGCTGCATTACTTGCAAACTGGCGGGGATATGGGCTATCCTATAGGGGATGCCGCTTCACTATTGGCTTCAATGGCTTATGTGTTTAGTCTCTATTACATAATTAAAGGACAAAACAAGGAAGGACAGCTAGGAAAGGGTGGGGCGAAACACACCTGGTTAGCCTATTTAGTGGCTGTTTTAGCGATGACCCTGGTGATGTCTGTGCTCAACTATTTTGTAATCACACCATTTTATATGCAAGTGATGGGCTTAGAAATCCCTAACATGCAGGAATATATTCTTCTAGGTATCGTTCCCTTTAACCTCATCAAGGGCATTATAATATCTATAGTCAGCCATCTCATTCTGTCACGTCTACTGCCAAAATTGACTGGGCGAAAAATCAAATAGCTAGTGCTTAGACCGCTGGATGGCACCAGTCGGGCACTTAGTTAGCGCTGCTTTAAATGTTTCTAATTGGTAATCTTCTAGGGTGATCTGGTAGGGGTCTGGACTTGCTTTAAAGTAGGCCACCCCCTGGTCATCGTATTCAAAGAGTTCTGGCGCCTTGAGTTGGCAAATGCCGCAAGCAATGCATTGGTCAGGTAAAATATAAGCTTTCATACATATGGCACATCCTTGGAGGTAAATTTGCAAGCACTTATTTCATATTGGGCCGACCAGCTGCTTGCTAGTGGCTTGTCGGCATCATCAGTATATCAAATTCTAGTAGGTAAGGGCTCTTCATCGACCTATTTCAACGCTTATAAATATGATTTGACTGGTTTTTTTGGTCTAGCTCCTAAACTCACTAAAGCAGAGTTTAAAATGTGTCTGGAACAGGCGGGAAGCCCTGCCCAGCTGTCTGAAGCTAGCCTTAATAAAATTAATACTAGTATCCAGGTCAGGAATGGCCTAGTTAATCCTCGGCAATGTAAAATCTTTGCCGAGTTTTTTGAGCTTTTTATTCAAGTCTTGGTCAACTACCGTTTGGGAGCCAGTAATTACGTGCCAACTAGCCCAGATATCAATATTCAGACTTTAGTAAAATCATTGATTCGGGCGATTGGAAAAAAACAACTTGTTCCTTTCAGTCAGCAACTTTACCAGGATTTGGGCCAACTATTAACTGATTGGCCAAGTTGGCAGGCTGATTTACTAGTAGCTAGCTACCAGCATGCCGAGCTACCAGCTTTGACTGGTGATCAAGTGGCTGTGCACTTAAAATTAGAACCAGCCTACTTACCTCTCTTGCAGCAAGCTTGCTACCAACGTCTCTGGCGGGAGATGGCTAGTGATAGTCGACCAGCTTTATCGCTAATTAAGACTGGCTTAGCTCAAGTGCTCTATCCCTATTCTGATTCCTGTCAACAAACTCGACTAGCTAAGCAGAGTGGTTTAAGATTGACCGCAATTGCTCAGGCGCGTCAGCTCAAACCTTCTACGATTTCAGATCATTATATAGAAATTGCTATATTTGAACCCAAACTACTTCTTGATGAGTGGCAAGCACTGATGGGCCAACCCTACCAGCCGGGATTAAGTGAAAAGTTTACCGATTATCAAACTTTTCAATCTATTTACCCCCACCAGCCTTTTTGGTGTTTTCGCTTTGCAGAAATATTAGATATCAGGGTGGAAAGGAGTTGTAGTGGTGCAAGCCTACTATCAGCAATTAAATAAATTAACAGGCTTTAAAAATTTTCGCCCGGGTCAGCTTGAAACACTCACTAGCCTGGAAAGCAATGACCATGTTTTATCAATTTTAGCAACCGGTCAGGGCAAAACTCTGATTTACACCCTCTACCAGGCCGTGCACCCGGGCCTTTGCCTAGTTGTATCACCCTTGATTGCACTTATGGAGGACCAAGTCAGTCAACTCAAAAAAATGGGCATCAAAAAGGTAGCTGCCCTAAATAGCCAGTTAGCCGAATCTGCTCGAATTAGCCTATTGGACCAATTAGCTAGCTATCAATTTCTTTTTATCTCTCCTGAAATGCTTCACCAGCACAGTGTTTTGAAACAATTACAAAAGATAAAAATCTCACTTTTTGTAGTTGATGAAGCTCATTGCTTGATCCAGTGGGGTTATGATTTCCGACCAGCCTACAGCCAGCTCGGGTGGATTAGACAGGCTTTAGCCTATCCCAAGACATTAGCTTTAACCGCAACTGCGTCTCAAGCAGACTGTCATCTCATCAAAAAGTTATTATTCAGACCTGAAGAGTGTATGAGCCTAATTAAAAAATCCAGTGACCGACCCAATATTTTTTACCACTTCCAAGAGATGCCAAAAGCAGACCTTAGTCAGGCTTTGCTTTCAGCCCTAGATGAACTTCCTAAACCAGGCTTGGTTTATGTGCATAATAAAAAAGAAGCTAACCAGCTTAGCCAATTAGTAAGTCAGGCGCTGGGCTTGAAAACCGCTCCTTACCATGGTGATCAGTCTAGCCAAGACCGGCAAGCTGTTTTAGCCCAGTATCTTAATCAAGAGCTAGATGTGATTTTTGCGACAGCAGCTTTTGGGATGGGCATTAATCAGCAGCAAGTGCGTTTTGTGATTCACTATCACTTGCCTAGAACCATTAAAGAATTAAGTCAGGAAATGGGCCGGGCTGGACGGGATGGTCAGCAGGCTTTAGCCTTAGTTTTTTATAATCGTGATGAGTTTAATCGCTTAAATTATTTCTACCAGCAAAAAAAGGAACAGGAATCCCATTTTCTCTCTCTAATCGCAGCTTATCTGACAGGTAACTTAAGTCCAGCTAACTATCAGCATCTAGATGAAGCTGATCAAAACTTGCTCTCTTTTTACCAGCATCATTTTGACCAAGTAGAAGCTGCCCAGTGCCACTATCAAACATATTTAGCCAAGCAAGCTAGTCAGATAGCAGAAATATACCATTTATTAACGAGGAACCATTGTTATCGCCAAGAGCTACTAGCCCACTTTGACGATTATAACGATGGTGAAAACGCTTTTTGTTGTAGTCACTGCCAGGCTCATTTTAAGGAAAGCAAGTATTATCGTGAATTTTTAGCTATGAACCAGGTAAGTCAATCAAGCACACCCCTCTCATGGCAAAAGAGACTAGCCCAGCTTTTTAATTAGTAGGTAATTTAAAGCTGGGTGAGGAAGGATACTGACTTTTTCTTAAAAGAATGGTACAATCTGAAAATGAATCAAGGGGGATGAATGATGTCACGTTGGAACGAATTAAAAAATAAATTTAGCAAAAAAACTGCTGATGATACTAAAGTTGAAAATAGCTATGGTGAATATGAAAATTTAAAGAACCGCCAATATTCTCGTTCAGCTAGAAATAAGGGGAACAAATCGGTATCGCCCCTTATGAAGGTAGTGTTGGTTTTACTAATAACAGTCGTGGTGGTGCCGCTAGTTATGCTGGCTATCGGTTATGAACGTGAACGGGTACCGGAACCTCAGACTGCTGACCAAGTGATGGTACAAAAAACCGAGAACAAGGAAAGCCAAGCAGAAGATAAAAAGCAATCTGAAGCGGCAGCAAAGAAAAAGTCTGAGGAAGAGGCTGCTAAACAAGAATCTTCGCGACTAGCAGCTAGTAAATCACAAGAAGCGGCCTTGGCTTCATCACGTCAAGCCGAGGAACAATATCTGGCTGCCCAAGCATCCGAACAGGCATCCTTAGAAGCTTCTCGGGTCCAAGAAACTGCTCAACAAGAACAGGCTGCTTCAGCCTATACTGTACAACCAGGTGATAGCCTCTATCGAATTGCTGTTAACCATGGGATGTCTCTTGATGAATTGTTAGCACTCAATGGCTTAAGTGTAGATTCAGCAATTGCACCAGGGACAGTCTTACAAGTTCATTAGGAGGTGCTATTATGATGATTGCCATTGATGGCCCAGCATCTTCTGGAAAAAGTACAATTGCAAAGCGCTTGGCGACAGATTTAGATTTTATTTATTTAGATACGGGCGCCATGTATCGGGCTTTTAGCTTACTAGCGATAGAAGCAAACTGCCCAAGCACTGACTCAATTTGTCTTGCTAAACTGTTAGCTGATTTTAATATTAGTTTTACGCGTGAAGCTGATGGCCAGCATGTATGGCTCGGAGACCGAGACGTTACTAAGGAAATACGCCAAGATCAGGTGTCAAGATTAGTATCTGAATATGCCGCGCTCAGACCTGTTCGCCAAGCACTAGTTGCTAAACAACAGGCCTTTGCCCATCAAGGAGCTGGAGTAGTTATGGACGGTCGTGATATTGGTACAGTGGTCTTACCAACAGCAGACCTTAAGTTCTATTTAACCGCTTCAGTAGCTGAGAGAGCTAGACGCCGCTATTTAGAGAATCAAGATAAGGGTCTTTCTGGTATGTCGCTGGCAGAATTAGAGGCAGAAATCACTCGTCGTGACCAGTATGACATGGGACGTGCTGAGAGTCCATTACGCGTGGCAGAAGATGCGATTGTTATTGACTCGTCGGATTTAAGCTTGGATCAAGTAGAGCAACTGATGTTAGACCAAGTTGAGCAGCGGATGATTGGCCATTAAATAAGTAAAAATTCTTGTCAAGAGAAAAAATTGATGATATAATTATTTTGTATCGCTTATAATTAGCGAGTTTTAGTATTACTAGGAGAGGATTTAGGTTTATGTCAAACGAATTTGAAGAACAAGCAAACAACGAGGTAAATGAAGAAATGCCATCAATGGCTGATTTATTTGCCGAAACAAAAGAGGTGAAAATTGGCGATACTGTTATCGGTGAAGTCTTAACTATCGATGATAATGATCAAGTTATCGTAGGTATTGAAGGCGCTGGTGTTGAAGGGGTTATTCCTAAACGTGAATTATCTGCAACACCTGTTGACGATATTTCAGAAATCGTTAAGGTTGGCGACAAAATTGAATTAGTTGTTGTTAAGCCAATCAAAGAGAAAGAAAATGGCTCATTCTTACTTTCTAAACGTCGCGTAGATGCTAAGAAAGTTTGGAAAGAATTAGAAGAAAAAGCTGAAAATAACGAGACAATTACTGTTCCAGTTAAGTCAGTTGTTAAGGGTGGCCTAGTTGTTGATGCTGGTGTTCGTGGTTTCATCCCTGCTTCAATGGTAGAAGATTTCTTTGTTGAAGATTTCTCTAAATACAAAGGTCAAGACTTAGAAGTTAAGATTGTTGAAATCGATCCAAATGAAAACCGTCTAATCCTTTCTCATAAAGAAATTGCTGCAGAAAAACGTGCTGCAGAGCGTGCTGAAAAATTAGAACAATTTGAAGATGGACAAATCGTCACAGGTGAAGTAGCTCGTTTAGCTAACTTTGGTGCCTTTGTAGATTTAGGTGGCATTGATGGTTTAGTACACATCTCACAAATTGCTCACCACCATGTAAAACATCCTTCTGATGAGTTAGAAGTTGGTCAAGAAGTTGAAGTTAAAATCTTATCAGTTGATAAAGAACGTGGCCGTATTTCATTGTCTATTAAAGATACTCAAGAAGGTCCTTGGGAAAATATCGAAGAGAAAGCACCTAAGGGCGCTACTCTAGATGGTGTTGTTCGTCGCCTAGTTGACTTCGGTGCCTTCGTAGAAGTGTTCCCTGGTGTTGAAGGCTTAGTTCATATCTCACAAATTTCTCATGACCATATTGCCGCAGCAAGTGAAAAACTTGAAGAAGGCCAAGAAGTTCAAGTTAAAGTTTTAGATGTGAACCCAGAGGAAGAACGTCTATCACTTTCTATCAAGGCTTTAGAAGAAGCACCTAAACGTGAAGAGGGTGACCGTCAACCACGTCAAAATAAACGTCGTGACAACAACCGTCAATCTTCTGGACGTCAAGACAATCGTCAACGTCAAAATACCCAACATGTAGAGGAAGAAACAAGCTTTACATTTGGTGACCTTTTAGGTGAACAATTAAAAGATTTGAACTTTGATGAAGAATAATTAAGTCATAGTTTATACAATTAAAGGGTCTAGGACATTAGTCCAGATCCTTTTTTTAATCAGAAAGGAGGCTAGTATGGCTAGTCTAACAATTGCAATTGTTGGCCGTCCTAATGTTGGCAAGTCAACAATCTTTAATCGAATTGTTGGGGAAAGATTGAGTATTGTTGAAGATATTCCTGGTGTAACCCGTGACCGAATCTATGCGCAAGCAGAATGGCTGGGCCGGCAGATTAACCTGATTGATACCGGTGGCCTAGAATTTGATGACCAAGATTTTAATAGTCAGATTCGCTATCAAGCTGAAATAGCTATGGCAGAAGCCGATGTTATTATTATGTTGACTAACGTTAAAGACGGTGTCACAGATACGGACGAAATGATTGCGCAACTGCTCCACCGCACTAACAAGCCAGTTATTTTAGCAGTTAACAAGGTGGATAATCCAGAACAACGCAGCGATATTTATGAGTTTTATGCCTTGGGCTTAGGAGATCCCTATCCCTTATCAGGTGCCCATGGTCTGGGCTTGGGAGATATTCTCGACCAAGTTTTTGAAATCATGCCTAAGGATCCGGACTTAAATGATGAGGATGATATCATTCGTTTCTGCCTGATTGGTCGACCTAATGTTGGCAAATCATCCCTAGTTAATGCTATCCTAGGTGAAGATCGGTCAATTGTCTCTGATGTTGCTGGTACGACACGAGATGCCATTGATGCCCCATTTAAGGTGGATGGGCAAGACTATCTAATTATTGACACTGCTGGCATGCGTAAGCGTGGTAAGGTATATGAATCGACAGAAAAATATTCGGTCATGCGTGCAATGCGGGCAATTGAAAGGTCTGATGTTGCTTTAATTGTGGTTAATGCTGAGGAAGGTATTCAAGAACAAGATAAGAATATTGCAGGCTATGCCCATGAGGCTGGCTGTGGTGTGATTATTGTGGTTAATAAGTGGGATACTTTAGAAAAAGACAATCATACCATGAAAGAATTTGAAGAGGATATTCGCGATGCATTTCGTTTCTTAGACTATGCACCAATTATCTTTGTTTCAGCTGAGACTAAGCAACGTTTGCATAAGCTACCAGCCTTAATTAAACAAGTAGCAGCTAACCATAGTCAACGTGTGCAATCTTCACTCTTGAATGATGTACTTAGAGAAGCGATGTTGGTCAATCCTGCGCCATCAGATAAAGGGCGTAAGCTTAGGGTATACTATCTAACCCAAGTATCTACTAAGCCACCGACTTTTGTGGCCTTTGTCAATGATAAAGAGCTGATGCACTTTTCTTATGAACGTTTTCTAGCAAATCAAATTAGAAAATCCTTTGATTTTACCGGAACGCCGATTCGAATTATTACCCGGGAACGGAGCTAGCCAGGCTAAAAAAGCCTAAAGAAATATTGTCATATCAAGGCTTATATGTTATATTTTATAGAGGATTATCTCTTTTTTAGATAAGTCCGATATGTAGATTACATATTGAATCTCATATGAGGAGGTGAAAATATTAATGGCAAATAAAGCAGACTTAGTTCAAGCAGTTGTAGACAAAGTGGGTGAACCTAAAAAAACAGTAGCTCCAGTTGTTGATGCTGTTTTTGAAGCAATTCAAGAACACTTAGCTGATGGTGAAAAAGTTCAAATCATCGGTTTTGGTAACTTTGAAGTTCGTGACCGCGCTGCTCGCAAGGGCCGCAACCCACAAACTGGTGAAGAAATCCAGATTGCAGCTAGCAAAGTGCCTGCCTTCAAACCAGGTAAAGGCCTAAAAGATGCTGTTAAATAAGCATCCTCATATTTATAAATAAGAACAGGTTGGTTTAGCCAACCTGTTTTTTTATATCTGTTCTTGTTTATAATTTTGAATAACTTCTTTATTATAGCTAACTTATGCTAAAATAAAGGGCATGGAGGTGTCTGATGGACCAATTTATAACAGATATTATGCAAGCCATCCAGGCAGATGATCTAGACCGTGCCAACCAGCTTTTCGCTGATTTCCTGCATCTACTCGACCAGACTGGCGATCAGGAAGATTTAGCCAGCTACGGTTATCAAATGAGCCAGTATGGCTTTGTTGATTATGCACAAGCTATTTACAATTTGGGTGAGAAAAATTACCCTGGGCTTACCCAATGGTTAATTTTACAAGGTGAACTAGCCATGGATAATGGTGATTATGAGACAGGAATAGACTATTTATTATTGGTGGATGATGAAGATCCCCTCTATCTTAATAGCTTATTGTTACAAGCAGATGCTTATCAAATGCTCTCTTTACCTGAAGTTAGCCTAGTAAAATTACAGGAGGCCCAGGCCTTGGCACCTGACCAAGATGTAATCGCATTTGGTATTGCTGAATTAGCTTATATGCAAGGGGATTTTAAAACGGCCCTGGCAGCCTATCAAGCATTATTAACTAGTAAATCTTTAGATGCTAGCTTAAAAGACCAGATCCATGAACACTATGCCTACGCTCTGGCGCAAAGTGGCCAGCTTGACCAAGCTATTGACTTATTAAGCCAATTAGGATTAGACCAGCTTACCCAAGACCAAAAGAACCTTTTGGCTATTCTTCATTTTGAAGCCAACCATTATGAAACAGCTCGTGGGCTTTTTGATCAGCTTTATCATGACCAGCAACTTAAAGATACCTTGCTAGCTAGTTATGCTGACCTAGCAGATCATTTTTATGACTATGACCAAGCCAGTCAATTGTATCAAGAAGCAATAGCAAAGAATCCTTTTCAGAGCCATAATTATTTGGCAATGGCCCGCCTCAAGCAAAAAGTGGGTCAGCTGGACCTGGCCATCGACTATTTGAAACAAGCCCTGGACCTTGAACCAGATTATGCGGAGGCTAATCTCTTATTGCTGACCCTATATATCCAATCATCAGACTTTACCCAGGCCAATCATTTAGTGGACCGGTTAGACCGGGCTGATTTCAATGAGCCTCATTACCATTGGTTGAAAGCTAGATTAGCTAATGAACAAGAGGATTATGACCAGGCGCGAGCTAATTACCAGCTAGCTTATGCTGAGCTTAAAGCAGATGAAGATTTTCTATTAGACTATATGACTTTCTTACGCGAAGATGGTCAATTGGAAAGATTAGCAGCCTTAGCTCAAGCCCATCCGCATTTGATGCAAAATGAGTCTGGAGAGCTGGCTAACTGGCCTGGTGGCTTTGCTGATTATAATGAATAAAAAGGAGAGATGAAAATGAAAGTAATTGTTTCTGGATTTTTAGGACGGATGGGATCAACATCTGCGCATATGGTTCAAAATCACGCGGATTTTGAGCTAGCAGGTTTGGTTGACCCGGCTATTGAAGCAGGTGATTTAGCTGATCAGGTTGCTTTTTGGTCTGACCGGGCACCTGTTTTTGCTAATCTAGAGACTGCCTTAAACCAGTTGGAAGCAGATGCTGTAGTAGACTTTTCTCAACCGCAATCAGCTTTTATTAACACCAAGTTGTGTCTACAAGCTGGCGTTCATCCAATAGTTGGTACATCTGGATTTACTGATGCCGACTTAGCTGAATTGAGTAAACTTGCTAAAAATAAACAGATTTCTGGCATCATCGCGCCTAATTTTGCGATTTCTTCAGTACTCATGCAGGTGTTTGCTGGTCAGGCTGCTAAGTATTTTAAAGATGTTGAAATTATTGAATTACACCATGATCAAAAATTAGATGCACCATCAGGTACGGCAGAAAAAACGGCCCGCCTAATTTATGAAAACCGGGGAGACCACCAGCAAGGACACCCTGAGGAAAAAGAATCAATGGCTGGTGCTCGGGGCGCAAATTACCATGGCATTCATATTCATTCAGTCCGTTTACCTGGTCTTAATTCCCACCAAGTTGTTCAATTTGGTGCACCAGGTGAAGGCTTAACCATCCGTCAAGATTCTTATGATCGGGAATCTTATATGCATGGGGTTGCTTTGGCCTTAGAAAAAGTAGGCCAAGAAACAGGTTTAATTTATGGTTTGGAGCATATCCTGTGAGTCTAGCAGCTATTTTTGACCAGGCCAAACCTGTGCTTAATCGCCTACATACCGCCGGCTACGAGGCCTATTTTGTTGGCGGCTGTGTCCGTGACTATCTTTTAGGCCGACCAATCCACGATATTGATATTACTTCTTCAGCCTATCCAGTTGAGATTCAAAAGCTTTTCCCCAAGCATGTTGATTTAGGCGTAGAGCATGGCACTGTCTTGGTCCTATATAATGGTGGAAAATATGAGGTAACAACCTATCGCAGCGAAGGTCCCTACACTGATTATCGCCGGCCAGACCAGGTGACCTTTGTAAAAGATCTAAAAGAGGATTTACTGCGGCGAGATTTTACGATTAATGCCCTGGCTATGGACGCAGGTGGACAGGTGATTGACTATTTTGCTGGTCAGGCAGATTTGCAAGCAGGATTGATTAGGGCAGTCGGTTGTCCCCAGGAACGTTTTAGTGAGGATGCTTTGAGGATGATGCGGGCCCTGCGTTTTTTGAGCCAATTGAATTTCCAATTGGATGACGATACGCAGAATGCCTTGGTTAATCTTCAGCACCTGCTGAATAAAATTGCTATTGAGAGAATTCTAGTTGAAATGAATAAACTCTGGTTAGGACCAGCTTGGCAGCGGGCCTTACAGCTGATGTACCAGTCAGGGTTACACCAGCAACTGCCCAGTTTTGACCAGTTAGCTAGTGGGCTAGCCTACCTATGTCAAAAAGTAAGTCATTCGGTACGCTTCCCTAACTATCAATTGGCTTGGGCCCTGTTAATTTTTTCTAGCCAAAATCACCAGCAAGCTGGTCAAAATCTAGGGCGACAACTTAGCCGAGAGTGGAAAATGTCAAACCAAGATCGGCAAGCTATCCTAACCTATCTTGATATTCTCTACCAACGACGTGACCAGGAAATCTGGGATGTGTGGTCGCTTTACCAGTTAGGCTACCAACCTGTTTTAAATGTGGAAGAGCTATTAGCTGTTAGTCAGACTGAAGGAGACCACTTTGGTCAGGCCTTTAGCCCATCTCAACTTGCATCACTACCAGTTTTGGCTGAACAGGTGCCCATCGCATCAAAAAAAGATATGGCTATCAAGGGAAATGATATTATTAAACACTTTGACCCTCAGCCACGGGCCTTAATTGGTACTTGGTTAGACCAGGCTGAAGAAGCAATCGTCAGGGGGCAATTGGCTAATGAAGCAGACCAAATCTTGGCTTATATTGCTAGTTTAAATTCTTAGTTAGGAGGTGACTGACTTGGTAAAATATGCAGTAGTTGACTTAGAAACATCTGGGCCATCAATTGATCGCGGGGACAAAATCATCCAGATTGGTATTGTGGTTTGTCAAGATGGTGAGATAACTGACCGCTATAACCAATTGGTCAACCCCCATTTAAGTTTATCTCGCACGATTAGCCGTTTAACTGGCATTTACGACCATATGTTGGTTAGTCAACCTAGTTTTGACCAGGTAGCTGGCCAAGTTTATCAAATGTTAGAAGGGGCGGTTTTTGTTGCCCACAATATTAATTTTGATTATAAATTTCTATCAACTAGTTTGAAAAAGGCTGGTTATCCCCCTTTAAAAAATCCCGGTATCGATACTGTGCAACTGGCTCGTGTTTTATATCCTCAAGCCCAATCTTACAAGTTGGCAGATATAAGTGAGACGATTGGCTATCAGCTTGACCAGGCGCATTCAGCCTACGAAGATGCCTTAGCAACTGCACATTTGCTATTAGCTATGCAGACTAAGGTTGCCCACTGGCCTGCCAGCTTAATGACGCATATCCGTCCCTTTTTACCTTTTTTAATTAGGGAAACAGGTGCTTATCTTAGTAGTTGGTGGGCGGATAATCATGATCAGCTAGCTAGCCAGAAATATCAAACAGTGAAGGGTCTATGTTTATCTCAGCAGTTGTTCACAGGAGAAATTGTTCCTGATACTAGTCGAGCCAGGCCAGTTTTGCGTCCTGGTCAACAGCATATGCTAACGGATATGGTTGATTTTATTAACCAAGACCAAGGGGCGGATATAGCTTTTGTTAATGCCCCTAGTGGTCTGGGTAAATCCTTGGCTTATTTGCTAGCTTGTGATCAAGCGGTAGTTGGTCGCAAATTAATCTCTACCGCGACAATTATGCTCCAAGAACAGCTAGTTAACCAATCTTTACCAGCCTTGGTTAATTATCAGGGCTTACCAGTAAGGATTACTGTTTTAAAGGCGGCCCACCACTACATAGACCTCAATCATTTTCTGGGATACCACCAAGAATTAATGGCCAATACCAAACGGATTAATAAAAAACAGGCCCTAACCCACCTAGCTGTCTTAGTATGGTTATCTGAAACAACAACAGGCGATTTGTCGGAGCTTAATCGAGGTTTAATCTATGATGACTATTGGCAGACCATGAGGCAGTTAGATTGCCAACCAGCTAGCATTACTGACTGGGGCCCTTATGCTTTTTATGACCAGGCCTGGCAGTTAGCTAAAAATGCTGATTATGTGATAACTAACCATGCTTTTTGCTTAAACCATCAAGCAGACTTGCAAGCACTAGACCTAGCTATCACTGTGTTTGATGAGAGCCATAATTTGCCAGATATGTTCTTTCAGGCTAATAGCTACCGTCAATCCCTTGCAGATTTAATCAAGAGCCTTGATGAGATTCAGGCAGGTTTATTGTCCTTGGCTGATGACTTAGTCAGTCAGTCAAATACTGTAAAAGCTTTTGGCTTGATGCGACAGGCGAGTCTTTTAGTTGACCGTATCCAGGTTCATTTAGACCAGGCTGAGCTAGACTTAAAGGGAAACTTCCAGGCCAAACATTACTATATGAATCAGCCCGAAAGCCACTTTTATTTGTCGAGTGACCAGATTACAACTAGTAACTGGTGGACTGATATGCAAGAAGCTCACCGGTTACTTGCTGATTTAACCGAGTTACTGACAAAATTAGATCAGCTAATCGATGAAAGTCCAATTGTTAATTGGCTATCTTGGTTGACTGACTTAACCAAACCAGTAAATTTAGCAGAATATTTCCTGATTTTGTCTTGTCAACAGGAGGATGACCAATTAGATTTCTGCTTTAACTGTTATTTAAAATCTTCTAATCAATCTCTAGCTAGATTTATCCAGAGTTTTAACCATAAAAAACTGCTGGTTTCTGCTACTAATAACATCCTAGCTAATGATGATTATATTGAGACAAAATTCGGATTGCCCCACTATCAGCAGCTCACCTATCCAGCCTATTTTAATTATCAAAAACAAGTCTCAGCCTTTTTATTAACTGATCGACCTTCTATAGACAAAATGTCAGAAGGCCAGGCAGCTGCTTATATAGTCGATCTTTTAACCCAGGTATGGCAGCCACCTATTCTAAAAATCCAGGTCTTCTTTCAGTCTTACAGTCTTTTAGATCGGGTTTACCATGGTTTGGATGAGCGCTTAGCTGCTAGTGATATGGCGGATGTCTTTGCGCAACACCCGCGATCTAGCAAGCAAAAATTACGTCGCCAATATGATGAAGCCTCTCGAGCCATATTGCTGTCTTCGTCTTCTTTTAGCCAAGGGGTACATTTAGCCTCGGGTCAGGATTTAATGATTATCACCCGCTTGCCTTTCCGTTCCCCTAATGATGTTTTTGAACTAGCCAAAGCAGACCTAGCCAAGCAGCAACAACAAAATTACTTTAACGATTATGCGTTGCCAGAAATGTTAGTCAGGTTGCGTCAACTCTTGGGACGAGCTCTAACTAGTTTGGATGACCATACTTACATGATATCTTTAGACCACCGCATTATTGACAGTAGCTATCATAAGCAAGTGCAGGCTAGTTTGCCAGAAAACATGACCTTTGTACCAATTACACTTGAAAGCTTTTTGAATCAAGTATACAATCTTTAAAAGACAGAAGGTGAAGGGATGAAAAGAAAACTTACTTGGGCAGCAATTATTATACTAATGGTATATATAGTGGCGACCAGTCATATCTTTTTTAGCTCACAGACTTCCTTAGTTAGGGCTGAACAAGAAGCAATAGCAGTAGCAAAAAATGAGGCTAAGCTGGCACGTCTGGATGAATTTTACCTCTATACGAAAGAGCAACCCTATTATACTTTGATAGGTGCTAATGACCAGGGAGAGCTAATCTACTTTGCCTATTTGCCTCAAGAAAAGTCTAGTAAACAAGCTAAGGCCGACCAGTTCATCACAGAAGATGATGCCATGGCCATTGCACAAAATGATCTGGGCCAGGTTAAGCTACTAACAGCACGCTTGGGCTTAGAAAATGAGCGTTTTATTTGGGAAGTATCTTTTGAAGATGAACAAGGCCAGCTCGGCTACCATTATATTAGAGCTGATAATGGTCAATGGTATGAAACAATTAATAATTTGTAAGGGGATATAGATATGGAAAAATTTTCGCAGCGGGTCTTGAACCTGCAAGAATCAAAAACACTAGCGACGGCTGCGGTAGCCAGAGCACTCAAAAATGAAGGTAAGGATGTTATCTCTTTAACCGTTGGGGATACTGATTTTGATACCCCTAACTATATTCTGGATGCCGCTAAGGAAGCCATGTATCAAGGCAAGGGCCACCATTATGCTCCGGTATCAGGTTTGCCGGAATTAAAACAAGCTATTATAGACTTTCATCTACGTCAAGATGGTGTTAGCTATCAAGACAACCAAATCTATGTAGGTGCTGGCGCTAAAATTGTTCTCTACTATTTATGCCAGGTACTCTTAGAAGCTGGCGATGAAGTTTTAATTCCGAGCCCATACTGGGTATCTTACGTTGAGCAGGTGAATATTACTGGCGCTAAGTCAGTTATCGTTGAAACTAGTGAAGCAGATGGTTTCTTGGTAACACCTGAATTACTGGACCAGTATCGCACGGATAAGACCAAGGTCTTAATTTTAAATTCGCCTAACAATCCATCCGGCATTACCTTAAATGCAGAGCAATTACGGGCTATCGGTGATTACTGTGTAGCTCATGATATTATTATTATTGCAGATGAGATGTATAACCGTCTGGTTTATAATGGAACGCCAACCCTTTCCATGGCCGCTATGTCAGAAGAAATTAAGGCCCAAACCTTAGTAGTTAATGGTCATTCCAAAGTTTATTCGATGACTGGTTGGCGACTGGGTTACGTGATGGGGGATTCGACTGTTATTGCAATGGTTTCTAAACTTGCCAGTCAAGCAACCGGACCAGCCGGTGGCGTTAACCAGTATGCGGGAGCAGCTGCCCTTAATGAGGATGAAAAATATGGCGAGGCTGAAAAAATGCGGCAAATTTTTGAGGACCGCCTCAACCGAGCTTATGATTTGTTTAATAGTTTGCCTGGTTTCCGCATGTCTGTAAAACCCCAAGGTGCTTTTTACCTATTCCCGGACGTTAGCGAAGCAGCAGCAATGACTGGTTTTGAGTCAGTGAATGCCTTTAATGAAGCTTTATTAGCCGAAGCCTTAGTAGCTGGGGTACCAGGCGATGCTTTTGGTATGCCGGATCATATCCGTTATTCTTATGCTATTTCAATCGATAGAATTGAGGAAGCGGTGCAAAGAATCAGTGCTTTTATTGAAAAACACCGCCAGTAGAAAAGAGGGAGGCTTGTGTTCAACAGCCAATACACCGTCATTCAAAATATTTTACTTATTTGTTATCAAGAATTGGGCATCACGAATCTCGAGATGCTCTTTTTAATCCACTTGCTTAGTGCTAGCCAGGCTGGTAATCATTTCCCTAGTATCAAACAATTGAGCCAGCGGATGGATTTATCCGAAGCGGACTTGTACACTTGTTTGCAGTCGCTGATGGATAAGTCTATTTTACGAATTGATCATTACCGGGATGACTCTGGTAAACAGGTCGAGCGTTATGCTTTTGATTTGCTGGAATTGCGGGTGCAAAATTGGCAGGACCAACAGGATAAGCAAAATCAGGATGAGAAATTGGTCCAGGAAACTGATCTTTTTAGCCAAATTAGTCAAGAATTTGGTCGAGGCTTGTCTCCTATGGAATACCAGCAAATTAGCCAATGGCTAGTCGAAGATAAATTTTCTAGTCAATTGATTTTAGAAGCTGTTAAAGAAGCTAGCTTTAATAACGTTCATAATTTAAAATATATTGGTAAAATACTATATAATTGGCAAAAAGACGGCCGGGTAACTAGCCAAGCTAGTCAAGACCAGGCCTTGCGGCAGGCTAACCAAGCTAGTTCGGGCCAGGTTCCTTTAATTAATTGGCTAGACCAGTAGGAGGAGAAAAATATGGAAAAAGATCAGCTAGACCAAGCTGAAAACAAGGCTATAAGCGCAGATAGCTCCAGCCTACATGCCCTTAGGGTCTTCTTACAAGCCCAGGCACATATAATGACCCTGATTTATCGTGATATGCGCCAGCAGGGTTTGAGTGAAAATGAGTTTACCGTTTTAGAACTTTTGTACCACAAGGGAAGTCAACCGGTCCAGAAAATTGGCCGTAAAATTATGATTGCTGGTTCAAGTTTAACCTATGTTATTGACCAACTGGAAAAAAAACAGTTTGTGAAGAGGCAGGTCAGCGATCGTGACCGGCGGGTGATTATGGTACACATTACTGATGAGGGGCGGGAAAAAATGGCAGATATTTTTCCTAACCACCATCATACCATCGAAAAAATGTTCAGTGTTTTATCAGATGAAGACTTAGTTGAATGGGTTAATTTATTAAAAAAAGTTGGCTTCAATGCGGAAACATTGAGCCAAGAATGTCCTAAAAAATAGTTTTAGCGAAAAAGTGGTTGGCAATTCCAACCACTTTTTTTCTACTACTAGGGGTGTGACTAGCCTTATGGTATGATAAGCTTATGAGAGTTAAGGGGGTAAATTATGGAAACAATTCATATTTATCATATGAATGACTGGCATTCTCATTTTGAAAATTGGCCACGGGTATACCGCTATTACCAAGCTGCTAAAGCTAACCATCAAACTCAAGGAGAAACCGTATATCTTATTGATGGCGGTGATTTTTGTGACCGACAGCACCCCTTGACTGAAGCTAGTGATGGTCAGGCAAATATTGAATTCCTAAATGATTTACCCGTTGACTTAGTGACAATTGGCAATAATGAAGGCATCGGCAATCTCAAGCCACATTTAAACCAACTTTATCAACAGGCTAACTTCCCTGTTATCCTTAATAACATTGTAGATATAGATACAGCTAGTTTACCTAATTATATCCAAGCTAGCCATATTATCAGGACTGAGTCTGGCGCGCGTATATTGTTTTTAGCGGCTACTGCGCCTTATCAGGTCTCTTATAAGGTGATTGGCTGGCAGCCGCTTGACCCAATTGCTTGTATTAGCCAAGAGCTCGCTAGGCATCAAGCAGCGGAAGACTATGACTTTATTTTTTTAATCAGTCACCTAGGTTTAGATGTGGACCGGGAGTTAGCCCAGTATTTCCCAGAAATACGGGTTATTTTTGGGGGCCATACCCACCATGTTTTGCCGCTAGGTGAGTGGCAGGGAGAAACCTTGCTTACAGGTGCTGGTAAATACGGCCATTACCTGGGTCACTTGTCCTTCCAAATAGAGCAAAATCCTGATGATGACACTTATCAGATAAGTGAATTAAAAGACCAGCTCATTGCGAGTCATGATATGGAGAGTCAGCCGGGTGATCAGGCCTTAATTAATAGGTGGTACAACCAGGGCAATAGCACTCTAAACCAACAAACTGTGGGATATATTGCTAGCAGCTTAGCAGCGAGTGAGCACCAGGTCTCTGATCTGCAATATTTTACGCTAGAGGCCATAAAATGGGCCACTGGTGCCGATATAGCTGTTTTAAATTCAGGTTTATTTTTGAATAGCCTGGGTCAAGGACGGGTTAGTCGCTACGATTTGCATCAAGCCTTGCCTCATCCCATGCGGGTAATGACGGTTGAACTAAGCGGCAAAGAATTATTAGTAATTTATCAAGAATTTTTAAGTTTGCAAGATCAATTGATTAATCAGGAAATTAAAGGGATGGGTTTTAGAGGAAATATTTTTGGCCAATTAGCCTTTGACCAGGCTTTTAATCCTGATGAAATTCAGATAAATCAGAATTATTGTTTAGCCAGTGTCGACCATCTGGTTTATCTACCGTATTTTAAAAAATTAAAAGAATTAGATTATCAGCTGGCTAGTCCCAAATTTTTGCGACAGCTAGTCGCTGATTATGTGCAATTTATAAACAAGGAGTAATTGATGGCAGAACACAAAAATAAGCAAGAACTAGCCAGGGAGCGTGTTGCCCTTGACTATCCGCTGGCGGAAATTCACAGAGTAAGTGAAGACCGAATCACTATCAATGGACAGTATTTTAGCCTAATTAGGACCTATGGACGTGGTTTAGACCTAGATCATCTTAGTGAACGTTATACAGATTATTTAGACCAATTTGATTATATCGTCGGTGATTGGAGCCATGACCAGCTACGTTTACGTGGTTTCTATGACAATGACATGCGTGGAGTTGCGTTGAATCAAAAGATTCGTTTTTTAGATGACTATCTTTTGGAGTATTGTAGTTTCGCTTGTCCGTATTTTGTTTTAGGACATGAACGCAGTGCCAGTGAAAAAGCAGACAACCAAGCCCAAATATTAAAACAACGTCGCAAAGATAACCGTAGCCAGCATAAAAAGCCAAGGAAGCGGCGGTCTAATCGGCGGCATTTTGACAAAAGTAAGTCAAATTATAGTCACAAGAATAATAACCAGTCAGCTGGTCATACAAAGAACCAGTCCAAGTCGGCTAATAAAAAGAATCATTACCACAAACGTCAGCGTCAAGACCAGGTTAAACCAGCCAGTAAGTTGATTAAACAGGATGAAAAATCACGCTTTATCATTAAAGAGAAGGGGGAGGCTTAAGATGTCTCTAGGCTTATTAATTGATTTAGATGGCACCCTCTATCGAGGCCAACAGGAAATTACTGGCGCACGTGATTTTGTAGCCCGACTAAACGAGCGGGGCTGCCCACACCTGTTCTTAACCAATAATGCGACGCGTACCCACCAGCAAGCGGCCAGCTTTTTGCAGGATGTTCATGAAATTGCTGTTAGACCAGATCAATTCTATACATCGGTTGATGCCTTGCTGGCCCAGTTAGACCGGGATGGCAGGGAATTAAATGGGCGAGATGTCTATGTTATTGGCGCCCCTTATCTAAAAGATAGTTTGCGACAGGCAGGTGCCCATATTTACGATCAAGCTGGTCATTCAGAGAAAGAGACTGTTGATTTGGTTATTATGGGATTAGACCAAGGAGTGTGCTATGGCCAATTAGCGCAAGCTTGCAAATTTATAGAAGCAGGTAGTCAATTCTATTTAACTAATCCAGATGTCCAGTACCCCGAAGCGAATTATTTCGTGCCTGGAGCGGGCGCTTTGGCGGATATGGTCAGCCAGGTTACTGGGCAAGCTCCAACTACATGTGGCAAGCCCAGTCCGGCAATTGTCGATGGTGCGATTGATAAGCTTGGCCTAGCCAAGCACCAAGTTTATATTCTAGGTGATAACTTAACCACGGATATCCAGGCAGGTATTAATGCTGGCGTTAAGACTATTCATATAGGAACAGGTGTCCACCAGCAAGCGGACCAAACCAAGTTAGGCATTCAGGCGGACTATTATGTGCAAGATTATCAGGAGCTTGACCAACTATGGCAAAAATTAGTTACTATATAAAATTCATTGTGCTGATGTTGGCTATGCTGGCTTTAGCTATTAGCTTGACAATTGCTTTATCTCCAGCAATCTTTTATGTGAATATGAAATTAGGCCTCATTCAGCCAGTTTTAAATTTTAGCCAGGCAGAAATTTTAAGTGATTATGGTCAAATGATGGCTTATTTACACAGCTTTACCCGCCAGCCACTAAGTTTTAACTATTTCGCTATTTCTACTGCTGGCGCTTTCCATTTCTATGAAGTGCGGCGTTTATTTTATTTAGTCTATGTCTGCCTGTTTGTTTTGGGCCCCTATACTATTTACCAAGTCAAGCATGGTTTTTTTGAAGAGTGGGCATGCCATATCAAGCGGGATATTAAAAGGCTGATAGTATTTTTAATAGGCTTATTAGTTTTATTAGTTTTGAACTTTTCTCGGTTCTTTACCCTTTTCCACCAGATTTTCTTTAATAACAATGCTTGGATTTTTGATCCCAGAACAGATCCGATTATACTAGTCTTGACGGAAGGCTTCTTCTTGCAATTATTTGCTTTAGCCTTATGCATTTTCCTAGGTGGATTAGCTTGGGTAAATTACTATATAAAAAAACCTGTGACTAAAATAAACTAGTCACAGGTTTTTTTATGCTATTCGCCCTCAAAAAGAGTAGAGGAGTGAACGGGTGAGATCAGTTGGTCAGGATGGATATAACTAAAGGCTGCATTGATAGCAGTCGGGGCTTCCCCAAAACCAGAAACAATCAATTTGGTCTTGCCTGGGTAGCTAACTATATCGCCTACAGCAAAGATACCAGGAATGGAGGTTTGCATATTTTCGTTAACCAAAATATTATTTTGTTGCAAGTCTAATCCCCAGTCTTTTATTGGTCCAATTGATGAGGTAAAACCATAGGCCATAATTACTTGGTCTACTTCTAAGTTAACTTGGTCATCACTGCGGCCTTTCTGGAGTTGTATTCCTGTTACATGTTGACCGTTACCTACAATCTCAATGGGAACATAGGGGGTTAAAAAGCTGATATTGTTAGCCTTTTTGGCGATGGATACACTATGTTCATGGGCGCGAAAGCCGTCTCGGCGATGAATGAGGTAGACTTGATCAGCTATATCCCGCAGGCCTAAAGCAGTGTCTAGGGCTGAGTCGCCACCACCACAGACAGCAACAGTTTTACCAATAAATTGCTGATAATCACTAATAAAATAATCCAGGCCCAGCCCTTCGTATTGATCAGCACCAGCTAGCTTTACTTTCCGAGCTTTAAAAGAACCGTTGCCAGCTGCAATGATAACTGCCCTAACATGATAACTAGATTGAGAGCTGTGTACGATAAAGCTCCCATCTGCTTGTTTCTCTACAGCTTGTACCTCTTCTTCTAAACGAATATCAGTTGTATCAGCGAAGCGGCGTACCTGGTCAAATAGTTGGTTAGTGAGCTCTTCACCTGAAATGCGGGGATGGACTGGAATATCAAAAATATTTTTTTGCGGATAGAGGGCTTTGGGCTGACCGCCGATTTCTGGTAAGGAGTCAATTAGGGTCACTGATAAATTACGCATGCCGGCATAAAAGGCGGTAAAAAGACCCACTGGACCGGCACCGACGACGAGTAAATCACTTTTTTTATTCATAGATATCCTTTCTTGATTACTATAAGGTAAAGAGGTAACGAAGTAATAAAGCTACCAAGCTGCCGGTGATGATGCCACCAATGACTTCCGAGGGCTTGTGTCCCAGATAATCATTAATAACCATATCATCTTCATCCATTTCTTGTAACTTGTCTAATAAGGCTTGATCTTGATGGTCATGGGCCCAAGATTTAAGGACCTTGGTTTGGTAGTGGACGAGTACACCCTGTTCACCACTTTGACGGCGCACGCCCATGGCATCGAACATAATTATCATGCCAAAAATGGCAGCGATAGCTACATAAGGGGAAGTAAAGCCATATTCAAAGATTAAAGCAACGATTAAGGCTGTTACAGCAGCAGAGTGTGAAGATGGCATACCCCCAGTTGCGTGAATGATAGATAGATTAGCATTGGGGCGCTTGAAAATAAGGGCAATTGGGTATTTAATAATTTGGGTAGTAATAATAGCAGTGACACCAGCCACGAGGGGGAAGTTGAACATGGGTCAATTCCTTTCTATTTACTGCAAGTCTTTCAATTATTAATAATAGCATGAAAAGCCTGATAAATAAAAGTAGATGAACAATGATAACGTTTAAATTTAACTATATCAAATACAACTAATTATTGTTACAATAAGGTTAAGATGATAATAGGAGGTAGATTATGGCATATCCACAATTAGAAGATTTAAATGCTTATCAACAAGCAATTATTCATACGAATCATGGTGATATTCAGTTAGCCTTGTTTGCTGACCAAGCACCTAAAACAGTTGAAAATTTTATTGAATTAGCTAAACAGGGTTATTACGATGGGGTGATTTTTCACCGTGTCATTCCTGATTTTATGATTCAGGGTGGCGACCCAACTGGTACTGGTATGGGTGGTGAGTCGATTTACGGTCAGAAATTTGCTGATGAATTTTCTTTAGAGCTCTTTAACCTCAATGGTGCCTTGTCTATGGCTAATGCTGGGCCAAATACAAATGGCTCGCAATTTTTTATTGTATCGGCCAAGGAAGTTCCAGCTCCGATGCTAGGACAGTTAGAAGCTGGTGGTTGGCCCAAGGAGATTGTAGCTGCTTATGAAGAAAAAGGCGGTACACCTTGGTTAGACCAACGTCACACAGTATTTGGTCAAGTCGTAACTGGCTTAGATACTGTTTATGAGATTGAACAAGTGGAACGGAATAGTCAAGATAAGCCACTTGAAGATGTGATTATTGAGCGTATTACGATTGTAGAGTAGGTTTTATGATGCAAGATAAATTGACAGATGTATTTCATATCGGTCAAATCGTTGAGGGCGTAATAACCGGCATTCAAAATTACGGTGTGTTCGTAAAAATCGATGATCGCTATCAAGCCCTTATCCATATATCAGAGATTAACCATGGTTTTGTCTCTGATTTAGATAAACGCTTTAAACTAGGTGACCATGTACAAGCCCAAGTTATAGATATTGATGAATATAGTGACAAGATGAGCTTATCACTCAGATCTTTACAATATGCGCCTAGCCAGGTAAAAAAATGGAAAAAAAGACCCCGCCGGCGCCGTCCACCACAAATAGGCTTTAAAAGTTTAGCAGACAAGATGCCAGCATGGACTAATGAAGCATTAGAACGGATTGAAAATAGTGAGGAGAGATTATAATGCCACATATAACTTTTGACTACAGTGCTGCCCAACCTTATATCGCCGACCACGAGTTGACATATCTGCAACCATTTGTATCCTTGGCTGACCAAATGCTAAGAGAAGGGACTGGCCAAGGTAATGATTTTATTGGCTGGCTAGATTTACCGGAAAATTATGATAAAGAAGAGTACCAACGGGTCAAGGAGGCTGCTGCTAAAATCCAATCCGACTCAGAGGTACTGGTTGTTTTAGGAATTGGCGGTTCTTATCTGGGTGCCAAAGCAGCTATTGATTTCTTATCTCATTCTTTCTACAACCTACAAGATACGAGTCAACGGCAAACACCACAGATTCTGTTCGCAGGGAATTCTATTTCATCGACTTATTTAGCAGACTTAATTGAAATTATAGGCGACCGTGATTTTTCAGTTAATGTTATTTCTAAATCTGGTACTACTACTGAAACCTCGATTGCTTTCAGAATCTTTAAAGAGCTATTAATCAATAAATATGGTAAAGAAGGCGCTAGAGGTCGTATTTACGCCACTACTGATAGACAAGCTGGCGCTTTAAAATCGGAAGCTAATCAAGAAGGGTACGAAAGTTTTGTTATTCCTGATGATATTGGTGGACGATTTACTGTATTGACCCCAGTTGGTTTACTACCAATTGCTGTGGCTGGTATTGATACTGACCAAATTCTAGCTGGTGCTAAAGATGCCATGCAAGCTTATCAGTCTGACCAATTAGCTGAAAACGAGGCTTATCAATACGCTGCTTTACGCAATATTTTGTATCGTAAAGGCAAAGTAACCGAGTTATTAATTAACTATGAACCAAAAATGCAATACTTTAATGAGTGGTGGAAGCAACTGTATGGTGAGTCAGAAGGTAAAGACTTAAAAGGCATTTATCCATCTTCCGCTAATTTTTCTACTGACCTTCACTCTTTAGGTCAATATATTCAAGAAGGTCGGCGTAATATCTTTGAAACGGTTGTTAAAGTAGACCAGGCAGAGAAAACAGTGACGATTCCAACTCTAGATAGTGATGCTGATGGTCTATCTTACTTAGAAGGCAAGGATGTCGATTTTGTCAATAGCAAGGCCTTCCAAGGGACACTATTAGCTCACCAAGATGGACAGGTACCTAATTTTGTGATTACTATTCCAAAAATGGATGAATATAGTTTTGGTTACTTAGTGTATTTCTTTGAAATTGCTGTTGGTATTTCTGGTTATTTAAATGGGGTCAATCCTTTTGACCAACCGGGTGTTGAAGCTTACAAGAAAAATATGTTTGCCTTACTTGGTAAACCAGGTTATGAAGATTTAGCAGCAAAATTAAATGAGCGATTATAGAAAAATTGATAACATAACTAGACTTGAGAACCAACAGTCATCCTGTTGGTTCTCATTTTTTTTACAAAAGTTGACTGTCACAATAAGCCCTATATCCTAGCTATGACTATATTGAAAAATCATAAGTACTATATACAATAAAGACAATAATAATGAGCTTATCGAGGAGTTTAATAAAAAAAATCAAAATAATTTTCAAAAAGCTCTTGCCAAAGTTTAATAATCTTGATATTATATTCCTTGTCCGAAAGACGGATGCAAAAAACTTTAAAAAACACTTGCAAACAAAGTTTGCCTGATGTATTATAAAAGAACGTCAATGATTAATTTCAAGTCGTTAAAAAAATATTTCAAAAAGTTCTTGACAGTTTATCGAGACCATGATAATATTTAGAAGTTGTCGCGAAACGAAAGTTTACGACAAAAAATATTTCAAAAAAGTTCTTGACAACAAATCAAGTACGTGATATATTTAAGTAGTTGTCCCGAGCGGACAGCGATAGACCTTTGAAAACTGAACAAATAGACGAACCAAATGTGTAGGGCATCAACTTCGGTTGATGAACCAACAATTCAAATGATAGTCTGGACGAAGACTATAAAGACGTCAGCAATGAGCGTAGCTCAAACTTTTAACGAGAGTTTGATCCTGGCTCAGGACGAACGCTGGCGGCGTGCCTAATACATGCAAGTCGAGCGAACTGACGGAGTGCTTGCACTCCTGACGTTAGCGGCGAACGGGTGAGTAACACGTAAGGAATCTACCGATAAGCGGGGGATAACATCCGGAAACGGGTGCTAATACCGCATAGTAATCCATGTCGCATGACAGGGATTGGAAAGACGGCTCTGCTGTCACTTATCGATGACCTTGCGGTGCATTAGTTAGTTGGTGGGGTAACGGCCTACCAAGACGATGATGCATAGCCGACCTGAGAGGGTGATCGGCCACATTGGGACTGAGACACGGCCCAAACTCCTACGGGAGGCAGCAGTAGGGAATCTTCCGCAATGGACGCAAGTCTGACGGAGCAACGCCGCGTGAGTGAAGAAGGTTTTCGGATCGTAAAACTCTGTTGTGAGTGAAGAACAAGTTGTAATTAACTACTACAACCTTGACGGTAGCTCACCAGAAAGCCACGGCTAACTACGTGCCAGCAGCCGCGGTAATACGTAGGTGGCAAGCGTTGTCCGGATTTATTGGGCGTAAAGGGAGCGCAGGTGGTTTCTTAAGTCTGATGTGAAAGCCCACGGCTTAACCGTGGAAGGTCATTGGAAACTGGGGAACTTGAGTGCAGAAGAGGAAAGTGGAATTCCATGTGTAGCGGTGGAATGCGTAGATATATGGAGGAACACCAGTGGCGAAGGCGACTTTCTGGTCTGTAACTGACACTGAGGCTCGAAAGCGTGGGGAGCAAACAGGATTAGATACCCTGGTAGTCCACGCCGTAAACGATGAGTGCTAGGTGTTGGAGGGTTTCCACCCTTCAGTGCCGCAGTTAACGCAATAAGCACTCCGCCTGGGGAGTACGGCCGCAAGGCTGAAACTCAAAGGAATTGACGGGGACCCGCACAAGCGGTGGAGCATGTGGTTTAATTCGAAGCAACGCGAAGAACCTTACCAAGTCTTGACATCCTCTGACCACCCTAGAGATAGGGCTTTCCCTTCGGGGACAGAGTGACAGGTGGTGCATGGTTGTCGTCAGCTCGTGTCGTGAGATGTTGGGTTAAGTCCCGCAACGAGCGCAACCCTTATCGTTAGTTGCCAGCATTCAGTTGGGCACTCTAGCGAGACTGCCGGTGACAAACCGGAGGAAGGTGGGGATGACGTCAAATCATCATGCCCCTTATGACTTGGGCTACACACGTGCTACAATGGATGGTACAACGAGCCGCAAACTCGCGAGGGTAAGCAAATCTCTTAAAGCCATTCTCAGTTCGGATTGTAGTCTGCAACTCGACTACATGAAGCCGGAATCGCTAGTAATCGTGGATCAGCACGCCACGGTGAATACGTTCCCGGGTCTTGTACACACCGCCCGTCACACCACGAGAGTTTGTAACACCCGAAGTCGGTGAGGTAACCTTTTGGAGCCAGCCGCCGAAGGTGGGACAGATAATTGGGGTGAAGTCGTAACAAGGTAGCCGTATCGGAAGGTGCGGCTGGATCACCTCCTTTCTAAGGATATTACGGAATGCACATTTGTCTATTTGTTTAGTTTTGAGAGGTCTGTCTCTCAAACTTTGTTCTTTGAAAACTGAATACTGTAAGTAATAAACCATGAAAATCATTATTTCTACCAGGAGATAATGAGATTCAACAATTTTACCAAGAGTAAAAACCGAAAGAGTGAACACTCAATCGCGAATCATACAACTTAACCGGTGGTTAAGTGAATAAGGGCGCACGGTGGATGCCTTGGCACTAGGAGCCGATGAAGGACGGGACGAACACCGATATGCTTCGGGGAGCTGTAAGTAAGCTTTGATCCGGAGATTTCCGAATGGGGGAACCCAGCTACTTTGATAGGTAGTTACAGTTTTATCAATACATAGTAAAACTGAGGTAGACGCAGGGAACTGAAACATCTTAGTACCTGTAGGAAGAGAAAGAAACATCGATTTCCCAAGTAGCGGCGAGCGAAACGGAAAGAGGCCAAACCAAGATGCTTGCATCTTGGGGTTGTAGGACTGCAATGTGGTATGACAAAACTTAGTCGAATAACCTGGAATGGTTAATCAAAGAAGGTGAAAATCCTGTAGACGAAAGGTTGCGTTGGCCTAGCAGTATCCTGAGTACGGCGGAACACGTGGAATTCCGTCGGAATCCGGGAGGACCATCTCCCAAGCCTAAATACTCCCTAGTGACCGATAGTGAACCAGTACCGTGAGGGAAAGGTGAAAAGCACCCCGGGAGGGGAGTGAAATAGTACCTGAAACCGTGCGCTTACAAGCAGTCAGAGCCCGTTAATGGGTGATGGCGTACTTTTTGTAGAACGGACCGGCGAGTTACGATAGCATGCAAGGTTAAGTGGAAGAAACGGAGCCATAGCGAAAGCGAGTCTGAATAGGGCGTTGAGTATGTTGTCGTAGACCCGAAACCAGGTGACCTACCCTTGTCCAGGTTGAAGGTGCGGTAAAACGCACTGGAGGACCGAACCCACGTCTGTTGAAAAAGGCGGGGATGAGGTGAGGGTAGCGGAGAAATTCCAATCGAACTTGGAGATAGCTGGTTCTCTCCGAAATAGCTTTAGGGCTAGCCTCGGATGATGACTATTGGAGGTAGAGCACTGTTTGATCTAGGGGCCCATCCAGGGTTACCGAAATCTGATAAACTCCGAATGCCAAATAGTTTAATCCGGGAGTCAGACTGCGAGTGATAAGATCCGTAGTCGAAAGGGAAACAGCCCAGACCACCAGCTAAGGTCCCAAAGTTTCAGTTAAGTGGAAAAGGATGTGGGGTTGCTTAGACAACTAGGATGTTGGCTTAGAAGCAGCCATCATTTAAAGAGTGCGTAATAGCTCACTAGTCGAGTGACCCTGCGCCGAAAATTTACCGGGGCTAAACTGAACACCGAAGCTGTGGATCCGTAAGGATGGTAGGAGAGCGTTCTATGGGCATTGAAGCGGTACCGTGAGGAGTCGTGGAGCGCATAGAAGTGAGAATGCCGGTATGAGTAGCGAAAGACGGGTGAGAATCCCGTCCACCGAATAACTAAGGTTTCCTGGGGAAGGCTCGTCCTCCCAGGGTTAGTCGGGACCTAAGCCGAGGCTGACAAGCGTAGGCGATGGCCAACAGGTTGACATTCCTGTACTTGTCTGATTTGTTTGAGCAATGGAAGGACACAGGAGGTTAAGTAGAGCGCGGAGATGGAAAAACGCGTCCAAGCAGTAAGTCTGACACAGAGTCAAATGCTTCGTGTTAAGGACAAGCTGTGATGGCGAGGGAAGTTAAGTACCGAAGCTACTGACATCACACTGTCGAGAAAAGTTTCTAGTTAGAATCAGACAACCCGTACCGCAAACCGACACAGGTAGTTGAGTAGAGTATACTAAGGTGAGCGAGCGAACTCTCGTTAAGGAACTCGGCAAAATGACCCCGTAACTTCGGGAGAAGGGGTGCTGACCGCAAGGTCAGCCGCAGTGAATAGGCCCAAGCGACTGTTTATCAAAAACACAGGTCTCTGCAAAATCGAAAGATGACGTATAGAGGCTGACGCCTGCCCGGTGCTGGAAGGTTAAGAGGACGTGTTAGCGTATGCGAAGCATTGAATTGAAGCCCCAGTAAACGGCGGCCGTAACTATAACGGTCCTAAGGTAGCGAAATTCCTTGTCAGGTAAGTTCTGACCCGCACGAAAGGCGTAACGATTTGGGCACTGTCTCAACGAGAGACTCGGTGAAATTGTAGTACCAGTGAAGATGCTGGTTACCCGCGACAGGACGGAAAGACCCCATGGAGCTTTACTGCAGGTTGATATTGAGTGTTTGTGTGACATGTACAGGATAGGTAGGAGCCGTAGAAACCGGGACGCTAGTTTCGGTGGAGGCACTGGTGGGATACTACCCTTGTGATATGACCACTCTAACCCACGGCCGTGATCCGGTCGGGAGACAGTGTCAGTCGGGCAGTTTGACTGGGGCGGTCGCCTCCTAAAATGTAACGGAGGCGCCCAAAGGTTCCCTCAGAATGGTTGGAAATCATTCGCAGAGTGCAAAGGCAGAAGGGAGCTTGACTGCGAGACCTACAAGTCGAGCAGGGACGAAAGTCGGGCTTAGTGATCCGGTGGTTCCGCATGGAAGGGCCATCGCTCAACGGATAAAAGCTACCCTGGGGATAACAGGCTTATCTCCCCCAAGAGTTCACATCGACGGGGAGGTTTGGCACCTCGATGTCGGCTCATCGCATCCTGGGGCTGAAGTCGGTCCCAAGGGTTGGGCTGTTCGCCCATTAAAGCGGTACGCGAGCTGGGTTCAGAACGTCGTGAGACAGTTCGGTCCCTATCCGTCGCGGGCGTTGGAAATTTGAGAGGAGCTGTCCTTAGTACGAGAGGACCGGGATGGACACACCGCTGGTGTACCAGTTGTTCCACCAGGAGCAGAGCTGGGTAGCTATGTGTGGACGGGATAAGCGCTGAAAGCATCTAAGCGCGAAGCCCCCCTCAAGATGAGATTTCCCATATCTATAAGATAGTAAGACCCCTGAGAGAAGATCAGGTAGATAGGCTAGAAGTGGAAGTGCAGTGATGTATGGAGCGGACTAGTACTAATCGGTCGAGGACTTATCCAAAGAGTTAGTTGTATGAGGTTTTAGCTTACAGATTCAGTTTTGAGCGAACAAAGCTCATAAAGATAAAATTGTGCGGTGATGATGGCAAGAAGGTCACACCTGTTCCCATCCCGAACACAGAAGTTAAGCTTCTTAGCGCCGAATGTAGTTGGGGGTTGCCCCCTGTGAGACTAGGACGTCGCCGTGCAATTATGGAGGATTAGCTCAGCTGGGAGAGCGTCTGCCTTACAAGCAGGATGTCGGGGGTTCGAACCCCTCATCCTCCATTAATAATTACGACTCGTTAGCTCAGTCGGTAGAGCAACTGACTTTTAATCAGTGGGTCGCAGGTTCGAATCCTGCACGGGTCATTATAGTACGCGGGTGTGGCGGAATTGGCAGACGCACCAGATTTAGGATCTGGCGCCGCAAGGCGTGGGGGTTCAAGTCCCTTCACCCGCACTATATTTTTATTTTGCCGGCTTAGCTCAGTTGGTAGAGCATCTGATTTGTAATCAGAGGGTCGAGGGTTCAAGTCCTTTAGCCGGCACTCTTACGCGGAAATAGCTCAGTGGTAGAGCACCACCTTGCCAAGGTGGGGGTCGCGGGTTCGAACCCCGTTTTCCGCTTATTGCCTTTTATTTTATCGGCTTAGGCCGGGGTGGCGGAACAGGCAGACGCACAGGACTTAAAATCCTGCGAAGGTTAAACTTCGTACCGGTTCGATTCCGGTCCTCGGCATTTATATATTAAGCACCCATGGCTCAACTGGATAGAGTACCTGACTACGAATCAGGCGGTTGCAGGTTCGAATCCTGCTGGGTGCATACCGGGAAATAGCTCAGCTTGGTAGAGCACTTGGTTTGGGACCAAGGGGTCGCAGGTTCGAATCCTGTTTTCCCGATAACTTTGGTAGTGATACCTGAGTATAAGATGGCGGTGTAGCTCAGCTGGCTAGAGCGTCCGGTTCATACCCGGGAGGTCGGGGGTTCGATCCCCTCCGCCGCTATTATTGACTTTGAACTTGGACCTTTAGCTCAGTTGGTTAGAGCAGACGGCTCATAACCGTCCGGCCGTAGGTTCGAGTCCTACAAGGTCCATTATATTTTGGAGGATTACCCAAGTCCGGCTGAAGGGAACGGTCTTGAAAACCGTCAGGCGTGTAAAAGCGCGCAAGGGTTCGAATCCCTTATCCTCCTTACCTTATAAAGGTAGTATTATTATCGCGGAGTAGAGCAGTTGGCAGCTCGTCGGGCTCATAACCCGGAGGTCGCAGGTTCGAATCCTGTCTCCGCAATTACTTATTAGGTCCCGTGGTGTAGCGGTTATCACGCCTGCCTGTCACGCAGGAGATCGCGGGTTCGATTCCCGTCGGGACCGTATATATGCGGGTGTAGTTTAGTGGTAAAACTACAGCCTTCCAAGCTGTTGTCGCGAGTTCGATTCTCGTCACCCGCTTTACCATATAATATATATTGTAATGGGCCTGTAGCTCAGCTGGTTAGAGCGCACCCCTGATAAGGGTGAGGTCGGTGGTTCGAGTCCACTCAGGCCCATAAGTGGAGAATTACTCAAGAGGCTGAAGAGGACGGTTTGCTAAATCGTTAGGTCGCGTTAGCGGCGCAAGGGTTCGAATCCCTTATTCTCCATATTTTATTTACCATGGCCCGTTGGTCAAGCGGTTAAGACACCGCCCTTTCACGGCGGTAACACGGGTTCGAGTCCCGTACGGGTCATTGCTACAATTGAATGAATAGCATCTTGGAGGATTACCCAAGTCCGGCTGAAGGGAACGGTCTTGAAAACCGTCAGGCGTGTAAAAGCGCGCAAGGGTTCGAATCCCTTATCCTCCTTACTAGTCTATTGACTAGGGAGCCATTGTGCATCTTTATGTACATTGAACCTTTGATTACCGCGGAGTAGAGCAGTTGGCAGCTCGTCGGGCTCATAACCCGGAGGTCGCAGGTTCGAATCCTGTCTCCGCAATTACTTATTAGGTCCCGTGGTGTAGCGGTTATCACGCCTGCCTGTCACGCAGGAGATCGCGGGTTCGATTCCCGTCGGGACCGTAATTATTTTTTAGGTCCGATAGCTCAGTTGGTAGAGCACGTGATTGAAGCTCACGGTGTCGGCAGTTCGACTCTGTCTCGGACCATTTCTTATTTTTATATTTGGCCCGTTGGTCAAGCGGTTAAGACACCGCCCTTTCACGGCGGTAACACGGGTTCGAGTCCCGTACGGGTCATCGCTAAAAGCCTAGCTATGCTAGGCTTTTTTTACTGTTTTTTTACTGTTCTTAATGGTTTCACCCGGTTGACGAAAGGGCTTTCTTGCCTTAAATTTAAGGTATAAGAATTTAAGGAGGAAGCTTAATGGAATTAAAACATCAAGCGATTGCTGGCACTTTGGAGTCCTCTGATATCCAAGTGATTGTTGAACCTCATGATCAAAGAGAGATTAATTTAACCTCTAGTGTGATTGATCAGTTTGGCGACCAGATTTATCAAACTATTGAAAAAACTTTAGATAACTTAGAAATACAGGGGGTTAAGTTGACTGCGGATGATCATGGTGCCCTAGATTGTACCATTCGTTCTCGGGTGCAAACTGCAGTTTTTCGTGCGCTTGACCAAGATAAAGATTTACCATGGGGGACTAAAATATGAGAAGAGAAGTAAGACGGACCATGATGTTTTTGAATGCCCAACGAGCCTCTCTAGTTAAGGATCCTTATGTTTACGGTCCAGACTGTGTAATTTTAGACCTGGAAGATGCGGTATCAATTAATGAGAAAGATTCTGCTCGTATTCAGCTCTATAATACCTTGATGGATCTAGACTACGGTGAAACTGAGATTTGGGTAAGAATTAATGCGCTTGATTCACCTTATTATGAAGAAGACATTCGCGCAGCGGTAGCAGGTGGCTGTGACGGCATCCGTATTGCAAAAACTGAAACTGCCGATGATGTGCGTTTAGTTGAGCGTTTAATTGAGGAAGCTGAAAAAGAATTTGGAAAAGAAGTAGGCTCAACTATGATTATGGGTGCGATTGAATCACCTTTGGCTGTTTTTAACGCCAAGGATATCGCTGTCGCTTCAGAACGGATGATGGGAATTGCTTTATCCGCTGGTGATTTTCGTAGTGAAATGCATGCCCAGTCTACACCGGGTGGTGAAGAGTTGGCTACTGCTCGCGGCATGATTCTAATGGCCGCTAGAGCAGCTGGCATCATGGCCTTTGATACGGTGTATACGGATGTAGATAATATCGAAGGTTTAATTAACGAAACTGAAATGATTTTTAATATGGGCTTTGATGGTAAATCCTTGATTTCACCAAAACAAATTAAACCTGTTCATCAAGTCTTTACACCGACTGAAAAAGAAATCCGTCATGCGGAACGGATTATCTTAGCAATTAAAGAAAACGAAAAACGTGGTGTAGGTGTGCTTGTTGTTGACGGTCAAATGGTCGATATAGCCCATGTTGAAGGGGCCAAGCGTACCCTAGCCTTAGCCCAAGCATCAGGTATTTATGAGGGGGATTTAGCATGAAAAACGCAATAGGCAGAGAGATTCCAAATGAGTTATTGGTCGATGGAAAAGAAGTTTTCCAAGGCGCATACGCTAGACAAGATTATGAGTATACTAAGGCAGCACCACGAGTAAAGGCCAATGTCCATAATGATGAGAGTAAATTAGTTAGTTTAGAGGAAGCTATCAAGAAAACTGGTCTGAAAGATGGTATGTGTGTGTCTTTCCACCACCACTTCCGTAATGGGGATTATACCCTACCAACAGTAATGAAGGCCATTCATAATTTAGGTATTAAGGACCTGTATATTTGTGCTTCTAGTTTAGGACGAGCAGCTAAGGATATCGTGCCAATGATTGAAGATGGCACAGTAACTGGCATTTCTACTTCTGGGGTTCGTGATGAATTAGGTGAAGCAATTTCTCGTGGCAAACTGAAACATCCTGCTATGATTCGGACTCATGGTGGCCGGGTAAGAGCCATTGAATCTGGAGAAGTCCATATTGATGTTGCCTTTATTGGCGCTCCTACTGCAGATGAATTGGGTAATGCATCCGGTAAAGGCGGTAATTCTGAGTGTGGTGTGTTATCATATGCTGATGTGGATGCTAAGTATGCTGACCATGTGGTTGTGTTAACTGATACTATCGTACCTGTACCTAATAAATCAGCTTCAATAGAAGCTGTAGATGTTGATTATGTTGTAGAAGTCGATGCAGTTGGTGATCCATCTAAGATTGCTTCAGGGGCAATTCGTTTAACGGATGATCCACGCGAATTGGCTATTGCTGAACAAGCAGCTGAGGTAATTGTCAATACAGAATACTTTAAAGATGGTTTTAGCTTCCAAACAGGTGCTGGGGGACCTTCTCTAGCGGTTACACGTTTCATGAAGCCACATATGGATGCTAAGGATATCAAGATGGGCTTTGCCTTAGGTGGTATTACAGAACCAATGGTTGACCTGTTAAAAGAAGGTTACATCCGTACTATTCTTGATACACAAGACTTTGATATTCCATCGGTAGAGTCAGTTCATAATACGCCTAATCATGTTGAAATTTCTGCATCCCAGTATGCTAACCCCTTCAACAAAGGTGCTTATGTAAACTATCTAGACTATGTTATCCTAGGGGCATTAGAGGTCGATACTGATTTCAATGTTAACGTAGTTCAAGGTTCTGATGGCTTGATTCAAGGGGCTCCAGGTGGTCACCCAGATACAGCAGCCGGTGCTAAAGTGACTATTATTGTCACCCCATTGATTCGTTCTAGGATTCCTTCTGTAACTGATCATCTTACTTCAGTAACCACGCCAGGTGAAACAGTTGATGTTGTGGTCACTGACTATGGTGTGGCAGTTAACCCACGCCGACAAGACTTGATTGACCAGTTACAAGCAGCTGGTATGAAGTTGAAAACAATTGAAGAATTACGCGATACGGCCTATAATATAGTTGGTAAGCCGGCACCGATTGAATTTGATGATGAGGTCGTAGCAATGATTGAATACCGCGATGGTACCATCATTGATACTATTCGTAAGTTAAAAGACTAAACTATGCTAACAGGCAAGCCTGCTGTCTTAGGAAGCGGGCTTGCCTTATTTTTATTTTAGAAAATGATGTAGGGACGGTGAAATTATGGAAAAATTTGCCTATTTGCAAGAATATATTCAAAAAGGATCCAAGCGGGGCGGGACGACACTCAGCCAAATCGTTTTTGAAGCCTTGCGGGTAGCGATCCTAGCCGGCCAAATTCCAGTCGGCGAACGAATTAATGAAAAGGTTTATGCTGATCAATTGAATATTTCGCGGACACCTATTCGTGATGCCCTTCGTCGGTTAGAAGATGAAGATTTAGTAGAATATATTCCGCGCGTGGGAGTAACTGTTAAGAAATTTACCGTTAAAGATGTTCAGGAAATTTTTCAACTTCGTCAAGCCTTAGATTATTTAGCGACGATTAGTGCCGCACAAAATATGACTAATGAACAGTTTGATGATATGGAAGCTAATTTTAAATCTTCTGAGCTAGCATATGACCAAGCAGACGATGAGGCCCTCAACCGTTTGTTTGGTGAATTTAATAACTATATATACAGTTATGCTGATATGCCACGCTTATATGGCATTGTCAAAAGGTTACGTGAATACCTGGATCGTTTCCGCCGCATTTCCTTAGAAGGAGACCAAAGACGGCGAAAAGCCTTGGATGAGCACTGGCTTATTTATCGCTATATGCGGGCCCGAGATTTTGACAAAATTAAGGTGATTGTGACTAACCATTTGATGGAAGCTGAATACCACATCGCTCAAGTTATCAGCCAAGATTTAGAGATTAGTCTAGACCAACCCAGTCAACTCGTTATGGGTCAACTGTTAGTTTACAATCAGCAAGCGACTGAGAATAATCAACAAATTTGTGACCAAGAAAACCTAGTCAAAGACTTGAGCAATTTGGCTCTAGAAAGTGTGTTGGAGGAGGCTAGCCTTACCCCAAAACCTGGCTTGGTTGATGCTCTTGATGCAGGGGCTCATGATGATATGGATTTAACTACCTTTATTCGGTCTAGTTTATCCTTGCAAGCTTATTTTGAGGCCGCTGCGCAACTGGGATATGCTGATAAGTCGGCCAAAGCCATTTTTAACAGTTTGCGTCAGCTAGGCATTGAAGCCGAGCAGTCTATGTTTGCAGCTACTCAAGGTGTTAACACCCACAAGGGCGTCATCTTTAATATGGGTGTATTTTTAACTGCTAGTACAGCTTGTTTACGCGATTATGGTCAAGCTAATTTATCTAGCCAAGCATTTTTAGCCAAGGTCTATGCCTACTTACGACAAATGTTAGCTGGGCTGATTACTAATGATTGGCAAGATTTGGCTAGTAAAGAGAAGCTAACGCATGGAGAACGGGTCTATCTAGAACATGGTATTGCCGGCATCAGACGCGAGGCTGAGCTAGGCTATCCTACTGTTCAGGCCGGCTTTTATCAGTATCAGTTATTTAAAAAGAGTCATCCAAAAACTGCCAAAATCCGTTGCTTAATTTATTTGATGGCTTATGTAGAAGACACTAATGTCATCAAGCGGGGAGGTATGATGGGCTATAACTGGTTGCAGGTTTCTTGTCGTAATTTGACAGCTGCTAACCTAGATGACCAGGCTTTCCTTGACCAGGTTAACCACCTCAATAAAACCTGCAAGCGCCGTTGGATAAGTCCGGGTGGAGCAGCTGATTTATTGAGTGTCGTTTTATATTTGGATAAGTTTACAGACTTTCTTGCTTAAAGATGTTAGAATAATAGTGTAATTACATATGAAATGGAGTCGATACAATGTTATTAACAGGTAAGGTAGCAATTATCACTGGCGCTGGTTCTGGTTTTGGTAAAGCTTCAGCAGATCGTTTCGGCCAGGAAGGTGCCAAACTCGTTTTAGTCGATATTAACCAGGCTGATTTAGATGCAACAGTCGCAGAATTTGAAGGCAAAGGTTATGATGTGTTTGGTATTGTTGCTGATGTCAGTGTTGAAGCCAATGTCCAAGCCTTTATTGAAGATGCTGTGGCCCATTTTGGTCAATTAGACATCATCTTTAATAATGCAGGTATTTACCACTATGGCAATGCGGAACAATTACCAACTGAACAGTGGCAACAAGCAGTAGCGATTAACCAAACGGCTATCTTCTGGGCGGCTAAATATGCCATGCCACACTTGAAAAAGAGCCAAGGTACCATGATTAATACGGCTTCAGCTGGCGGCTTAATCGGTTTCCCTGATGCAATTGCTTATGCAGCGACTAAGGGGGCTGTGGTTTCAATGACTAGAGCATTGGCTGTTGACTATGCCAAAGATAAGGTACGGGTGAATGCAATCTGTCCTGGTACGGGTGTCACAGGTATGACTAGTGAACTATTAGAAGACGATCAAGTGGCAGAAGGTTTCTTAGCGCCTATCCCATTAAAACGTTTTGGTCAACCAGAAGATGTGGCTAATGCAGCCCTGTTCTTGGCTAGTGACCAATCTAGCTATATTACTGGCCACTGCCTACCAGTTGATGGTGGCTGGACCATGTCTTAATAGAAAGCTATTAGCTAATAACTAAATTGATATCATAGAAAAAGGCTGGGACCGAAGTCCCAGCCTTTTTAGCTGTCTTAAAAATATTATTGTGGAATATAGATACGCATATGGCCAAGTAAGGCAATTGTTACAACAAAAATCAGAAAGACAACTACTAACCATTTACCAGATTCTTTTTGCCATTCACCCATATCTAGGTCGAGTAGACGAAGTAGTAGATAGATAAAGGCAACTAGTGGACTTAGTAAGTGGAAGGCTTGTCCCATTAGGGAAGCTAGGGCCATTTCCATATTGGTAAAGCCATATGAGGCACCAATCTCTGCAAGTGGTGGTAGGATACCGAAGTAGAAACCATCATTTGAGATAAAGAAGGTACCAGGTGCAGAAACAAGGGCAATCACAAGAGCCCAAACTGAACCTAATTGTTGTGGAATAATATGGATAAAGCTTTGTGCTAGCGCATCAGCCATACCTGAGCCTTGGAATAGACCCATGAAGATACCAGCACCAAATACTAAGATAACAACAGAAACAGCATCACCAGCGTTGTCAGCAATCCGTTTACCTTGGTCTTTAAGGTTAGGATAGTTAACCACCAGAGCGATACAGGTACCAACCATGAAGAGTAGGACTGATGGCAATTCTAGACTCTCAACAAATGAACCAGTGATTAACCAGCCGACTAAGATAATCGTTAGAATTAGGTTGAACCACCAATTTTGTGGTCGACGAATAGCTACTAGCTCTGGATCAGTAATATTGGTTAATTCTTCAACTTCTGCTTCAGAGAATTCAACAATACCTAAACGTTCTCTTTCGCGACGCCCCATAGTTGGAGCAACAATAAAGATAACGTAAAGAAGTGAGATAATCATGCCAGGGAAGAGGTAGGCTAGGATATCAGCGCCAACTTCCATAACGGCCATGGCCCGAGCAGTTGGGCCGCCCCATGGTAAGAGGTTCATGATTGTGTTTTGCATAATAATCAAAACACCAAGGTTCATCACCCGCATGTTAAGCTTCTTATAAATTGGTAAGAAGGCAGACACACAAATCAGGGTCGTAGTTGTACCGTCACCGTTTAAAGAGACCGCAGCTGCTACAACAGCAGTAGCCATTAAGACCTTGAGTGGGTCACCGCCAGCAAAGCGAATCATGGCTGCTGTGATGGGGTCGAAAAGACCTGCGTCAAGCATGATTGAGAAATAGAGAATTGCGAATAATAGCATAATCCCAGTATTAGCAGTTGTGGCCACCCCATCCATTACCCAAGTGGCGATGTCTGTATCAGGGGAAGCACCAGTGACCATGGCAATCACGGCAAAAACTAGAGGGACAAGAACTAAGGCAGTAAAGGGCGTCATCTTTTTCTTCAAAATAACGTACATGAAGACGATGATCATTGCCCATGATAAAAAGGTAATCATATTTTCTCCTCCAAATATTTAATTTTCTATACGACTTAATCCTGCGCTTAAGTCAAGTTTATGGTTTATAGGCTGACCTCCTTAAAAAATATTTAATTTATATGTTTAGGTTAATAGATTGGAAACGCTTTATCAAGCTTAATCTTTACAAAAACATTAGAAAAACAATCTGTGAAATAATATACAAATGCCCATAAATTGAACAAGGAAAAAACAACCTAATTGCCAAATTTTTGTCATAATAGGATTAGAAAGCGTTTTAAAAAAGGGAGGTAGTAGATGTGGGATTGTTTGATTGGTTGACTTCCCGTTCCAAAGAAGAAGTTACCACGCCTGAGCCAGTAGCTAAACAAGCTAAGCAACCAGCCAGTCCCCCAGCGCCAAAAGAAGAGCCAGTCAGCTTTGATGATTTGGCCTGGGAACCAGGTGAGTATGAGGAAGTTGCTGCGATTGCCGCGGCTTGTTTAACTGAAAGTCGTCCCCAGGCAGACTTTCATATTCGTCGGATTGAAAAGCTTGACCCTGACATTGATGCGGTAGCTGCAATAGCAGCTGCAGTGCTAGCTCATGACCAGGCAGATAGCCAATTTCATATAAAAACTGTCACTAGAATTAAATAAAAAGGAGAATCGATTATGTTAAGAAAGTTTCGTATTCGTTTAAACGATAAAGAGTATATGGTAGAAATGGAAGAATTGACACCGGGTACTAGCTTTGCGCCACCTGCGCAACCAGCTCCAGCTAGCCAACCAGCAGCTGAGCAAGCACCAGCCACAGCAGCCATGGCGACATCTAGTCCAGAACCTGCTGGTCCCGCCCCATCTAGTCAACCGGGTGCCGGTCAAGAAGTGACTTCGCCAATGCCTGGTACTATTCTTGATATTATGGTAGCTGAGGGTGACCAGGTTAATGAAGACCAACCAGTCTTAATACTAGAAGCCATGAAGATGGAAAACCAGATCGTAGCCCCATTAGCTGGCCGGGTGACGTCTATTCTTGTTACTAAGGGACAAGCAGTCGATGTATCTGAGCTATTGTTCACAATTGAAGGTTAATCAGGAGGAGAAATAGATGGAAGCATTATTTGAAGGAATCCTGTCGGTTTCTTGGCAACAGCTGGTTATGATGGCTATCGGTTGTGTCTTGATGTATTTAGGGATTAAGAAAGAATATGAACCGACCCTGTTGGTGCCAATGGGGCTAGGAACTATTTTGGTTAATATTCCAAATACAGGGATGATTACTCAAGGGCCGGGTAGTCCAGTTGGGGTCTTAGATGTTCTCTTTGAAGCAGGTATTGAAACAGAGCTATTCCCCTTACTAATTTTTATTGGGATTGGTGCTATGATTGATTTTGGCCCATTATTACAAAATCCAACCATGTTATTCTTTGGGGCCGCAGCTCAATTTGGTATTTTCTTTACAATTTTTGTAGCTTTATTTGCCGGTTTTTCACTTGAACAATCAGCATCAATCGGTATAATCGGTGCGGCGGATGGCCCAACTTCAGTTTTTGTTGCCAACCAGCTAGCCCCGGACCTCTTAGGACCGATTACGGTTGCTGCCTATTCTTACATGGCCTTGGTACCAATTATTCAGCCACCAGCTATTAAGTTAGTAACCACTGAAAATGAACGTAAAATCCGGATGAAATATAAGGCTGAAAATGTATCACGTCTGACAAAAATTCTTTTCCCAATTATCATTACGCTAGTTGCTGGTTTTATCGCCCCAGCTTCCCTACCCCTAGTTGGTTTCTTAATGTTTGGTAACTTGATGCGGGAGTGTGGTGTTTTAGATCGTCTATCTGAAACCGCCCAAAACGAATTGGTTAACTTGGTAACTATCTTACTAGGTATTACCATTGCCAAAACAATGACCGCTGACCAATTCTTAAACTTGCAAACCTTGATGATTATTGGCTTTGGTTTAGTGGCCTTCATTATGGACTCTATTGGTGGTGTCCTATTCTGTAAAGTAGTCAATATTTTCCGTAAAGAGAAAATCAACCCAATGATTGGGGCAGCTGGTATTTCAGCCTTCCCTATGTCATCACGGGTAGTACAAAGACTAGCTACTGAAGCTGATCCGCAAAACTTTGTCCTAAACTATTCTATTTCTGCCAACGTTGCTGGCCAAATTGGTTCCGTTGTCGCCGGTGGTTTAATCTTAGGATATTTCGTATAATTTAGGCATAATAGATAGGAGTATAAGAATGAGTCCAGAATTACAAGCAAACTTCCAGGCAGCCTTGGAAATCTTTGTGGTTGGTTGGGGTGGCATCTTCGTGGTCATGGCAGCCTTGCTGTTGGCCATTAAGATCCTACTTAACGTATTTAAAGAACAGTAAAGGGATTGATAACTATCGAACTAGTAGTAAGACAAATGTGGGTTGAGCGATCATCATTTGATCGTCAGGCCTGGCTTAACTTGTTGACCAGTGCCGGACTAAGACCCGAAGCCCAGTTAGATGAAACCATTGGTCTTTATGATGGAGACCGATTGGTAGCGACGGGGTCGCTGCAAGCGAATGTTATGAAATGTTTGGTGGTCTGCCAAGCTTATAAGGGTGGCGCTGTGATGAACCAGTTGGTAACGGAGTTACTAAACCGTATCTACCAAAAAGGGTATCAAAAGGCTTTTGTCTATACTAAACCTAGCTCGGCCCAATCCTTTAGCCATTTGAATTTTAATACTCTGATTGCGACTGATCAGGTTGTCTTTATGGAAAGGGCAACAAACGGCTTCGATGACTATTTAGCTAGGCTTGGTCAAGATAGACCAAGTGGCGAGCGGATAGGGGCAATCGTAATGAACGCTAACCCTCTGACTAGGGGCCATCTTTATTTGATCGAATCAGCTAGAAGCCAGTGTGATATCGTACATGTTTTTGTCTTGTCAGAAGACCGATCACTTTTTCCAAGTCGGGTACGTTATCAGTTAGTCAAGGAAGCTTGCCAGGCTTGGCCAGATGTCTATGTGCATACAACTGATGATTACATGGTGTCACAAGCAACTTTTCCAGCCTATTTTCTGGCTGAGGATAAGTCAGTTACCCAAGCCCAGGCTGAGGTTGACGCTATGCTTTTCCGCGACCGCATTGCCCCAGTATTAGGCATTACTGACCGATTTGTCGGTACCGAGCCTTATTCAGAAAAAACAGCAATTTACAACCAAGCCATGGCAGCCTGTTTTGGTCAAGCTATTAACCTACATGTTATTCCACGTTTAGCTACCGACCAGGCAGAAGATTTTATTTCCGCCACTAAGGTACGAGAAAAGTTTCTGGCTGGAGATCTGGCAGGCCTGCAGGTATATCTACCGCAAGTTACCTATGATTTTCTTCAGTCACCAGCTGGGCAAGCTATTAGAGAGCAGGTTTTAAGTGATTGATGACTATTTAAAAGCTCTGGCTAGTGGACCAGAGGTTGGCTTGGACCAGGTTCTAGCTAGCCGGGAGGCGCGCGCTAGTTGGCAAGAAAAATGTTTGAATCAACATCCAAAAGGCTCACTAATTGCTTTAAAGCTTAATATAGTGGGTCCGGTAAAAAATAACGACCTAATCGCTAAAATATTTGCCTTAGCCCAGGCTGATCTCGAAGCTAGCTTACAAGCAGCCGGTTTGACCTATCAAAGTACAGCAATGGCTGATTTGGAAACTGGTCCTGAGGCCTTTTATCTGGTAAATGCAGCTGGTAACCAGGTCAAGAAATTGACAATGGAGCTAGAAAATCAGTTACCTTTGGCCCGTCTCTACGACCTAGACGTATTAGTGAATCATGCGGGTCAAGTGCAGGCCTTAAGTCGTCAAGATTTTGGCCAGTCGGCAAGAAGTTGCCTAGTGTGTGGCCAGGATGCTAAGGCTTGCGGTCGCAGTCGAAAACATGACCTGTCTATTATTAGACAGGCCATGGTTAAATTAATAGAAAAGGACGGGAGACTAGCAAATGTCGAAACAAATTAAAATAGTTGAAACAGTTCTCCGGGATGGCCACCAATCTTTGGCGGCGACTCGGATGTCGACTGAACAGATGATACCTATTCTAGAGCAAATGGACCAGGCTGGTTACTATGCTTTGGAATGCTGGGGTGGGGCTACCTTTGATGCAGCCTTACGCTTTTTAAACGAAGACCCTTGGGAGCGGCTACGCTTAATTCGTAAACATACCCCTAATACAAAATTACAAATGCTTTTGCGGGGCCAAAACCTGCTAGGCTATCGTAATTATCCAGATGATGTGGTAGAGCGATTTATCCAAAAATCAATCGAAAATGGTATTGATATTATTCGGGTTTTTGACGCTCTTAATGACCTACGTAATTTAGAAACGGCTTTTGCTGCAACTAAAAAATATGGTGGTCACTTGCAAGCAACCATTTGCTTTACGACTTCAGAAGTGCATATTGATGACTATTTTGTGGATCTTGCAGTTAAAATGAGTCGTATGGGTGCTGATTCCATCTGCGTTAAAGATATGGCGGGTATTTTAACCCCGCAACGGGCCTATGACCTTGTCAGCAAAATCAAAGCAGTTGTCAGCTTACCACTTGAAGTCCATACTCATGCTACTGCAGGCACCGTTTCAATGACTTATCTAAAAGCAATTGAAGCTGGCTGTGATATTATTGATACGGCTATTTCTCCATTTGCTGGTGGTACTAGCCAACCAGCGACTGAGAGCTTGCATGTGGCCCTGACCGAAATGGGTTACGATGATGGTTTGGATACCGATACGCTGGGTGAAATTGCAGATTACTTCAGTGGAATCCGCGATGATTTTAGGGCTGAAGGACTGATTAACCCACGGGTCATGGAAGTTGTTCCTGAAACCTTATTATATCAAGTGCCAGGCGGTATGTTATCTAACCTCTTGTCGCAATTAGACCAAGCGGGCCAGGCTGATAAGTTTACCGAAGTCCTTAAAGAGGTGCCGCGCGTCCGGGCTGACCTGGGTTATCCACCGCTAGTGACGCCATTATCACAGATGGTTGGTACCCAATCAGTTATGAATGTCCTGACTGGTGAACGGTACAAGATGGTTCCTAATGAGATTAAGGATTATGTCAAAGGCTATTATGGTAAATCACCAGCGCCAATCAGTGCTGACATTCGCCAACAAATTATTGGTGATGAAGAGGTCATCACGCAAAGACCAGCTGACCTATTAGCACCTGGTTACGATAAGGCCAAGCAAGAACTTGGCGACCTAGCTGAATCAGCGGAAGATGTTTTATCTTATATTGCTTTCCCACAACCAGCTTTGGACTTCCTTAATCGTCGCCGTGATCCATGGTATGATGTGCCTGTTCAAGAGGTTACGGTTACCTTGGATCCGCAATAATGGCTGTTAGCTAAATAATTACCCCTTAAAAACTAAACTGATATGTTTAGGCTGGTAAAAACGTCCCTGCGTTTGCGCAGGGACGTTTTAATTAACTATCGCTTTTTCTAGTAATTGTAATAAAACTTTTTTGACTAAACTTTCTTATCTTGCGTCAATCATGTTATAATAGGTCATATTGTTTAGGAAAGGGTCGATGATGGTGCGCCAGTTTTTAGCCAACCGAAAAATATTGGTTATACTTTTTAGTGTTATCACCTCTTTGAGTATGATTGCTTACTCAATTTTTGGCCAGGGTGGCATGCCCACTCCGATACGTTGGGTCAACGATACGACTGCGATTGCAGCTCGGACGATTTCCCGACCAACCAATGCTTTGTTAGGGCTTTGGGATACTGTTGAGGATATTAAGAATGCTTATGTTGAAAATCAACATTTAAAAGAAAAGATTGGTGCCTTACAAAGCTTGCAGGCTCAAAATGCCCAATTAAAGGCTGAAAATGAAGAAATGGCTAATCTATTAGCTTTGGAACCGACCTTGGTAAACAAGACAGTGATTGCTGGTTCGGTTATTACCCGCACACCTAATAACTGGCTGGATTATTTAACCATCGACTTAGGGTCTAACCACCAAGTTGAAGAGGGCATGTCAGTGGTAGCTGATTCAGGAATGGTTGGCCGTATCGTTGAAGTCGCACCTAACTCAGCTAAAGTCCGATTGATGACAACTGATAATCCGCAATCAATGCAGGTGTCAGCTTCTATACAGTTAGATGGCCGTATTGTCCATGGTATTATTGAATCTTATGACCGGGCCAATAATGAGTTAATTATGACCCAAATTGACCGGGATGCGGATATTAAAAAGGGCAGTTTAGTTGTTTCTAATGGTCTGGGTGGCATTTCTCCAGAAGGCTTACCAATTGGACAAGTGGTGTCTGCCAAAGAAGATGAATTTGGTTTGGCCCAACAGGCTCGTATTAAGCCAGCTGCCGATTATTCAGATATTCGCAAGGTTTTTGTGGTCTTGGAGTCTAACCGCAACCAAGCTACTGGTGAAAATCCAGAGGAGGCTAGCGCAAATGACTAGTTGGTTACGTCGGATTTTTCTGCCTTTTTTGCTACTGTTAGCCATGTTAATTGTGGATGGTGTGGCAGCTAATGTCTTACAAGTGATGCTTCACCATGTATCTTATCTAGTAGTACCAGCTTTTTGCTTAATTACCTTTATTATATTAGCCATCTATACAGAAAGTGATAATTTGTATTATATGGCATTAATTATTGGTTTTTTGTATGATGCCTATTACGCGGGTATCTTAGGAATCAATCTCTTTATTTTCCCGGTCTTTATTTACCTGGCCCGTTATATTTTTCAACGCTTACCACGCAACTTCTTTTCAGTATGGTTAATGACATTATTACTATATTTAAGCTATCAGCTCTTAATCTTTGCGATTTACCGCTTGCTTAACTTTCAGGCTGATCAATTTGCCCACTACTTATTAACCTATCTTTTCCCATCCGTGTTATTCAATGCCTTAATTATTTTTATCTTGCATTGGAGTCTGGAAAAGTTTGCTAGTTGGATTCAATCTTAAAAAGGCTTGCAAAAAAATTAAGACTTGTTTATAATATGATTAATATTTACAAAGCTTCGAATGGAAGAGGTTGTTTGTCGCTTATCTTAGAGAGCCTGGTAGCTGAGAACAGGTATAAGCAGAACATCTACACACCCATGAGCTGGTCACCTAAATGTGATACCGGGTAATGCCGTTAACCATGCTGTCAATTGTTGACACACTGAGGCGATAAGTGTGAGCTTATCGTGAAAAAAGGTGGCACCACATTATTATGTTTCTAATGTCCTTTCGTTTTTACGAAAGGACTTTTTTATTTATTATTTTACAGAAAAGGGGTGAGTGTGATGACTCAACAAAAAATAGGGCAACGATTTATCGTCGCCCTGATGTCATTCGTGTTAGTACTTGGTAAATTGGTGGTGGGAAGCCATCATCTCGTATATGCAGATGAGGCTTTTAAAAATGATCCAACCTATGGCCAATCTTATGTAGTAGGGCTAGATGATACCTTCGCACCCATGGGTTTTCGTGATGGTAATGGTGAATTAGTCGGTTTTGATATAGACTTGGCTAATGAAATTGCTGCTATGTATGACTGGGATTTAACCTTCCAACCAATTGATTGGGGCCTCAAGGAGACAGAGTTAAATTCAGGTAATATCGACATGATTTGGAATGGCTACGGCATCACACCAGAGCGGGAAGATAAGGTACTCTTCTCAGACCCTTATATTGAATCAGGACAGCTGGTGATTTCTAAAGCAGGATCAGGTATTGAGGAACTAGAAGATTTAGCTGGCAAGTCGATGGCCACCCAGTCTGGCTCAACAGCTTTGGAGTTTATGCAGAACTGGCCTAACAATCTTTTCCATCGTCTTGATGGCCCTCCGGTGTTATATCCTTCATATAACCAAGTTTTTGGTGATTTAGATGCTGGCCGGGTGGATGCTGCTTATGCTGGTTCGGTTTATGCCCTTTATGTGCTCAACCAAAAAGGGCTGGAAAACTATACAACCTTTATTGATGAGACCTCTATCGAGCCTATGGGCGTAGGCCTGCGCAAGGGAGATACTGATTTGAAAGCAGCCATTGATCGCGGGATGGCAACCCTTAAGGAAGATGGCCGCTACGATAAGATTTATGCGAAGTGGTTCGGGGAAAATAACCAGGCTAAGGATCGGTCGATTATAAAAGAAATTATGCCATCCTTATTAAATGGTTTGAAGTTGACCGTCTTAATCTTCGTGGTGGTCCTCCTCCTATCTATTCCATTAGGCTTTATTATCGCCATCTTTAGGGTATTTGGTCCTAAATGGTTGCAAGCGATTATTGAAATGTATGTATTTATCATGCGTGGTAGTCCGTTAATGTTACAGTTGATGGTGGTTTTCTTTGGTTTACCTTTTATCGGTGTGACCATGGACCGCTTGCCAGCAGCGCTTTTTGCCTTCGTTATTAATTACGCGGCTTACTTCACTGAAATTTTCCGTGGTGGGATTGCCTCGGTTCCAAAGGGACAATTCGAGTCTATTTCCGTATTAGGTATAGGCCGTTTACGGGGCTTCCGGCGGATTATTCTGCCGCAAGTGATGCGGATTGTTATGCCATCGGTAGGTAATGAGGTCGTTGCGCTAGTTAAAGATACTTCATTAGTATATGTCATCGGTTTAGGTGAATTGCTACGAGCAGGTTCAATTGCGGCTAATAACTATGCCTCGCTGCTACCTTATTTAGCAGTAGGTGTAATTTATCTGATAATGACAGCAATTGTGACCTTATTCTTGAAACAAATCGAAAGTAAAACAGAATGGTAGGTGGTTAGTATGACTTTAACAGTAACTGGCCTATGCAAGGCCTACAACGGTAACCAAGTGATTAGAGACGTCGATTTTTCAATTGCGCCCGGCGAAATTGTAATATTACTAGGGAAATCAGGAACTGGAAAGACGACCTTTATGCGTCTGCTTAACAATCTAGAGGAAGCGGACCGCGGCACCATTAAAATTAATGACGATATCCTCTGCCAAGATAACGGTAAAGAGGCAGTCTATACAGACCGTAACAGTCAGCGCCGCTACCAGAACCAATTAGGAATGGTTTTTCAAGACTATCAACTTTTCCCCAACTTTTCGGTATTAGAAAATTTACTTGAAGCACCTCTGGCCCAAGAGCTAGCTGATAAAGCAAGCCTGACTGACCAGGCCTTAACCCTATTAGCTGGTATGGGCCTGGCTGATAAGGCTGATGTCATGCCATCTACCTTGTCTGGGGGCCAAAAGCAGCGGGTGGCCATTGCTCGGGCTATGATGCTTAGTCCCGATGTGATTTGTTTTGATGAGCCAACTTCAGCCCTAGACCGGCAATCTGCCGACCAGGTTGGTGAATTAATTAAAGATATCGCTAGCCAAGGTAAGGGTATCTTGATCGTGACCCATGATACTAGCTTTGGTGAAAGCTATGGTAGTCGCATTATTTCATCTGAATCATTTTTATAATAAAAAGCTAGTCCGAGTGGGGCTAGCTTTTTAAATTACTATTTCAATTTTGCTTGGTTCCTGACTGCAAGGATAGCGGCCATAATTTGATTTATTTCGTTATAGGTAATAGTTTCTCTGATGGAAATATAGTGGACATGGTCAGCAACTTGAACTGAACTGGCTGATATAATAATATCGGCATCAATGGTTACCATCTGGTCTTGTCCATAGTGGAGCTGGTTGGGCGTCACAAATTCTATGGCTTGACCAAACCAGTAATTCAGATTTTCCTTAATAATATGGATATGAGCTAGGCGAGCGATATTGATAATGGCAATTTTAACTTTAGGAAGTTGGGCTTGGATTTGATAAAAGAAATCTTCCCAAACTGTGGCAGCTGAACTCACAATAATTTGGTGGAGGGCCCGATCTATGCGGAAAAGATTACGCTTACTAGCAGGAACATTTTGGTAGCTAGTAATTAATAAATCAATAACTTTAGGATAATGTTGGCGCAGATCGCTAATGATTATTGCGCTGTGGTTATGCAGGATATACTTGCGGTTGCCAGGATTGGTATTTAGAAAATAAGAATTATGCATTTCTAAGATCACTAGATCTCGATTGGCTAGGGTCATGTTGAATTCTTGGCACACCAAATCCATTTGTTGTACGAACATGGCATTGAGTTGGCTATAGTAGTTATTTTGAGGCAGTTTTTCATGCATTTCAGCAATCGTATAATAAAAATCTCGGGCAACATGCCTGCCAAAAATTTGCTTGGCTAAAGCAGGAGTCATAGCTTGACCAAAGAATTGTTGGAGGCGGTCTAATACTTGGGGACTAAGTTGTTCAATCACTTGTTCCGCCTTATCGGTAAAATCTTCAGTTAAATGACCAGCCTGGTAACGAAAGAAGTTGACCGCTATATAAAAGCGCAGATGGCGGTAATCGATAAAGTAGTCATTATAGTTAATTTCTAGGGCTACGTCTTGAATAAGGTCATCAAAATCCTGTAAGTTAAAAGTAAAGGGCCAATTACTTCCTTCATACTTTTCCATAAAATAATGGGTATAAAAATAACGAATATCAGCTTCTCTACCCTCAAGGCGGTAGGGGCTACGTGAGATTGTAATTGAAAAGTTTGCTTGCAAGACAGATCTAATCTGACTGAGGGTACGCTGGATGGAAGAACGACTAATCGTCATTTGTTTTTCTAAATCATTGATACTACAAGCTTCGTTAAAAAATATATATTCAATCAACTGGTAAGCAGTTGATTGGGCATAGAGGTCATGGAAAAAGGAATCTATATTAATGCCTTCTTGAAATAGAAGCTCTAAGCTTTGGTCAGGTCGAGCTTGGATAGTTAGGTAGGTATAACGATTATTAGTCTCTGTAATTAACTCACTCACTGTGCGCTCAGATAAATTCATTTCCTGAGCAAGATAGCTTAGGTCCAAAGGTTGCTGGTTGTAATAAAATAGCGTAATTAAGGATAAGTGTCTTTGGTCTTGAAGCTTTAGTAGTTCGTGCATCCCAATACCCCCAAATAATGAACGATAATGGTTTTTATTATAGCACATCTAACTGCTTAATTAGCCACAGCCACTGATAGTAAAAAAGCAAGGATAAAAACCTTGACCAGATGGTGTCGTTTTGTTATTATATCAATGTTGTTCTGTGCACCGCAGCTACAACCGCTCGGACTTAAGTCTTAAAACCCGATTTGGGTACTTAAGCTGGCGAGTCTAAGAAAAAAGAAAGGGGTGCGACAATGTACGCAATTATCCAAACAGGTGGTAAACAAGTAAAAGTTGAAGAGGGCCAAGCAATCTATATTGAAAAATTAGAAGCTGAAGCCGGTGAAAAGGTTACTTTTGACCAAGTTGTATTTGTAGGTGGCGACCAAGTTAAGGTGGGAACACCTTTTGTTGAGGGCGCAACTGTAGAAGCGACTGTGGAAAAACAAGGTAAACAAAAGAAAGTAACAACTTTCAAATACTTGAAGAAAAAAGACTCTCACCGCAAGCAAGGTCATCGTCAACCTTATACAAAAGTTGTTATTGATGCCATTAACGCCTAGTTATGATTAATGTCCATTTTTATAAAAAGGGACAGCAATTCGTAGCTTTAGAGATGTCTGGCCATGCTGAATCTGGTCCTTATGGGCAAGACCTAGTATGCGCTGGTGTTTCGGCTTTAACAATTGCCATGGTTAATAACCTTAAGCGCATGAGCCAGCTGGAGCCAATTGTGGAAGCAGACCAAGAGCAAGGGGGTTATCTCTATGTTAGCCTACCGGAAAACTTGTCTCTTGACCAAAAAGAGATTAGTCAGCTCTTGTTCCAACAACTCTTTTTAGCACTAGCTGATGATATGCAGGCAAGCTACGGCGACTTTATTCAGGTTAAAGAAAAAAATATAAATTAGGGAGGCAAACTTAATGTTACAAATGAATTTACAATTCTTCGCGACTAAAAAAGGTGGCGGTTCTACAGCCAACGGTCGTGATTCACAAGCTAAACGTTTAGGCGCTAAACGTGCTGATGGTCAAGAAGTTTCTGGTGGTTCAATTTTATACCGTCAACGTGGTACTAAAATCCATCCAGGTGTTAACGTTGGCCGTGGTGGCGACGATACATTATTCGCTTTAGTTGATGGCGTGGTACGTTTTGAACGTAAGGGCCGCGATCAAAAACAAGTTTCTGTATACCCAGTTGGCGCAGAAGCATAAGCTATTATATCAAGCTTTTGAGCCTTGCTCCGTACCCTATGGAGAAAGTATGGAGAAAATTTTATTAAAGTGCGATGTTTAAATTAAGCATCGCGCTTTTTTTGTGTACAAGTAATCAGAATTTGTGCTGGACAAGTGGTCCTATGTTAAAATTAATGGAAAAGTAAGATTGAGGTGACTTCATGTCTGTGGATAAAATAAAAGAAATGTATGACCTGATTGACCAATCAACCCAAGCCCTCAGCAAGGACCTGGACTTCTCCTATTTAGAGGCCTTGCATGAAAGTTTGCAAAATCTGGCTTTGGGTCAGACCCAGCAGATAGATGGCCAGCCTGGTGACGACTTGGCTAGGCAGCTAGACCAGGTCTACCAACAAAGTGATTGGCAAAATATGGACAAAGAAGAAATGCGTAAGGCCATCCAAATTGCCTTAATTGAGGGTAGTAAAAAGGATCAATTGCCGGCTAATTATCAAACTACTCCAGAAGCCATTGCTATTTTACTAGCCTATATGGCGGTTAAGCTCCTCGCCAACCACGATAAAGACCAGGCCCTATTGGTCTTTGATCCTGTTGCTGGCCAGGCCAACTTGTATGCAGTGGTGGTAGACCATTTACGGAAAAATGGCTTTAAACCCCAAGGTTATCTAAATGATAATGATGACCTCATGCTTTCTTTAGCGGAAAAATCCCTTTACTTACAGGGGGAAGAAGCAAAAATATACCTGGGTGATGCACTACAAAACCTGATGGTGCCGCCAGTTGACTTAGTTGTTGCCGATTTGCCAGTGGGTTACTATCCAGTTGACCAGGTAGCAACTAGCTACCAATCAGCTTTTGCATCTGGTCATGCCTACGCCCACTATCTCTTAGTTGAACAGGCCATGAATTATATGAAGGCCAATGCCTGGGGCTTATTTATTGTTCCAGCTCAACTTTTTGAGGAGGAAGCCTCCAGCCACCTGGTAAAAGCCATTAACAGCCAGGGATATTTCCAGGCCTTTCTAAAATTACCGACGAATTTATTTAAGGACCGGCGAGCCCAAAAGGCGATATTAGTCGTACAGAAGGCTGGCGACCAGGCCAAACAAGCAAGTAATGTCCTGATTGGGGACCTGCCGAGCTTAAAGGATGAGAAAAGAATGCTGGATTTTGTAAACAGTTTTAGCAAGTGGGCCCAAGATTTGCTATAATGTAATTAAGGCTTATGTAAGCGAATTAAAAAGCAAAAGGAGTATTAATATGTCAAAAAAAGTCTTTGCCATTAATGCTGGTTCTTCTAGTTTAAAATTCTCTATCTATGAAGTACCTTCAGAAGAAGTAATCTCGTCAGGTTTAATTGAAAGAATTGGTTTAGCTGATTCACTTGTAACCATTAAATATGATGGCAACAAATTTGAAGATAAGTTAGATATTGCTGACCATGAAATCGCCATTAATTATTTATTAGAAAAATTAAATGAGTTAGATATCATTGCCGACTACGATGAAATTGCTGGCTCTGGTCACCGTATTGTTGCTGGTGGCGAGCACTTTAAGTCATCAGCCTTATTAGGTGAAGAAGAAATTCAAAAAGTTGAAGATTTAGCTGAATTTGCCCCATTACATAATCCAGCTGAAGCCAAGGTTATTCGGGCTTTCCAAAAATTATTACCTGGCAAACCAACTGTTGGTGTCTTTGATACTTCTTTCCACACTACTATGCCAGAAAAAGCTTACTTGTACTCAGTACCTTACAAGTACTATGAAGACTATCAAGCACGTCGCTATGGCGCGCATGGTACCTCACACAAATATGTGGCACAGCGGGCTGCTGAGTTAGAAGGTAAAAACATCGAAGATTTAAAAATCATTACTTGCCATGTCGGCAATGGTGGTTCAATTACCGCTGTAGATGGTGGTAAATCTGTTGATACATCAATGGGCTTCACACCACTTGCCGGTATTACCATGGGGACTCGGTCTGGTGATGTCGACCCTTCATTATTACAGTACATTATGAAGAAAGAGAATATTGACATCGACCAAATGATCAATATCCTGAACAAGGAATCAGGCCTATTGGGTCTATCAGGTGTTTCTTCTGACATGCGTGATGTTGAAGAAGCAGCTAATGGCGGCAACGAGCGTGCTAAAGTTGCGATTGAAATCTACTATGACCGTGTTAAGAAATATATCGGTCAATACCTAGCTGTTTTAGGCGGCGCCGATGTGATTGTCTTCACTGCTGGTGTTGGTGAAAACTCAATCACTTTCCGTCAAGGCGTCCTTGAAGGCATGGAGTGGGCAGGTATTGAGTTAGACAAAGAAGCTAACCAAACACGGGACGAAGCGAAAATTTCAACAGCATCTTCTAAAGTGGCTGTCTACACCATCCCAACTGACGAAGAATTGATGATTGTACGCGACACAGTTGCGTTAGGTAATATCTAAAATAGCTGATAAATAGATTAGAGTTAAGGAGGAATTAATGATGTTCCAAGAATATAAACACATTTTAGCGCCAATTGATGGGTCTGAAGAGGCTGAATTAGCCTTTAAAAAGGCGATTGAGGTAGCTAAAAGGAACCAGGCATCCTTAACAATTGCTCATATTATTGATACGCGAGCGGTCGCCACACCAGGCGGTTATGAGGGCAATTTTATTGATGATCTAGAGGCGCAAGCTGAAAAATTATTGGCCAGCTACCAAGCTGAAGCGGCGGCGGCCGGCCTTGACCAGGTGACTACTCTGGTGGACTATGGGTCACCCAAGGTTCAAATTGTTAAGCAAATTGTACCAGAAGAGCAGATTGATTTGATTATGCTCGGTGCGACTGGTCTCAATGCGGTAGAGCGACTCTTTATCGGCTCTGTTTCTGATTATGTGATTCGCCACGCACCATGCGATGTCTTGGTTGTCCGTACTGATCTAGAAAATAAAATTAGTGAATAAGCTAAAACCCCGTCAGTTAAATTAATTTAGCTGACGGGGTTTTGTATTCAAAAAAACCGGCAGTTGCCTGCCGGTGAAAATAGTAAAACTATTTATATAGAATACCGATTGTGCCGTGCAAAATCTATCTGTATTGAACCCGCAAGTAATTAGCAGGTGGGAACCACTATCCGACTTTTGCTTTCCTCGTGATAAGGCTTAGCAGCCATCAGAATTCATGGTTCCCTAGATAGTATGATTTGTTCGGTCAACACATTAAGAGGGCACGAACACATCAGTGCTTTCTACATGCTTACTTTACCACGAATAATGACTTGATGCAAGAGCCTGCCACTGGCTAGGATTATTTTCGGTGCTGGCGGTGGTGGTCAAGGGCTTGCTCATACTTACCGGTGTGGACAGCTTGGTAGTAATGTTTACCCCGTAAGGTGTCTGGTAGGTAATCTTGGTCGACATAATGGCCTGGATAGTCATGGGGGAACTTGTAACCGACGCCTCGGCCCAGGTCTTTAGCGCCTTGATAGTGACCGTCACGTAGGTGGTCTGGCACCTGGCCACCCTTGCCTGCTTTAACATCAGCTAAGGCAGCGTCAATAGCTTGGATAGCAGAATTAGACTTGGGGGATAGGGCCAAGTCAATAATAGCATGGGCCAGTGGAATCCTAGCCTCGGGGAGACCGACTTGTTGGGCAGTTTGAACCGCTAAGACGGCTCGTTCACAGGCTTGGGGATTGGCGAGGCCGATATCTTCGTAGGCCGTTACCAAAAGGCGGCGGCAGAGGCTGGTCAAGTCGCCGGCTGCAAGCAGTCTAGCTGCGTAGAGCAGGGCGGCATCAGGGTCTGACCCGCGAATGGACTTTTGCAAAGCAGACACCACATCGTAGTGGAGGTCGCCCTTACTATCGTGGTCAAAGGCCTTCTTCTGCAAGCACTCTTCGGCAATGGCCAGATTAATTTCAATGACGCCCTGGTCATCAGCCGGTGTTGACAGAGCAGCTAGTTCCAGGGCATTAAGACTAGCCCGCAAGTCGCCATTGGCAGCCTGGGCTAGGTGGTCACGCGCATCAGCAGTCAATTTTATATTCATCCCACCCAAACCGCGGTCTTTATCCGCTAGAGCTTGGTCTAGACCTTGGGCAATATCTTCAGCTTTAAGTTTGTGGACTTCAAAAATTTGTGTCCGGGACCGGATGGCTGGATTAATTGCAATATAGGGGTTTTCGGTGGTAGCACCAACCAGGGTAACTAGGCCATTTTCTAGGTGGGGGAGGAGGAAATCTTGCTTGGTTTTATCTAAGCGATGGATTTCATCTAAAAGTAAAATAATACCACCAGAAAACTTAGCTTCATCAACGACCGCCTGGAGGTCTTTTTTAGAATCAGTAGCAGCATTTAGCTGGCGAAAGGCAAGTTTAGTAGATCCTGCTATGGCGGTCGCGATAGAGGTCTTACCCGTACCAGGTGGGCCGTAGAGAATGATAGATGATAGCCGCTTGGCTTCAACCATGCGGCGGATTATTTTGCCCGGGCCTACGAGATGGTTTTGCCCTAAAACTTGGTCAATATTTTGGGGACGCATGCGGTAGGCTAGTGGGGCTTGCTGATTTAGAGACATGGGAGACCTTCTTTCTATAAGTCTAGTATGCCTATCTTAGCACATCTGGTCGTTTTTAAATATGACCCCGCTCAAGGGGAAAAAGTTCAAAGACTGGCAGAATAATGATAAAATATGACCTATAGTTAAGGATGGAGAGGACTGCAATGAACCAATTACAAAAATTTATCACTGATGCGAAAATGAGCCAGCTCTTCCAACAATACTCAATTGGTGTAGAAAAGGAAGGCCATCGGATTAATCCTGATGGTAGTTTGGCGCAAACGCCTCATCCCCCAAGAGTGGATGGGTCCAGCCAAAATGTTTATATCCAGCGAGATTTTGCTGAGTCGCAGCTGGAATTAGTGACGCCGCCAATTACTAATAACCACCAAGTTGTGATGGACTGGTTGCGCGCCATCCATGAGGTGACTAATAGAGCGCTAGACAATGATGAGATGATCTGGCCTTATTCTATGCCACCCGTCCTGCCGGCTGATGACCAAATTAGGGTAGCTGCCCTCGATGATCCGGAGGCAGTTGACTACCGGGAATACCTAGTAGGGGCCTATGGTAAAAAGTTACAGATGATTTCTGGGATCCATTTTAATTTTGAATTAAACGATGACTTTATTCATGCCTACTATCAAGCTCAGGATCCTGACCAAGCAAGGGACTATAAGTCCTTTAAATCAGAATTTTACCTGGCCTTGGCCCGTAAATTCTTACGCTATCAATGGGTGGTAATTTATCTCTTCGGGGCGTCTCCTTATGCCCACGATTCATTCTACCAGCAAGCAAGTGACCGTTTTGACCGACCAGCACGGTCTTTGCGCAATTCGCACTTGGGCTATATTAACAAAGCTGATGTTGATTTTAATTATGATAACCTAATAGACTATGCAGAAACGCTAGCAGCCAATGTGGCTGACGGCCGCCTCTATGCTGAAAAAGAATTCTATTCTAATGTGCGTCTGCGGGGGGCTAACCAGGCCCAGGATTTATTGGAAAAGGGTATCCGCTACTTAGAATTTAGGAATATGGATATTCAGGGTGACCAAGCTTATGGCCTAAGCGAAAGTGATATTGCCTTCATGGCCTACTTTATCCTTTATTTAGTGTGGCTGGATGAGGATCCGGATATGGATGCTGTTAAGCTGGGCATTGATTTAAAAACCCAAGTTGCGGAAGAAGACCCTCGGCAAGAAACGGCCCTCAAGGAAGAAGGCTTAGCTATTGCCCAAGGTATGCGCCAGATGTTAGCGGCTATTGCAGCTCCTGACCAGATTAAGGATCAGCTAGAGCGCGTTTTAGCGCGTTTCGAAGACCACCAGCTCACCCCAGCTGCGCAAATTGTGGCCAAGTACCCAGATGTCGAAGCATGGCTGCAATCGGGCTTAGACTTAGCCAAGGTAGCCCACCAAGATGCGCTCGCTCGTCCTTATGAATTGGGTGGCTTTGCTGATATGGAGCTATCAACGCAAATTATCTTGGCCGACGCCATTCAGTATGGCATTCGCTTTGAAATTATGGACCGCGATGACCAGCTCGTACGTTTTAAATTAGCTGACCATATTGAATATGTGAAAAATGGTAATATTACCAGCAAAGATAGCTATGTCACCCATTACTTGCTAGAAAATAAGGAAGTAACCAAGCAGATTCTAGCTGAGGCGGGTTTTCCTGTGCCCCATTCGGACGCCTATCAGTCGTTAGAGGCGGCTAAGGCGGCGATTGCTCTTTATGAAGACCGACCGATAGTGGTTAAGCCGAAGTCTACTAATATGGGAATTGGCATTTCCGTCTTCAAGCAAGGGGCCCGAGCTGACCAATTGCTACCAGCCTTAGAGGAAGCATTTAAAGAGGACACCAGCGTCATGCTAGAGGATTATTTACCGGGTACTGAATACCGATTTTTTGTCTTAGATGGTAAGTGCTTGGCAGTCTTACTGCGGATTCCAGCCAATGTGGTCGGTGATGGCCAATCAAGTGTGCGTCAATTGGTTGCAGAGAAAAACCAATCCCCTCTTAGAGGTCACGACCACCGGACACCCTTAGAATTTATTCAATTAGGTAATTTAGAAGCTATTACCCTCAACCAGCAGGGGTATGACTTTGATTCGGTGATTCCTGCAGGCGACCGGGTTTACCTCCGTGATAACTCTAATATCTCTACTGGTGGCGACTCAGTAGACGTCACTGACCGTATCCATCCAACTTATAAACAAATTGCTGAAGAGATGGCTAGGGCCCTTGATGTTCAGATTACTGGCTTGGATATCATGATTGATGACCTAGAGCAACCAGCTAATAGTCAACCAGACCAGGTTAACTATGGTTTGATTGAGGCTAATTTTAACCCGATGATGATGATGCATGTTTATCCTGCCCAAGGGCCAGGTGTGCGGGTGACTACAGCCGTTCTGGCTTATCTCTTCCCAGAAAAGGAATTTCCTGATAGTGCGCTAAAATAGAAAGGATTTTATCAAATGGCTTATTTTGACTATGCAGCAACGACGCCCGTATCTGAAAATGTTCAAGCAACTATGGCCAAGAGTTGGGCAGAGGATTTTGGTAATCCCTCGGCTACCTATGCTTTGGGCCGGGCTGCCAACCAGGAAATTGACCAGGTGCGCCGGCAGATTGCTAGTAGTCTTAATGCCAGTCCCCAAGATATTATCTTTGTATCTAGCGGGACTGAAGCCAATAATTCAGCCCTTATTCAGACGGCCTATCGACTGGCTGACCAAGGTAAACATATTATTTCGACTGCTGCTGAACATCCTAGTGTGGCTAAAAGTTTGGCTTACTTGGCAGACCAGGGCTTTGAGGTCACCTATTTAGACTTGGATAGTAGCGGGCATATCAGCCTAGCTGAATTAGAGGCGGCCATCAGACCGGATACTATTATGGTGTCAATCATTGCTGGTCAAAATGAAGTTGGGAGTGTGCAAGATTTAAAGGCCATTGGTGATTTCTGTCAGACCTACGACCTCTTCTTTCATACGGATACTGTCCAGGCTTATATGAATATCGAAATAGATGTTGGAGCCATGCATATTGATGCCTTGTCCATGTCCGCTCACAAGATTTATGGGCCTAAGGGCATTGGCTTTATGTATTATCGCCAGGCTAAGCAAAACTTTAAGCCTTATTTGCATGGAGGCAACCAGGAAATGGGTCTGCGGGCAGGGACGGAAAGTTTACCTTTAATTAAGGGCTTGGGCCAGGCCATTGGCGATATGCAGGCAGATAGCCAGGGGATTTACCAGGCAACAGCAGACCGACGCCAATACTTTATTGACCAGGCCAAGGCAGCAGGCTTAGAGTTTGAAATTAACGGTCCCGACCAAGTTGAACTGCCCCATGTTTTAAATATCTATTGGCCTGGCCACAAGAGTGAAATTGCCTTGATTAAATTTGACTTGGCTGAATTTTATTTGTCGGCGGGATCAGCTTGTTCAGCTGGCTCGCTCCAGCCCAGTCCGACCCTGGTTTCCATGTTTGGTCAGGAAAGTGACCGAATTACTGAAAGTTTACGAATTTCCTTTAGTCATATGACTAGCTACCAGGAGATTGACCAATTAATTAATAAAATGTTAGAAATGTGAGGAAGATAATATGGCTCTAGCAAAAACAGCCAGCTTAAAAGGGAGTGGGCGCAGCTTCGCTGTTGCCCCAAATTGTAAGGCTTATACCCTAAGGGATAATAGCTTTTCCGCTTCTAAGGCGGGCAATTATCAGTATGAGCGCTTGGTTCAAGCTGATTTTAAGTCAGCCCAGGCAGTTATTTTAAAAATTACTGTGGGTAAAGATGTGGATAAATTGCAGCTAGCTACCACCAACAAGGCGGGGTTAAAGGCTGTTAATGTTTACCAAAATGATCTTATGGTCGATTTGGCCAAGCAGGTTGATTATATCTTTGATTTCTTAGTTGAAAACGGGGTATTGGTCCAAGTAGACTAGCGACTGATACTTTCTTTTAGTAAGTATCTGCCTTGTCAAAAGCTGGAAAAGCGCGTATAATGGCCGGGTATATCTTACATAACAAAAACTACGACCTTCAATCGTAAATTTTTGTCAGAAAGATGGTGATGTTATGGAAGATAAGTCAAATATTAAAGTTGTTGTTGGCATGAGTGGTGGGGTAGACTCCTCAGTGACAGCCCTCCTGCTTAAAAACCAGGGCTATGATGTCATTGGTATTTTCATGAAAAACTGGGATGATACCGATGAAAATGGCTTTTGTTCTGCAGAGGAAGACTATGCTGATGTTAAGGCTGTTGCCGACCAGATTGGCATTCCTTACTATTCTGTTAACTTTGAAAAAGAATACTGGGACAAGGTCTTTACTTATTTCTTGGATGAATATAAACGTGACCGGACGCCAAATCCCGATGTTATGTGTAACAAGGAAATTAAATTTAAGGCCTTCTTGGATTATGCCCTAGAGTTAGGCGCTGACTATGTGGCAACCGGCCACTATGCCCAGCTAGAACGTGATCCTGATGGTAAGGTTCGGCTCTTACGGGGGGCTGATGACAATAAGGACCAGACCTATTTCTTAAACCAATTGAGCCAGGACCAACTAAAGCGGGTCCTCTTTCCGTTAGGCCACCTAGAAAAGCCTCAAGTACGGCAAATTGCCGCGGAGGCAGGTTTGGCTACCGCCAAGAAAAAGGATTCCACCGGTATCTGCTTTATTGGTGAAAAGAATTTCAAGGAATTCCTGTCTAACTACCTACCGGCCCAACCGGGACCTATGTTGACCTTAGATGGTAAAGAAATGGGTCAGCATGCCGGCCTCATGTATTATACGATTGGCCAGCGTAAGGGACTGGGAATTGGCGGTGTCAAGGATACGGATGCTAATGAACCCTGGTTTGCTATTGGTAAGGACCAGACTAAGAACGTCCTCTACGTGGGCCAAGGCTACCACCATCCTAATCTGTATAGTGACTATCTCTTAGCCTCTGATCTATCCTTTGTTGATGATGACTTTGACGACCAGTCCTTTGACTGTACAGCCAAGTTTCGCTACCGGCAAAAAGATGTTCCCGTTCATGTGGATATCTTAGCTGACGGCCAGGCCAAGGTGACCTTTGCCCAGCCAGTGCGGGCCATTACCCCTGGTCAAGC